>NZ_JAQNDK010000006.1:515000-720000 GCF_028368935.1 Sorangium aterium | reverse complement strand
CGGCGGGGACGCCCTTCGCGGCGCTGATGAACGCCTCTGCAGCCGGATCGGGGGGCGGTTGCGGTGCCCCCGCGGCGCGGGGCGGCTCGGTGCGCTGAGCGACCTCGCGCGAAGACGACACGGCCGTCCGGATGGCGTCGGCGATCGCCTTCGCCTTGTCACGGGTGGCCTCGCCAGCGTCTTCCGAGAGCTTCACGACGGCGTGCACGGTGCGGTACCCCTCGGGACGATCGAGATCGAGCCAGTGGCGCTCGGTGGCGACGCGCAGCTCGTCGTCGGTCACCGGGCCGGCGTTCGCCGCCTCTTCTTTCAGGCCGTGGAGCATGCGACGGGCGAGCACCAGGCTGATCTCGCGCTGCACGTCGGGCTCCTGTTCGAGGCCGCGGGCTCGTGCCTCGGCGGCCCAGAGCGCGTCGCGGACCGCCGCGTCCCGGGCCTGCGCAGGCGGGATCTGCTGCGCCGCCGCGATGCGAGCTACCGAGTCGACGGCGACGTCGCTCGCGCCCACGCGGGCCGCCACGTCGGGCGGCAGCGGCGCCGCCCCCCTCGCGGACGTCGATAGAGCAGCCCAGGCCGCACACGCGCACAGGCACGCGACGGCCGCGATCGCTCGGCGCCCGGGGCTCACGCGCTACCCCCGCGGGGACGAAGGATCTCCGTGGACGCCTTGAGCGAGAGGCCGCCGATCACGAGGAGGTAGATCGCCTTGAAATCCTGGCGATCACCGAGCGCGTGAACCCCGAAGGCAAAGGAGAACGCTGCGGCGACGAGGAGCAGAACCGCGAACACATCGACTGCGCGGGACACGCCCATGAGTGTAACGCGATTTGATGGGGAACCGGCGGGGATGCGGGACACCAAGGAGCGGCAGCCGGGAGGCCACGGCCGCGCCCCTCGCTCACCGCAGCGTCATCGCGACCGCCCCCAGGACGGCAAAGACGATCAGGACCACCAGGTGCCGAACGGCTCGGTGGGGGAGCCGCCGTGCGCCGGCCGTGTGCCGGCGGCCACGGGCCACCGCGACGCCGGACGCCGCCGTGATCAGCGCGACAGCGCAGGCCACCGCGACGGCCTGGGCCAAGAGGGCGCGGTCCGGGTCCCGGACGCGCCACGCGAGCACGAGGATCGCGAGGCTCACGAGCGCGCCGAACGCGACGATCGCCGTCGCGAGCGGAGGAAGGTGGGCTCGGGCCTGCAGGAGAGGGGCGTCCGGTTCCGGCTCCGGCTGGCGCCGCACATCCCAGCGATCGCGCCAGGAAAGCGCGAAGATGCCCCAGGCGATCGCGCCGATCGCCGCGCGGACCGGGTCGAGGCGGGAGGGCTGAAGGGAGGGAGAAGCCAGCAGCCAGGTCAGCGTGACCAGCGCGAGGAAGACGGAGATGCCGAGGTGCCGCGCGAGCCGGCGGTGCGTGGCGGCGAGCAGCGGCGCAGCGACGCCGCACAGGAAGGCGAGCGCGGCGGCGATGCTGGCGAACACCGGCGCGCCACGACCGAAGCCCGCAGGCGCGACCGTGATCATCCAGGCGACGACCGCGGCGAGCAACGCCTGCGGGGCGCGCCCGCCGCCCAGACCCAGGTCGAAGCGCGCCGGCCCCGGCAGCGGCGCCTCCGGGCGGTCCGAGCCCGACGCCTCGTCGACCTCGCGCGTCAACGCACCGCCGCGATCGACGGCGGCCGACGCGGTGGACTCCTCCTCGCGCGGAGCGCCGATCGAGATGGCGCCGGGGGCATCCGTGCTCATGAGCGAGCGCTAGGCCAGGTTTCTCAGGAGGTTGCCCACGGGCAGCACGTCCGGCGCTGGCGCACCCGCGCCTGCTTCGTCGGTTGCGCTCCCCTCTTCCCGGGCGACCTCGAGCCCGAGCCGCTTCCAAAGGCCCGTGTCGAAGAGGTGGCTCGGGCGCACATTGCCGAGGGCGGCGAGCATGCTCTGCCGCGTCCCGGGGTGGCGCGCGTCGAGCTCCGCGAGGAGCTGGCTCACCGCCTTGCGCTGGAGGTTCTCCTGGGACCCGCACAGGTCGCAGGGGATGATCGGGAACCGCTCCTCGGCGGCGAACGCGGCGAGCTCGGCCTCGGCGCAGTAGATCAGCGGACGGATCACGATGTTGTCGCCGTCGTCGGAGATGAGCTTCGGCGGCATCGATTTCAGCTGACCCGCGAAGATCAGGTTCAGGAGCAGCGTCGTCACGGCGTCGTCACGGTGGTGGCCGAGGGCGATCTTCGAGCAGCCGAGCTCGCGCGCGATGCGGTACAGGATGCCCCGGCGCAGGCGGGAGCAGAGGGAGCAGTACGTCTTGTTCTCGGGGATCTTCTCGGTGACGATCGAGTAGGTGTCCTCGGAGATCATCCGGAACTCGTGGCCGCCCGCCGCCATGTAGTCGGTGAGGAGGTGTCCCGGGTAGCCAGGGTGCCCTTGGTCGATGTTGACCGCGATCACGCTGAACCGGACCGGCGCGCGCCGCGCGAGGTCGACGAGGAGCGCGTGCATTGCGTAGCTGTCCTTGCCCCCCGAGACAGCACAGAGGATCCGATCGCCGTCGGCGATCATGTCGAAGTCGGTGATGGCGCGCCCCATGGCGCGCGCGAGCTTGCGGCGGAGTTGCACGGTTTAGCCGGTGAAGCCTTCGATGAGGCGGAGGAAGGTAAGCACGCCGTGGCCCGTCCCGCCCTTGGAGAAGATGCCGTACGGCTTGCTCGCCATGGAGGGGCCGGCGATGTCCACGTGAATCCAGGGGACGTCTCCCACGAACTCGCGCAGGAACAAGGCCGCGGTGATGGCCCCTCCCCAGCGGTCGGCCGTGTGCTTGATGTCGGCCCAGTCGCTCTTGAGGCCGTCGCGGAGCTCTTCGATGAGCGGGAGCTGCCACATCGACTCGCCCGCGGCCTTCGCGGCGCTCCGCAGGCGCTCCGCGACCTCCTCGCGGTTCGAGAAGAAGCCCGACACGGTCGGCCCGAGGGCCACGACGCACGCGCCCGTGAGGGTCGCGTTGTCGACGATGAGGTCCGGCTTCAGCGCGCGCGCATAGGCGAGGCAGTCGGCGAGGACCAGGCGCCCCTCCGCGTCGGTGTTGATGATCTCGACCGTCCTGCCATCCAGAGAGCCGAAGATGTCGCCGGGCCGGTATGCCGCGCCGTCGGGCATGTTCTCTGCCGCGCCGATGACGCCGTGCACCTCGACGTTCGGCTTGGCGGCCGCGACGGCGGCCATCAGCGCGATCACGTTCGCGGCGCCGCCCATGTCGCCCTTCATTTCTTCCATGCCCTGAGCCGGCTTGATGCAGAGCCCGCCGCTGTCGAAGGTCAGCCCCTTGCCCACGAAGACCAGCCTCCCCTTCGGCTTCCCGGAAGGAGCGTAGACCATGTGCACAAGCCGGGGGTCCCTCGCGCTCCCCTGCCCCACCGCCATGATGAGCTTCATGCCCCGCTTGATGAGCGCGGCCTTGTCGAGCACCGTCACCTTGAGCTGGTGCTGCTTGCCCACGTCCACCGCGACACGCGCGAGCGCCTCCGGATAAACCTCGTTCGGCGGCTCGTTGACGAGGTCGCGCGCGACGCAGATCGCCTCCCCGACCTGCTGGCCGAGCGCGACGGCATCGCGCGCCGCCTTGCCCACCTTGCCCTCGATGACCACGGTGCCGCGCGAGAGCTCGACCTTGGGCCGACGATCGCCCGTGAAGTAGCGGGTGAACCGGTACGCCCCGAGCACGAGCCCCTCCGCGGCGGCCCGCTCCGCGCGCTCGACGCCGGGGGGCACCACGACCGCGACGCTCTCGGCGCGCACGCCGTTCGCGAAGCGCGCTCCCTTCGCCGCGAGCAGCCTGCACTCGACGTCGGTGACCTTGCCCGACCCGAGCCCGAGCAGCAGCACCCGGCCGGGCTTCAACGCGCCGTGCGTCGCGAAATCGATGCTCTGATCCCTCTTCCCCGTGAAGTCGTCACGCTTGACCTGGTGGGTCACCGACTCGCCCAGCGCCGCCACGAGCCTCGCCAGCACGCCCTCACCCGTCGATGCGCCTTCGGGCACGCCGATGACGACGACGTCGACGGCGATGCTCAGCGGGTCGGACGAGGCGAGGTTCAATTTGATCGGCATGCGGTCTCCTGAGCCCGGGATGTGGAGGGTGTCCAGCGCGGCATCTAATCACGAAGGGCTAACCCCGTCGACGTGGACGATGCCCGCGGGCGGTCGGCCCGAGGTGCGGGCGGGAGAGCGCTCCCGCTCCCGGGCGCGCGGTCCCGCTCCCGCCGCGCGGTCCCACAACGGTCCTGCGCGGTTCCGCGTGGTTCCGCGAGGCTCCGCGCAGGCTTAGCGCTCGGTGGCGCGCCGTCGGAGCGCCGAGCGCAGCGCTGACCGCCGGACTGCGGGTCCGAGGAGGCCCGGCGCGAGCGTCGGATCGAGGGGCGTCAGCGCGCCGACCTGTAGATCTGGATCACGTCGGCGAGGAGCTGCAGCGCCTCGGCACGTGGGCGCTGGAACGCGTTGCGCCCCATGATCGACCCGAAGGAGCCGCCCGCGGCCATCTCGCGCACCTCCTCGAGGACGGCATCGGTCGCCTTGGACTCGCCGCCGGAGAAGATCACCACGCGCTTGCCGCCGAAGGTCGCCTGCACGACGTGCCGGGTCCGGTCGGCGAGCGTCTGGATTGGAATGCTGTATTTCTCGTACATCTTTTTCGCCTCCTCCTGCTCGATATGAGCCGTCGGCGGCTTGACCTTGATGATGTGTGCGCCGAGCTGAGCCGCGATCGTCGCCGCATAGGCGCAGACATCGATCGCCGTCTCGCCCTGCTTCGACAGCCCGGCGCCGCGCGGATAGCTCCAGACGATGACGACCAGACCTCTTCGCTTGGCCTCGAGGGCGATCTCGCGAAGATCCTCGTACATCCTGTTTCTCGCGCCGGACCCGGGGTAGATCGTGTAGCCGACGCCGACGCAGCCGAGGCGGAGCGCGTCCTCGACCGAGCCGGTCACCGCCGACACGGGCTGCTCCACCTTCGCCAGCGTGTCGCTGTTGTTCAGCTTCAGGATCAGCGGGACCTGCCCCGCGAACCTGGCCGCGCCCGCCTCCAGCGATCCGAGCGGCGCCGCGTAGGCGTTGCAACCGGCGTCGATCGCGAGCTGAAAGTGGTAGTCGGGGTCGTAGGCCTCGGGGTTGGGAGCGAACGATCGCACCGGACCGTGCTCGAAGCCCTGGTCCACGGGCAGGATCACCATCTTTCCGGTGCCCGCGAGCGCGCCATGGTTGAGCAGCCGGACGAGGTTCGTCAGCGTGCCTGGGTTCTCGGAGGCATACCAGGAGAGGATCTGCTCTACACGGGTGGTGAGGGCCATGAATCACTCCGTCGAGGATGCTGCTGCGCCGGGAGCGCGTGACCCGCCCGGGGCGTGGACTCCCCCGCCCTGCCCGCGGCTCCGTGTCTCGGGGTGCTCGGACGAGCGGGCTCGGGCCGCATCTTCAGGACTTGGACGAACGTATCGAGCCCAACGCGCGGGCGGTCCAGCGCTCCGAGGATGTTGTACGAAGGCATCGGATACGCAATTCTCGAAACTGCGCCGGTCCGCCTCGGGGGCCACAGCGGCGGACGCGAGCGCGAGCACGTGGCGGGGCGGTAACGTCCTCGCCGACAACGCGGAGGGATCATGTCGGACCAACGGGATCTGAGCTGGAAGCCGCCGGAGGCGCCGTCGCGCATCGGGATCACGCTCGAGACGTACATCCTCGAAGGAATGCTCGGGTTCCCCGCGGCGACAGGGGCGTTCACCTCCCTCCTGAACCAGTTCGGCCTGGTGGCGAAGCTCGTGACGTCCAAGGTCCGGCGGGCCGGCCTCGCCAACGTGCTCGGATACACGGGACAGACCAACGTCCAGGGCGAGGTCGTGCAGAAGCTCGACGAGGTCGCCAACGAGACGCTGCTCAGCGTGCTGGGAAGGCGCGGGCACTGCGCGGCCGTGGTGAGCGAGGAGCTCGGTGAAATGAGGCTCCTCTGCACGGACCCACGGGCCAAGTACATCGTCGTCGTGGACCCGCTCGACGGCTCGTCCAACATCGACGTGAACATCTCGATCGGCACGATCTTCGGTGTGCTCCGGAAGAGCGACGCAAAGATGGGCGCCGATCCCTCGGATTTCCTTCGCCCCGGCCGCGATCTGGTCGCGGCCGGCTACGTGCTCTATGGCTCGTCGACGCTGCTCGTCATCACGACCGGCCTGGGCGGCGTGCACGGCTTCACCTACGACCCGACCGTGGGAGAGTTCTTTCTCTCTCACGAGAACATCCGGATCCCCGAGCGCGGCTCGACATACTCCATCAACGAAGGCCACAGCGCGCGATGGCCGGAGAGCGTGCGCCGCTGGAACGCGTGGATCAAGGAGGACAGCAAGCACGAGGGGCGGCCGTACGGCGCACGCTACGTCGGATCGCTGGTCGCGGACGCGCACCGGACGCTGCTCAAGGGCGGCATCTTCGCGTACCCCGCCGATCGCGGCGGCCAGGGAAAGCTGCGGCTGCTCTACGAGGCGAACCCGTTCGCGTTCATCTTCGAGGCCGCGGGCGGAAAGGCGAGCACGGGGGCCGAGCGCATCCTCGACAGGGTCCCGAGGTCGCTCCACGAGCGCGTGCCGCTCGTCCTCGGCTCGCCCCGCGACGTCGAAGATTTCGAGCAGTTTGTGCGCGGCGAGGGCTGAGGCTGCGAGAGAAGGACGCCGCCCTCACCGCCACGAGCCGCAGCGCGGGGGGCGACCCGCGGGTCAGACCCCCTGCGCGTCCGCTCCCCAGATCACCTTGTGGAGCTGGACCTGCACCCGGACGCGGAGGCCGTCGTCGAGCACCCACTGGACGAGCTCCTTCGGCGACAGCTTGCCCCAGACGCACGAGGCGAGCAGCGTCACGCCGCGCGCGTCGAGGCGCCGCTCGCGGATGGTTTCCCGCATCCAGTCGTAGTCCGCCCGATCGGCGAGCACGAACTTGATCTCGTCGCGCGGCGTGAGGTGATCCAGGTTCGACCAGCGGTTCCGGTGGGATTCCCCCGAGCCAGGCGCCTTCAGGTCCATGATCTTGTGCACGCGCGGATCGACGCGCGACACGTCTGCCTCGCCGCTGGTCTCGACGAGGACCGTCCGGCCCGCGTCGCAGAGCTCCGCGAGGAGCGGGAACGACCCGGGCTGAAGGAGAGGCTCGCCCCCCGTGAGCTCGACGAGCGGCGTGCCGAGGGCCAGCGCGCGCTCCAGGACCTCGCCGCGGCGGATCCGCTTGCCGCCGTAGAAGGCCTGCGCCGTGTCGCACCAGGCGCAGCGCAGGTTGCAGCCGGTGAGCCGGACGAAGGTGCACGGCAGCCCGGCGAACGTCGATTCGCCCTGCACGCTGGCGTAGATTTCGTGGACGACGAGGGTGTCTTCTTTCAAGGAAGCGACGCCTCCGAGGAGCCTCGGTCGGCCTCGGCGGCGCCGCGCCGCCGGCGACCCGAGGTGGGGCGGAAGCTTTGGCCGCGCCGAGCGCGCAACGCAAGCGGCTCGGGGCGCTCAGCTGGAGATGACGCTGACCTCGCCCGCCGCCACCGCCCGGAGGATGCCGTCCGCGCCGCGGACGAGCAGGTGTCCCTCCGGATCGATCCCCGCCGCGACGCCGACCACCCCCGCGACCTCGACGCGACGGCCGCGCAGCCAGTCCATCCGGGCGAGATCCTCCGCGAAGGGCGCGAGCTCTCCTGCCTCGAACCTCGCCGCCGCGTCGCCGATCGCCTGGAGCAGCTCCGCGGCGAGGAGCTCGCGCGGGACGTCGTCGATCCCGAGCATCGCGAGCGACGTGGCCCGGGCCGACAGATCCGGCGGGAAGCTCGACGCATGGACGTTGAGCCCAACGCCGACGATCACGCTGCTCACGGACTCGCCGCGCAGCTGGGCCTCGACGAGGATCCCCGCCAGCTTGCGGCCCCCGGCGAGCACGTCGTTGGGCCACTTGAGCCGCACCTCGACGACGGAGCCGTCGGCCGATGCGCCGCGGGACGGAAGAGGCGCGAGCCGCCGCTCGATGACGGACGCGACGGCGAGCCCCATGACGAGCGCGATGGGGGCCACGCGGCTCGCCGGCAGGCTCGGGCGCAACACCACCGACAGGTAGAGGTTCTCGCCGGGCGGAGAGTGCCAGGAGCGCCCGCCGCGCCCCCGACCCTGCGTCTGCGCGTCGGCCAGAAACGCAGCCCCGTGCGGGGCGCCGGCAGCGGCCGCGCTCCGCGCGTCGTCGTTCGTCGACGCGGTCTCGGCCGCCACGGCCAGCGGCTTCCCGAACGACGCGCCCAGCCGCGAGAGCTCGCGCTCGATCGCCTCCCCGTCGAGCCGCCTCACAGCGAGAGATCCAGCGCGATGTCGGCCGCGCGCGCCGAATGCGTCAGCGCCCCGACGCTGATGACGTCGATGCCCGCCGCGACGAGCTCGGGGATGCGCTCCAGCGTGATGCCGCCGGAGACCTCGAGGAGAGGCCGGCCGTGCTGCGCCGACCGCACGCGCGCGGACGCGACCTTGACGTCGGCCAGCGTGAAGTTGTCGAGCATGATGATGTCGGCGCCGGCGGCCAGCGCCTGATCGAGCTCCTGCAGCGAGGCGACCTCGACCTCGACCTTCGTCGTGTGCGGGGCGCGCGCCCGCGCGCGGGCGATGGCGGTCGCGATGCCGCCCGCCGCGACGATGTGGTTGTCCTTGATGAGCACGGCGCTCCCCAGGCTGTCGCGGTGGTTGTGCGCGCCGCCCACGCGCACCGCGTAGCGCTCCAGCCCGCGGAGACCGGGCGTCGTCTTGCGGGTGTCGGTGATCCGCACGCCCGACCCGGCCGGGATCGCCTCGGCGTAGCGACGCGCCTCGGAGGCGACGCCGCTCATCCGCTGCGCGAGGTTGAGCGCGGTGCGCTCCGCGCTGAGGAGCGAGCGCGCGCGGCCACGCACCGTCCACAGCACGGTGCCGGCGCCGACGGCCGTGCCGTCCGCGACGAGCACCTCGCCCTCCACCTGCCGATCCAGGCGCTGAAAGACGCGCAGGAACACGTCGCCCCCGCACGCGACGAGCGGCTTGCGCGCGACCGCCTTCGCGGTCGCGCGCGCGGAAGCCTCGACACACGCCTCGGTGGTGAGATCGCCTCCCGCGAGGTCTTCTTCGAGAGAGCGATCGATCAGGGCATCGAGCAACGGCGCAGCCAGCACAGGCATCTCCTCGGCGCCGCTCCCACGCGGCGCTCCCAGGTATACTCGGTCCCGCACGCGCGCATCAGCGCTGTCGCGCCCACACGAACCCCGACAACGCATCGCGTCACCACAGCTCCTTGCAGGGGCACGTGTATGCTGGAGCGTTCGACCTCAGCCGTAGGGGCGCCCTGGACGGGACGCGGGCGGGAATGGATGGGGCTTGCGGCGCCGAAAAGCAGGGCGGATCGCGATCATCGCGACGCTGTGTCGCACAAATGGGGCTGACGTTCGTCTACCAGCCTGTGAGACTCTCCGAGCAACTCCAGCGCCCTCAACGGAGATCGATGCGTCCGCAGGCAGGCCAGGTCATCAACAACAAGTACCGACTCGTGCGCCTCATCGGCGATGGCGGCATGGGGAGCGTCTACGAAGCCCGCCACGAGGTGCTGGGGACGACGGTCGCCCTCAAGTTTCTCCACCCCGAGCTGTCCCGCCGCTCCGGCCTCGTGCAGCGCTTCCTTCAGGAGGCGCGCGTCTCCGCGCAGATCCAGAGCGCGCACGTGGTTCGCGTCAGCGACGTCGACCAGACGGCGTCCGGCCTGGCGTTCATCGTGATGGAGTACCTGGAGGGGAAGACGCTCCAGACCCTCTACGAGGAGCTCTACCGCGCAGGCGTCCGTCTCGGGTACCCCGACGCGCTCGAGTACGCGATGCAGATGCTCGAGGGCGTCGAGGCCGCCCATCGCGCGGGCGTCGTCCACCGGGACCTCAAGCCGGACAACGTGATCATCACGAAGACGGCCAAGGGAGAGCCGCTCATCAAGCTGCTCGACTTCGGCATCGCCAAGCTGAAGGTCACGGGGGAGCTCGATCGCGGGCTGACGCGCCCCGGCGTGATCATGGGCACCCCCGAGTACATGGCGCCCGAGCAGGCCTACTCGGCGGACTCCGTCGACGCGCGCGCCGACATCTTCTCGCTGGGCGTCATCATCTTCGAGATGCTGGCCGGCCGCCGGCCGGTCGGCGGCGATGAGCCGCAGCAGATCGCGGGGGCCTACCTCTCGGGCCAGATCTCGCGGCTCTCCGACCTGGCGCCGGAGCTCGCGCCCGGCCTCTGCGCCGCCATCCACCGCGCCATGGCGGCCTCGCCGCCGGATCGCTTCGCGACCACCGCCGAGTTCCGCAGCGCCCTGGAGCCGTTCGCCCGAGCCGCCCGCGCCCCGTCGGCGCTCACCCCTGCGCCGTCCGAGGTCAGCATGGCGCGGTCGTCCGGGGCCGCCCTGGCAGCAGCCCTCGCGGCGCCCGGCATGCTCACGCCCTCCGCAGCGGCGCCCGCGACCAACGCGATGGGGGACGGTCGCACCAGCTCCGTTCCCAAGACGATTCCGCCGGAGGACGGCGGCGCGCAGCACGCGTCGAGCGGCCCCCCGGGCGGTCTCGGGCCCTCGACCCCCATGGGCGGCTTCTCCTCGGATGCCCGTGGTCCCTCGGCGTCGGCTCCAGGGTTCACGCCGAGGCCAGAGCCCTCCTCAGGCCCGTACTTCGCCCAAGGGGGCTATCCCCAGATCGCGCAGCCGGCGACCGTCAGCGCCGCCCCCTACGCTCCCCCCCAGGGGGTGCCTGCCACGAGCCACGAGCCGGGACCGTTCGATGTGTCGCCGCGCCCGGGAGGGACGGCGGTCGGAGGCGCGCCGTTCATCGACAGGAGCGGGGTCCCGGGCGGCGGATTCAACGGCGGTCCAGCGCCAGGGTATGGCGGTGCGTATGGCGGCGGCGCGCAGGGCTACATCCCTGGGACGGCGCCGATGGATCCGCTGCCGAGGATCTCGCAGAGCGCGTCGGCGCACGGCGCGCAGCGGCCCGCACGACGCGGGACTTCGCTGTTCGCCATCCTGCTGCTCGCCACGGGGATCACGGGAGCCGTCGTCGGCGGTCTGTACATCGCCAACGAGCTGAGCCGGAAGGAGCAGGCCGACGTGGGGCCGGCCCTTCCGACCCTCCAGCCGGCCAACACGGTGCCTTCGGATCCGAGCCCGCCCGCGACGACGCCCACCGCCGTGACGCCCCCGGCGGTGACGCCGCCTCCTGTTGAGCCGCCCGTGGTCGCCAAGCCTCCGCCCCGGCCGACCACGACGGCGAAGCCCCCGGCCACACCGAGCACGACGGGAACGCCGCCGACCACGACGGCGCCGACGACACGCCCCAGCGGGACGACGATCATCCCCCAGCTCCCCTGGGTCATCCCGTCGACGCTGCCGCCGTTCCCGTTCCCCGCGCCGACCAGCGCACAGCCGCCGGCCAACCCCCAGCCGAACACGACGAGCCCGCCGACGACGAGCCCGCCGACGACGAACCCGACCACCACCACGCCGCCGGACAGGCCTCGACGACGCGTGATCATCGTACCCAACAACTGACGCGCCCGACGCGTACGGTAGGTAGGATGCGATCTCGATGAGCAACCAGAATAGCGGTCCGCCGCCGGGATGGCCTGCGCCCCCGAGCGGCATGTACGGCCCTGGCAAGACCGTGCCCGGCGAGCCTCCGCTCGCAGGGCTCAACTCGCCGCAGGGCGCCTTTCCCGTGCCGCCCGGCACCGCGCCGCATGATCCGAACGCCGCTGGCGCAGCCGTCCCGCGGACCCTCGTCGAAGGCGGGACCAACAGCGCGCCCCCCGGAACGCCCGGCCCTTACGGCGCTCCCGCAGGCCCGTACGGCGCGCCGCCGCCCGGAGCACCCGGCCCGTACGGCCCCGGTGCGACAGCGAATTACGGCGGCCCTCCTGGAGCTGGGAGCGCTTACGGGCAGCCGCCCCAACCTCCCAGCCCGTACGGCGGCTCGCCGTTCGGGGCCCCGAGTGGCCTTGGAGCCGGCGGACCGCCGGGCTTTCATGCCGGCGGCGCTCCCCAGCCGCCGGGTGGCGGCGCGCTGTACCCGGCGCCGATCCCCGCACGGCCTCGCGCGAAGAGCTCCGGCCCGACGCTCGCGCTGATCGGGATCGGCGCGTTCGTGCTCATCGGAGGGCTGACGACCGCCTTCTTCGTGATCCGCAGCCGAGGGTCGTCCGAAGATGCCGCAGCGCTGACGCCCATCGAGGCGCCCCCGGCGCCTGCGTCGGTCGCCGGCGATCCGGCGCCTCCCCCGCCGACGGCCGCCACCCCCGCGGCGACCGCGCCGCAGCCTCCCGCGGCGGAGCCGGCCCCCGTGGCGGCCCCGAAGCCGACGGCGCAAACACAACCCAAGCCGACGGCGACGACCCCTGCACCTACCGCCACGGCGACGACCCCTGCGCCTACCGCCACAGCGACGACCCCGACGCCCACCGCCACGGCGACGACCCCTGCGCCTACCGCCACAGCGACGACCCCTGCGCCGACCCCTTCCACGTCCTCGACGGGTCGTCGAAGGATCGTCCTGCCAGGCAGCCACTGAGCTGTCCTGCGCCGCCCGCTGTGCCGCTGGCAGCGGCGCGGCGGGTCCGTGCCGAGGTCGCACGAGCCCGCTTGACAGGGCGGTCACGGTGATCAGGTTCCGATGCCATGAGCAAATCCGGGACCGCCGCCGTGCTTTCTTTCCTTATTCCGGGCGTTGGACAGCTCTACAACGGCGCGTTCCTGCGCTGCATTTTCTGGCTGATCGTCACCCCCGGCCTGTGGATCGGCTCGGGCGGCTGGCTCGGCTGGATCTGCCACGTGATCTCCGCCTACACCGCGTACCAGTACGCGAAGCGCGCAGGCGGCTGAGCCGCGCTCCCTGGGACGGCGCGCCGGTTCGCGCGGCGCGCCCGCTCAGGTAGCCTTCGCGAAGATCCGCTTTAGCACCTCGCCCGTCGCCGTCGGCTGACGCGCCACCTCGCGCGGGGTGCCCTCCGCCACGATGCGCCCGCCGCCGGCGCCGCCCTCCGGGCCGAGCTCCACCACGTGATCCGCGCACGCGATGACCGCCGGGTGGTGCTCGATGATCACCAGCGTGTCGCCGCGCTCGACGAGGCGATCGAGCACGCGGACCAGGCGCGTCACGTCCGCCAGATGCAAGCCGGTCGTTGGCTCGTCGAGCACATACAGCGTGGGCTTCGGCCGCGCGCCGGCCGTCAGCTCCGCCGCGAGCTTGAGACGCTGGGCTTCGCCGCCCGAGAGCGTGTGCGAACCCTGCCCGATGTGGAGATAGCCCACGCCGAGATCGCACATCGTCGAGAGCGGGGCGCGGATCTTCGGGTGGGCCGCGAAGACCTCGACGGCCTCCTCCGCGGTGAGATCCAGGAGCTCGCCGACGGACAGGCCGAGGTAGCGCACGTCGAGCGTCGCCGGCTCGAAGCGCGCGCCGCCGCACGCCTCGCACGGCGTGGTCACGTCCGGCAAGAACGACATCTCGTGCGCGATGACGCCCTGCCCCTCGCACGCGGGGCACCGCCCGCCGGAGGCCGTGTTGAAGGAGAACCGCGCAGGGCCGTAGCCGCGCACCTGCGCGTCGGGGCAGGCAGCGTAGAGCTTGCGGACCTCGTCCCAGACGCCAAGGAACGTCGCGGGGATCGAGCGCGGCGTCCGCCCGATGGGCGACTGATCGACGGCCACCGCCCGCAGGATGCCCTTCGGCAGCCGCAGCGCCTTGTGCGGTCCCGGCTCGGGCGCCTCCAGCTTCAGCGCGCGGCGCGCGGCGGGGTAGAGCACCTTCTGGATCAGCGTGCTCTTCCCCGAGCCGGACACGCCGGCGATCACCGTCATCCGCCCCGCGGGGATGCGGAGCGTGTCCCCCTGGAGGTTGTGCGCGCGGGCGCCGAGGAGCTCGATCTGCTCGCGCACCTGAGGGCGCGCCGGGCGCGCGCTGAGCAGCGCGTCCTCGCCGGCGAGCGCTCGGGCGGTCGGCGAGTCGGGGTTCGCGAGCACCGCGCGCGACGGCCCCGCCGCGACGATCCGGCCGCCTTTGCGCCCGCCCGAGGGGCCGAGGTCGATCAGGTGATCCGCCGCGCGGATCGTGTCGGCGTCGTGCTCCACCATGAGCACGGTGCTCCCCATGCTGGCGAGCCTCCGGAGGTTGCCGAGCAGCCGGTCGGTGTCGCGCGGGTGCAGGCCGATGGTCGGCTCGTCGAGGACGTACAGCGCCCCGGTGAGGCCGCTGCCGAGCTGCGCCGCGAGCCGCAGGCGCTGCATCTCGCCGCCCGAGAGGGTGGCCGCGCGCCGATCGAGCGTGAGGTAGCCGAGGCCCACCTCGCAGACGAAGTCGAGCCGGCGGCAGAGCTCCTTGTGCGGCGCCTCGGCGATCAGCGCGCGATCGCCCGTGAACTGTAGCCCCCTCGCCCACGCGGCCGCGGCCGCGACCGAGCGGCCCGACGCCTGGTGGTAACGCTCTCCGGCGAGCCGGACCGCGCGCGGGATCGGCGCGAGGCGCGAGCCGCCGCAGTCCTCGCACGGGTCGGGCGTCGCGAGCGCGTCGTCGTCGAAGTCCGAGGCGCCCGTCCCCTCGCACGACGCGCAGCGGCCCTGCTTCGTGTTGAAGGAGAACCAGCGAGGATCGAGCTCCGGGACACCGACACCGCAGCGCGGGCACGTGCGCGTCGTGGAGAGCAGCTGCTCTCCGCCGCGGCCGCCGACGAGCTTGACCGCGCCGCGACCGAACGAGAGGGCGCGATCGAAGAGGGCGCGATCCAGCCCGTCCATGCGCCCCTCGTACATCACGAGATCGATCGAGTGCTCGCGGCGCTTGTCGAGGCGAGGAGGGCTGTCGGTCGCGCACGGCTCGCCGTCGGCGAGCGCGCGGGTGATGCCGGCCCGGGCGGCGGCGGTGAAGACGTCGAGGTACGTCCCCTTGCGCGCCACGACGGCGGGGGCGAGGAGCGTCCGCGCGCCGCGCGTCGAGACGAGCGAGCGGTAGACCTCGTCCGGCGATCGCGCCTCGATCGGCACGTCGCAGTCCGGGCAGCGCGCCTCGCCGACCTTGGCGTAGAGCAGCCGCAGGTAGTGCGCGATCTCGGTCACGGTCGCGACGGTCGAGTTGGCGCCGGAGCGCGTTGTGCGCTGCTCGAGCGCGATCGAGGGGGGGACGCCGGTGACGCGATCGACGTCCGGCCGCGGCAGCGTGGGGAGGAACTGGCGCGCGTAGGGGGTCAGCGTCTCGAGGAAGCGCCGCTGGCCCTCGGCGAAGACCACGTCGAACGCGAGCGTGCTCTTGCCAGAGCCGCTCGGGCCGGTGACGACGACGATCTCGCCGTGCGGGATCACGGTCGAGACCTCGGCGAGGTTGTGCTCGCGGGCGCCCTCGACCTCGATCCGCCCCCGGTCGAGCGACGCGCGCGCGGCGGCGCCGCCGCGCTTGCCGGGCTTCGGGGCCGCAGGGGCCGCCGCCGCACCGCGCCGCGGACGCCGAGCGCCGCCGTCGCCCCGCTGCGCGAACCACTCCGCCAGCGAGACGCCGGTCCGCGTCGCCGTCCTGGCCACCGCCTCGGGCGTCCCCTCGGCGACGACGCTCCCGCCCTCGCTGCCCGCGCCCGGGCCGAGATCGACGACCCAATCCGCCGCGGCGATGACGTCGAGATCGTGATCGACGACGATCACGGACGCGCCCTCGGCCACGAGCACGGAGAGCGCGGCGTTGAGGTGCGTCACCTCCTCGGGGTGAAGGCCGGCGCTCGGCTCGTCGAGGAGGAAGAGCGCGCCCGCGCAGGGCTCGCCGAGCGCGCGCGCGATCTTCAGCCGCTGCGCCTCACCGCCGGAGAGCGTCGAGAGCGGCTGGCCGAGCGTGAGGTAGCCGAGGCCGAGCTGCTTGAGCGGCGCGAGCGCCCGCCGGACCGCGGGCTGCCCCATGAAGACCTCGAACGCCTCGTCGATCGAGAGGTCGAGCACGTCGGCGACCGAGCGGCCGTCGAGCTTCACCTCGAGCACCTCGTCGCGGAACCGCTTGCCCTTGCAGGTCGGGCAGGTCAGCGACACGTCGGCGAGGAACTGCATCTCGATCGTCTCGCTCCCCTCGCCCGCGCACGCCTCGCAGCGCCCGAGCGCGACGTTGAACGAGAAGTGGCCGGGCCCGAGATCCCGCGCCGACGCCTCCGGTTGCTCGGCGAAGAGCGCGCGGATCCGGTTCCACGCGCCGGTGTAGGTGGCAGGGTTGCCCCGCGAGGTGCGCCCCAGCGGCGCCTGGTCGACGAGCGTGACGGTGCGGATGTCGGCCGTGCCCTCGATGCGCCTGTACAGGCCGGGCGCCTCGACGTCCTTGTAGCCGCGCGCCCTCGCGACGTGCCGGTAGAGCACGTCGTTCACCAGCGTGCTCTTGCCCGAGCCGCTCGGCCCCGTGATCGCCACGACGACGCCGAGCGGCACGTCGACCGTGACGTCGCGGAGGTTGTTCTCGCGAGCGCCGTGGATCGTGATCTTCCCGCTCGGCGCCCGGCGCTCCGCGCGCGCCGGCGCCAGCGGGCCGCGCGCGGCGAGCCCGTCGGGCGGGCCGTCGAAGGTGACGCGCCCGCCCTGCTTGCCCGCGCCGGGGCCGAGCTCGACGACGCGATCGCTCGCCCGGACGACGAGGGGCTCGTGCTCGATGACGAGCACGGCGTTGCCGCGATCGGCGAGCTCGCGCATGGCCGCGATGAGCGGCGGGATGTCCGTCGGGTGCAGCCCGACCGTCGGCTCGTCGAGCACGAAGAGCGCGCCCGTCAGCGACGTGCCGAGCGCCGCGGTGAGCGCGACGCGCTGCGCTTCGCCGCCGGAGAGCGTACGCGCCTGGCGGGCGAGCGAGAGGTAGCCCAGCCCGACCCGCTCGAGGTACCCGAGCCGCGCGATGAGCTCGCGGCGCGCCATCTCCCCCTGGCCCGTCTGGGGGCGCTCGGCCTCGAGGCGCGCGCGGGCGTCGCGGAGCTCGAGCTCGTGCCAGGCGGCGAGATCCAGGCCGCCGACGCGGTAGAGGAGCGACTCGGGGGAGAGCCGCTTGCCGTTGCACGCGACGCACACGTCGTAGGTGCGGTAGCGCGCGAGCAGCACGCGGACGTGCATCTTGTACGTGCGCGTCTCGAGCCAGCGGAACCAGGCCTTCACCCCGGGGTACTTCCCCTGGGTCCATGAGCCCTCCCCCTCGAGCACGAGCGCGCGCTGCGCGTCGGAGAGGTCGCGCCACGGCTTGTCGGTGCGGATGCCCTTCCGCTCGCAGAACGCGCGGAGCAGCTTCCGCTCCCACGTCGTCGAGCGGCCGTTCCAGGGCCGGATCGCGCCGCCCGCGATCGACTTCGAGGCGTCCGGGATCACCTTGTCGTAATCGATGCCGAGCGTGCGGCCGAAGCCGCGGCACGAGGGGCACGCGCCGGTCGGGGACTGGTACGAGAACAGCCCGGGGCGCGGCGGATCGAAGGCGCGCGCGCACGAGGGGCAGGCGAGCCCGCGCACGAGCCGGAGCCGCGTGGGCCCCGCCCCCTGGCCGACCTGCTCGTCGGCCTTGCGCTGCAGGTGGAGCGAGGCGTCGCCCCCGCTGCCCTTCCACGCCTCCTCGATGGCGGCGCCGAGGCGCCGGCGCTCTCGGGGGGCGACCCGGACGCGATCGACGATGACCTCGACCTTGTCGACGCCGCTCATCGCCTCGGACGGCGCCACGGTGTCGATGTCGCGCGCCTCGCCGCGGACGAGGAGGCGCCGGTAGCCGGCGGCGAGCAGCGACTCGCGCACGTCGAGGAACCGCTCGGTTCCGGCGACCGGGATCGGGTACGTGACGAGCGCGGTCGCCCCCTCGTGCGCGCTCGCGGCGAGGTCGGCCGCGCGCGCCGGATCGGTCCGCGCCGCCGGCACCTCGCAGGACGGGCAGACAGGCACCGCCTCGCGCGCGAAGAGCGCGCAGAAATACGGCTCGAGGTCGGCCATCGTGGCGACGGTCGACCGCGAGCTCTTGACCGGCGCGCGTCGATCGACGGCGACGCCGGCCGCCACCGGCTCGAGCGCGTCGATCGGCGGCCGCTCGAGCCGCTCGAGGAACTGGCGAGCGTACGGGCTGAAGCTCTCGACGAACCGGCGCTGTCCCTCGGAATAGAGCGTATCGAGCGCGAGCGACGATTTGCCGGCGCCCGAGACGCCAGCGATGGCCACGAGCTCGCCGGGCCGGAAATCGAGGTCGATGCCCTGGAGGTTGTGCGTGCGGGCGCCGCGGAGAGAGATCGAGTGCATAGGAGGCGCGGTAGGGTGAACCCGCGGGGACGCCGTCCGGAGTGGACACGCCCGCGTGAAAACCGCGAGTGTTTAGCCCCCTTTCAGCCCATCGTCGCGGACGATCGTACGAGGGGGGCGCGCCGACCGAGCGCGCCGCAGCATTGCGTTCTGCGCCGTCGAATTATCAGGGCACGTGGCGAGGGACCCGGGGGCGGGGTGCGCACGACGCTCGGGCGCGCCCGGCAGGCGCTGCGGCTAGCCGTTGACGAGGACGATCGAGAGGTAGCCGTAGTCGTTGCTGGTCCAGTTCGGGCTGAAGGTCTGGCCGCACATCCCGATGTTGTAGGTGCCCGCGGCGAGGCCGGTGATGACGGCGCTGAGCCCGAAGGAGACGCGGGTCTCCGCGGGAAGCCGGCCGCCTGCCATACCGAGGCCGACCGCCTGGACCTCGTCGAGCACCGTGCCAGACGGCCCGGAACGAACCCGCTGGTAGCACATGTAGAGCTTGAGGGTGTCCGCGGGCGAGCCGTCTGTGCCCAGGTACCGATGCGCGGTCGCGTAGATGGACTGGCTCGTCGACGAGACCGCCACCAACGCTGTCGGTCCGAAAAAGTCGACAGGCTTCCCGGCCGGCAGGGAGGAGTACGGACCGACGCCCTGGACCGTCAACGTCAGCACGACCCCCTGGGGCCCGGTCGGACCAGCAGGACCGGTAAACCCGCGTGGTCCCTGCGGACCGGTAGGGCCCACGGGTCCCTGCGGGCCGGTAGGGCCCACGGATCCCTGCGGGCCGGTAGGGCCCGCTGGTCCTATCGAACCGGCAGGACCCGCTGGTCCCATCGGACCGATCGGCCCCTCGGGCCCGAGCGGGCCCATTGGCCCCTCCGGTCCCATCGCGCCCACCGGGCCTTCTGGTCCCCTCGGGCCCATCGGCCCCTCCGGTCCCATCGCGCCCTCCGGGCCATCTGGTCCCCTCGGGCCCATCGGCCCCTCCGGCCCCATCGCGCCCTCCGGGCCTTCTGGTCCCCTCGGGCCCATCGGCCCCTCTGGCCCCATCGGGCCCTCCGGCCCCTCTGGTCCCCTCGGCCCCTCTGGCCCCATCGGGCCCACCAGGCCCTCTGGTCCCATCGGACCTGCTGGCCCCGTGGGCCCGATGGGACCTGCGGGCCCTGCCGCGCCCTCCGGCCCTCTAGGGCCAGCCGCGCCTTCCGGCCCCGTGAGCCCGATGGGACCTGCGGCGCCCGTTGGCCCGACCGCTCCAGGCGGCCCGGCCGGCCCTGTCGGACCCGCAGCACCCGCAGGCCCGGTCGCACCGACCCTCCCCTCCGGGCCCGTCGGTCCAGGCGGGCCTGCTACACCGGCAGGACCGATCGGCCCAGGCAGCCCTTGCGGTCCCTGAAGCCCCGCCGGCGAGCCGACCCACTCGCCGTTCTCGTCGATCACGAGGACGCCGTTCACGATGACCCCGCGTTCGCCGAGCACCAGCGTGTTGCCGCTCGTGGTGTTCACCGTGACCGAGGTCGGCGTGATGTCGCCGTTCACATTGCCGGCAAGCAGCGCATACGGAACGCTCGCGACCGTCGCGCGTGGCTCCAGCTCGACATCGTCACCGACGGTGATGCCGAGGTACCGCTCGGCGCCGTCGAAGATCGCTCCCTCGAACGGGACGATCGAGCCGAGGCGCACCGAGAAGAAGCCGTCCTCGAACGTGATCGAGTGGACCTCGCTCCACAAGGGCGTCGAAGCGTCGCGCTCGTCGTAAAGGGCGAACACGACATCGAGCGTCGCGCTGATGGGCGCGTCGCGCTCGTCGTAGAGCCGGCCCTGATGGGTGATGGTCGCCGGAACCGCCGCAGCCGCGGTCCCTGCGCCCATGACCGCGCCCGCCGCCAGGGCGGATGCCGTCATGCATCGCGCGATCATCGACGTCCGCATCACCAGCTCCTCGTCATGGCAAGCTCCCGTTGGCTCCGATGAGCCCTCCTCGCATCCGAACCTTGGGTGAGGTCGACGTGCCCTGGTTCTGCGTCGGCTGGCCGAGCGTGAACACCATGCGGTAGCGCGAGCTCCTCGCGACCTCGCCGGCCGTCACCGTCTCGGTCGCCCCGAGGCGCCTGGGAGTCTGCGTGCCCCCGCCCCGCCCGTCGCCGCCCTGCCCATCGCCGCCGCCCCGCCCGTCGCCGCCCTGCCCATCGCCGCCGCCCTGCCCGTCGCCGCCGCCCCGCCCGTCGCCGCCTTGCCCGTCGCCGCCCCACCCCCCATCGCCGCCCACGGTGCCGCCGTCCGCGGCGACGCCGCAGCTGCAGCTGCACGCGGGGAGCAGCGCAGAGCTGACCACGATCGCCCCGAGCCAGGCCGAAAAGCGCAGTCCGCGATTCACTGAGTCCTCCAGGCCGACGGCAGGTCGTGCGAAAGGACCATTGGACGAGCGGCGGCGATCGGCGTCAAGCGATGACGCCGCCACCGCAGCGGGACGCGCCGCGCGAAGCGGCGCGCAGCCGCGGCGCGCTCGCGCCGCCCCGTGAAGCGGTGTGGACAGGCGGCGGCGCGCGCGCTATGCGGCCGCGTGAGCCGCGCTGGCAAAGAGAAAGAGCGAGAGGGGGAGAAGCTCATCGTGCGCAACAAGCGCGCGACGTTCGACTACACCCTCGACGATCGGTTCGAGGCAGGGTTGGTGCTGCTCGGCAGCGAGGTGAAGATGCTCCGCGAAGGCGCGGCCGAGCTCACCGACAGCTGGTGCGCCATCGAGAACGGAGAGGCGTTCCTGAAGGGGGTCAACATCCCCGTGATGCCCGGCGCCGCCTTCGGGCACGAGGCGAAGCGCCCGCGCAAGCTGCTGCTGCACGAGAGCGAGATCGAGACGATCCGCAAGAGCGTGGAGCGGGAGGGCATGACCGTGATCGCGACCCGCCTCTATTTCAAGCACGGCCGCGTGAAGGTCGAGATCGCCCTCGCGAAGGGGAAGAAGACCGTCGACAAGCGCGAGAGCCTGAAAGAGAAGGACGCCGCCCGCGAAGCCCGCGCGGCGATCGAGCGGGCCCGCGGCGGCGCCGCCCGCGGGCGGAGCGCCGGGCTGCGGAGGCCGGAATGACATCGCACCTCACCTGGTCCAAGGGCGGCGAGGCGGAGCTCGTCGAGCTCGACGGCGATCGCGTGCGGCTCCACTCGACCGCCTCCTCGGCGCCCGGAGCGCGCGTGGAGGGCTCGCTGCAAGCGACGGGGACGGCGATCCGGGTGAAGGTCGCCCGGTGCCGCCTGCGCACACCCACCGAGCCCAACGGCGCAGCGCCCGGTGAGCGTACCTACGAGCTCGAAGGCCGGCTCATCGATGCGACGCGCGAGGTCCGCGCCGAGCTGGCGCGGCTCGTCGGCGGCGAACGCACGGGCTGAGCCACGACGATCCGTCCAGCAGCGAACGCCACGCCGTTCTGCATGGGCAACGCGGCGTGGCTCGTCCGGCGGCCAGAGTTGCGATGGCTCAGCGCGACCCATACGCTGGCTTTCTATGAAAATTACGTCGCGCCCTCGTGTAATTCTGCGCCGCTGCTCGACGTATGACGTTGCGAAGATCCGCAGCATCGTGCGCAGCGGTCTCGAAGAGCTCTCGCTGCGCCCGCATGGCCGGACGCTCATCAAGCCCAACGTCGTCGCGTCGGGCGCGCACTTTCCGCACGCGTACACGCGGCCCGAGTTCGTCGAGGGGGTGATCGGCGCGCTCAAGGATCGCGACGACGGGCGCGTGAGAGAGCTCGCCGTCGGGGAGCGGTGCGGCATCACGCTCCCGACCCGCATGACGTACGAGAGCGCCGGCTATTACCCGATGTTCCGCCGGACCGGGGTCAAGCACTACCACTTCGAGGAAGAGCAGCAGGTCGAGATCCCGCTCACGCACGAGGGCCGGCTGCGCGACTACGTGTTCACGCCGGAGCCCGTCGCGAGGGCCGACTTCTTCGTGAACTGCCCCAAGTTCAAATCGCACCCCTGGACCACGGTGACCTTCTCGATGAAGAACTACATCGGGATCCAGGACGATCGGCACAGGCTCATCGATCACGATCACCGGCTGAACGAGAAGGTCGCCGACCTCCAGTACATCGTGCAGCCGCAGTTCATCGCGATCGACGCCATCACCGCCGGCGAGGGCCGGATGCTCACGCCCTCGCCGTTCGACCTGGGCCTCATCATCATGGGGAACAACCAGGTCGCGTTCGACTCGGTCTGCTGCCAGATCATCGGCGTCGATCCGAGGAGCGTCGAGCACATCCGCCTGGCGTCGGAGCGCGGCTTCGGCCCGATGGATCTCGGCGACATCGAGATCGCGGGGGACGTGACGCTCGAGGAGGCGAAGCACAAGGCCAAGGGGTTCAAGGTGGGCCTCGTCCGCGTCGAGAAGTACTTCGAGGGCACGAACATCACGGCCTACGCGGGCTCTCCGCCCGAGCCCGAGCGCACCGACTACTGCTGGGGCGGCTGTCCAGGGGCCATCGAGGAGGCGATCGAGATCCTGCGCGAGTACGACAAGGAGTGCGACGCGAAGATGCCGCGGATGCACGTCGTGTTCGGCGCCTACGACGGCCCCATCGACGCGAAGCCGGGCGAGAAGGTGATCTTCATCGGCGACTGCGCGACGTACAAAGGGAAGATCGGCGATCAGCTGGTCAGCATCGAGAGCCTGTACCGGGAGCGGAGCGCGCGGGACCCCTACACAGCGAAGCACGACGACGTCCTCGCGAAGATGGTGAAGGTGACGACCAAGCTCGCGATGGCCCGGAACGAGACCACCCTCCGGCTCGAGGGCTGCCCCGTGAGCGTGGCGGAGCAGGTGCTCACGCTGGTCACGCTGGGCAAGACGAAGAACCCCTACTTCGCCCCCGACCAGCTGCTCGACTTCAACAAGGCGTACGTCGCCTGGCGCGGGGCCTCGCTCGCGAAGCGGCTCGCCGGCAAGCCCTACCAGGTCCACGGCGCCTGCCCGCGCGGCGAAGCGGCGCCCGAGCTCCCGTCCGAGCCGCCTAGCCCGCCGGACGCAGAGTGAGATCGAAGAGGACGTCGAGCTCGTCCCGCACCTTGAAGGCGCCGAGCGGCCCCTTCACCTCCCGCACGCCGAGCGCAGCCATCGACAGCTGACAGGTGCCCGTCACCCCGATCGCTCCGTCGCCGCGATCGCGCGAGGAGAGCCGCGCCACCAGGGCGGCGCTCCCCGAGGCGACCTGGACGCGCACCTCGGCGCGGTCACGCGTGGCTCCCGAGGCGCGCACCGTCACGATCTCGGTCCCCCCGAGCACCTCGCCGCGCAGGCGCCGCTCGATGTCGCCGCGATCTCCCGCGGAGAGCGCGTCGGGATCGACGCGATCGCCGCGCAGGACCCCCGCGACGGAGAGCCTGGCCACGGGGATCTCGAGCTCGGCGGTCCATGACTCGCCGTCGAGACGCGCCCGACCGCGCAGCTCGGACGCCGTGATCTCGAGGTCGTGCGCCAGGCGCGCGAGCATCCCCACGGCTCGGGTGTGGATCGTCAGGCGGGACGCGTTCGGATCGAGGTGCAGCTCGCTCATCGGATGGAGCTCCTTTTCGTCGTCATGCAAGGGCGCGCCGGTCAGCGGCGCTTGGAGCGGCGGGGGCCGTCGGGCACGAGCACGTAGCGGCTCGACGACGGCTCGGGCTGCCGGAGGAGCTCGGCCCGGAGCAGCGCCTCCGCGAGCCGCGCCTCGATGACCTCGTCCGTGACGCCTGGCTCGAGGGTCACCACCGCGGCCTGGATGTCGCGCGCCAAGGCGTCGAACTCCGCGCTGTCGAAGGCGTAGATGTCGTCGGGGAACAAGAGCGCGAGCGGCTTCCGCTCCACGGCCGTGTTCGTCAGCGCCGC
This sequence comes from Sorangium aterium, assembly GCF_028368935.1. Classification (NCBI taxonomy): domain Bacteria; kingdom Pseudomonadati; phylum Myxococcota; order Polyangiales; family Polyangiaceae; genus Sorangium; species Sorangium atrum. The sequence continues at coordinate 695,851 of NZ_JAQNDK010000006.1, read as the reverse complement.
GAGGTCGCTCTCGACGATGAGCATGACGCGAGCCCGCAGGCACATCCCCCTGCAGCGCGCCGCCAGCGCCTCGGACGAGCCGACGAGCAGGACCGATCGAGGCGCGTTGACCGCCTTGGTGGCCTCGTCGTCCCCGTGCTCCTGAGTCATTCCCCGAAGAGTACGTGAACGAGCGGATGAAGCCATCCCTCTTGCGCCGCTCGCGCCATCGCCGTGAACGTCAAGCAGCCGGTCGGGGCAAGGCGAGCTGAGCCCCGCCGCCCCGGCCCGCGCGCTATTCCCTGCAGCGAGCCGCCGCGGCGAGCGCGAGGACGAGGGCGCTCGACGCGAGCAGGGCGGCGCTCGCGGGCTGCCCGAGCCCGAGCGGCGACGGGCCGCCGAGGAGGTTGACGGCGTTGCCTCGGGGCAACAGTGCGCCGATCACCCCGGCCGAGCCACCGAGCAGGAGATCGACCGCGAGCGGCACGAAGCGACCGACGCCGCGCCGGAAAAAGGTCGCGCCGAGCGAGAACCAGCCAGCGTAGGCGGCTCCGGTGAGCGCGCCGATCCACCCACTGACGAGCATGTCTCGGACGAATGGCGCAGCGCCGGGACCATGGGCGACGGCGACGACGACGGCGGCGAGCAGCGCTCCCACGAGGGCGGAAGCGAGGGCCGTGGCCAGGGCGATGCCGAGCGCGACATGGTGGGACGGGGCGCCGAAGCGGGCCACCGGCCAGGCCGCGTCGCGCAGCGTTGTGCGATCGGCGGCGTCGGCGGCGAGGGCGAAGATCGTGAGCGGCGTGGCGAGGCGGAACGTGGAGAGCAGCGCCCGGTCCACGGCCCCGGAAGACCCGAACGCGACCTCGATGACCGCGGCCGCGAGCGCGAGCGCGGCGCCGAGCCCGAACGCCAGCAGCGGGCGCCGCGCGCGGAGGCGGCTCAGGGTCATCTCCATCCCGAGGCGGACCGCCGTCAGCGCGGGCCCGCCCCGCTCGGCCCCCCCTTCCGCGGGAGGCAGCGGCCGCGCAGCGGCGCTCGATGCGCTCTCACCCACCATCGTGGCGTCCTGTCTCCGCGGCGCGCGGCGAACCGTCGGCCCCCGGCGGGTCGGCCCCGATCCGTCCGCCGAAAGCGGCATCACCGGGCGCCGACAACGGCTCGCCAGCGGGCGCGGACGGGCCGTCCGACGGCCGGCTGGGCGGCGCTGCCGGGCCGGGCGGCGCCGGTGCGTCGAAGGCCGCCACGGCGAACGGCCCCTGGGGCGCGCCCGGCAGCGGGGCAGCGCCCTCGATCGCAGGTGCGCCGAAGGGCCGGCGCGAGCGAACGGCGGCCAGGTGCAGCGCGGTCGCCGCCCGCACGTCGTGCATCGACGGGGGCGGCGAGGAGATCGCGATGAGCGTGACGTCCTCCCTCGCGGCCGCATCCAGGATCGCGAGCGCGGCCGCATCCCTGTCCGCGGCCCGGATCCGCAGCGTCGACGACGCCTCCGCCGGCCCCTGCTCCCATGCGCCCGCGCGCACGGCGGGAGCGCTCGCGAGCGCCGCGGCGAGCGCGCGAGCGCCGGGCGCGTCGGGCGCCCGCTCGTGGACGAGCACGTGGATCTCGACCTCGGGCCGCCCCGCATCCGGTGGGGCGGCGCCCGGGGCGGCGGCGAGGCGCTCGCCGGCGCCGGGCTCGGTTCGCGCGATGACGCCGCGATCGAGCACGTGGATGCGGTCGGCGAGGGAGATCGCGTCGACGGTCGAGGACGTGACGAGCACGACGCAGGCGCCAGCTGCCGCGAGGGCGCGCAGGCGCTCTCGGACCGGCTCCGGAGACGGCACGGCGACGTCGGCGAACGGCTCGACGAGGCAGAGCAGGAGCGGCCGCGGCACCCCGAGGGCAAGCGACAGCTCGACCGCCCGGGCCTCGGAGAAGCTCAGCGAGGCGGCGCGGCGGGCGAGGAGCGGCGCCACGCCGAGCGGCTCGAGGAGCGCCGCGGCGCCGATCGCGGGCGCGCCGCGGGCCCGGAGCGCGACCGATATGCAGGACGCCACCGACGCGCCGTCGGGCAGCTCCGGCGTGGCGGCAAGGACGCCGATCTGCGCCCGCGTCGCCGCGCTCCGGCGCGGGTCGCGCCCCGCCACGAGGACGCGGCCGGCGAGGGGCGCCGCGCGCCCTGCGAGCACCTCCGCGAGGGCGAGCGTCCCGTCCTCCGGGGCGCCGAGCACCGCGTGCACGCCCGGGCCGAGCGCCAACGACAGGCCGGAGAGGCCCCCGCGAGGGCGCCCTTCCTCGCCGGCGCCGTCGCGCGCGCGCACGCCCTCGAGCACCACGACGGGCGCGTCCGGGCTCATCCTGCGGGGCCTTCGGCCGAGCGGGCCGCAAAGGAGAGGAACGCGCCGAGCGCTCCCGGGATCGACCACCTCGAGTCGCCGGCGAGATCGGCGAGCCCCCAGGGGACGAGGGTCAGCGCCAGGAACAGGGCGCGCCCCCGCGCCCCGGCGACGCGGCCGCTCGCCGCGGCGAGGCCGCCGAGCGTCACACCGGAGACCACGCCGAACAGGGCGAGCGCGGCGCCGAACGCGAGGTGCTGGAGGCCGAGCAGCAGCGAGCCGGAGAGGAGCGCCGCGAGCACCGAGAGCGCGGCCAGCGGGAGCGCGACGACGCGCGCGACCTCGAGCATCGCGGCGAGGCTGCGGACGCCGTGGAGCACGGCCCGCGAGATCCCCCGCGCGGCGGCGAGCGCCTCGATGCCGTCGCGGCGGTCGGCCCCCGGGCGATCGTGCGCCGCCGCGAGGGCGATGGGGCCAGCGGCCGCCCACGCGAGCCCGCGCGCCGCGGATCCGAGCAGCCCCTCCAGCGAGGTCGTCCCGTCGTCCAGCCGGAGCACGAGCGCCGTGACGCCGCACCCCAGCGAGATGAGCGCCGCCATGGCGAGGCCGAGCCGCCCGCCGCGCGCGCCGCGGAGCCGCGCGCAGCCGAGCGCCACGGCTGCGCGCAGCGAGCGCCGCGCAGCCGCGCGCCGCCGCGCGGGATCGTCCGGACGCTTGCTCGGCGCGTCGCGCGGTTCGGGGTCGTGCGGGCTGGTCATCGGAGGGAGCGCGCGGACGGCGCGGGGCGGCGACGCGCGCTGCTAGCGCTGCCCTTCCAGGCGCCCGGGCGCAAGCCGAATGTGCCACGGGCCGGAGCGCGCCGCCGGAATGTGGTGCCGCCGCGCGCCAGCGCCAGCCGTCGCGACTGCGAGCCCCGGCGCGCGCCGCGCGGGGCCGAGGGGCCTCAGTCGTACGAGAGCCCGCGGCGCCCCTTGTGCTTGCGCTTGCGCTCCTTGTCGGCGACGCCGATCTTGCCCCACTCGTAGGTGATTCGGCGGCGGAAGGCGCCCAGCGCATCGCCGCCGTACAGGAAGAGCTCGCGCGGCGAGTCCGTCTCGCCGATCGTTGGCTCCCAGAGATCCGACGGGACGAACGCGAGCAGCGCCGGCGCGCTCATGCGCATCCGGGCGACGAGGAGCCCGCACGTCGTCCCGTCGCCCGGGCGCGCCCGCTTCGCGCGCTTGGCACGGCTGCGCGGCGCCCCGTTCACCCCGGCCGGCCGCGCGCAGCCGCCGCCGAGCACGAGCTCCTCGTTGCCCCGGGGGTGCCAGGTCCACGTGCGGTCCACGCTGAACGCCCCCGCGGCCGACCCGGCCCGGGGCGCGTTGCGCGCCTCCTCCGGCGCGAGCTCTGCGAGCTGCGCCGCCGCGCGCGGGTCGACCAGCGGCTCCAGCCGGAGCGGACGATCGCGCGTCACATCGAGCACCACCTCGAAGCTGTTCACCTCGCCGGCGCAGCAGCGGACGCCGACCTCGGGGCGGCGCGTGTCCGGCTTGGCGCCGCGCCCGTGGGCGCATCGCCCGACGAGCTCGCCCGCCGGCCCGTTGCCTCCGCGCAGCGTGACGAGCCCCGGCTTGCCGCTGTCCCGCTGCCACTGGCTCGATGTCCAGGTCCACACGCCGCCATGGAGATCGTGCACCCCGAACGCGCTCACGCACCCGGCGTTCACCCCGTTGGGCGTCAGGACCCGGCTCTGGCCGGTCGCGCAGACCGGCGCCTTGTACGTGTCGCCGTACTCGTACGTGGTGTTGTCCGGCCCCTTGCAGGCCCGCTCGATCTCGAGCTCCGTGCAGAGGCGCTTGCCCTGCGCCTCGCACAGCGCGCGCGCCTCGTCCTGCGCGATGTTCGTGGTCGGGATCGCGCCGACCTCGTTGGGGTACGAGAAGATGTCGATGTAGAAGCCGTGCATCACGACCTGCGCGCCCGCCATCTCCTCGTCGGCGATGCGCGGCAGCCGGTCCGGCGGCGTGCCCGCGATGAGCACGCCCTTCGGGATCCACGCCATGCCGGGGCGCGGCTCCGGCTCGTTCTGGCTCACGTCCCAGGGCGGGGCGGCGTCGAGATCGGCGTCCGCGCCCGGCGGGGCGCCGCCGCGATCGCAGCCGGGAGAGGCCGCGAGGAGGCCGGCGAGCGAGGCGGCGGCGGCGAGGGCCTTCCCCCCTGGCGCGCGGCCCGGTGCGCGGACGGAGCGCTGCTCGCCGAGGCCCACGGGCTCACTCGGCGTCGCGCTCGCGGAGGTTCAGCTCCTTCATCTTGAGCTGGAGCCCCTTGCGCGAGATCTTGAGGAGCCGCGCGGCGTGGGTGACGTTGCCGTGCGTCTGCTTGAGGGCGCGCTCGATGAGGTCGCGCTCGAGCTTGCTCATCGCCGCCTTCACCTGCTCCTTGAGGCCGTCGGGCGTCGACGGCGCGGCGGAGGTGTCCGCGGCGGCGGCCGCGAGCGGCAGCGACGCGCCGGGCAGAGGCGCGGCGCCGCTGCGGATCTCCTCCGGCAGGTCGTCGAGGCGGATGCGCGCGCCGTCGGCGAAGAGCAGCGCCCGCTCGACGACGTTCTCGAGCTCGCGGATGTTGCCCGGCCAGGCGTGCGAGGCCAGGCGCTCGAGCGCCTCGGGCTCGATGCCCTCGATGCTCTTCTTGAGGCGCGCGTTGAACTTCGCGACGAAGTGGGCGCAGAGGTGGGGGATGTCGCTCCTCCGGTCGCGCAGCGCGGGGAGCGCGATCGGGACGACGTTGAGCCGGTAGAAGAGGTCTTCCCGGAACGTGCCCGCCGCGATCTCCCGCTTGAGGTCGCGGTTGGTGGCGGCGACGAGCCGGACGTCGACGTGGATGGTCTTGATGCCCCCGACGCGCTCGAACTCGCTCTCCTGCAGGACGCGCAGGAGCTTCACCTGCATCTCGTTCGGGATCTCGCCGATCTCGTCGAGGAAGAGCGTCCCGCCGGAGGCGAGCTCGAAGCGCCCCGGCTTGGAGGCGACCGCGCCGGTGAAGGCCCCGCGCTCGTAGCCGAAGAGCTCCGACTCCATGAGGTCCTTCGGGATGGCCGCGCAGTTGACCTTGATGAACGGCCGGTCGCGGCGGCTGGAGTTCTCGTGCAGCGCCCGCGCGACGAGCTCCTTCCCGGTGCCGCTCTCGCCGCTGATGAGCACCGTGGTCGGCGTGTCGGCGACCCGCTCGAGGATCGCGTAGAGCTCCTGGATGGGCGGGCTCTCGCCGATGATGCCGAACCGGTCGGAGCCCCCCCGGGGCAGCGCCGCGGAGACGTCCCGCGTCGCGTCCGCGCTCGCGAGATCGCGGGTGCGGAGCGCCTTCTTCACGACGACGCGCACCTCGTTCTGATCGAACGGCTTCGTGATGTAGTCGAACGCGCCCGTCTTGAGCGCCTCGACGGCGTTGTCCACGGTCCCGTGCGCCGTGAGCAGCACCACAGGCCGCGACGGGTCGTCGCGGAGCGCGGCGCGGAGCAGGTCCATGCCGTCGACCTTGGGCATCCGGAGATCGGTGATGACCAGGTCGATGTGGTGCTCCTTCAGGAACGCGAGCCCCTCCTCGCCATCTTCGGCGGTGTGGACCTCGTAGCCATCCCGGCCGAGCTGGGCGCTGAGGACGCGCCGGAGGTTCGCCTCGTCATCCACGACGAGGATCTGCTTCTTTTCGGGGAGCATCACCGGGCGAGACTAGCAGAACCGGAAACCAAGCAAGCGCCGGGACCGTCCCTCGACGTTCCGCTCGGCCGCGTCGGCCGCGTCGGCCGCCCTCGCGCCGCGCAGGCGCGAGGGCGGCGCTCCTGGCCCCGTTCCCCTGCCCGCCGCTTCGCCCGGCGTTCGCCACGCCGGTCGCAAGGCCGAACGCATTGCCTCGAGGTCGGCAATGATTCCTTTTTCTCGCTGCCGGCGAAGCGGATCAGTATGCTGCGGCCACTTCTCGCGGAGGGCGGCTCGGATGCGTGTGTCTCGGACTTGGCTGGTCGGTCTCGGCGCGGGGATATTCCTCGCCGCGGGGTTGGCCTTAGCAGGAGATCCGGCCATCGAGTACCCCGAGTGCTACCGCACGGCGACCGCCGCCGACCTCGAAGGCGCCAAGGGGGCGCACAAGGCCGCCACGCAGTTCTACGAGCGCGCTGACTACGATCGCGCCATCCAGTACTGGAAGGACGCTTACCAGCTCGACTGCTCGGCGCACGGCGTGCTGATCAACATCGCCAACGCCTACGAGAAGAAGGGCGAGCGGGGCGAGGCGATCACGGCGCTGGAGACGTACCTGGCCCGCACGCCGGACGCGAGCGACGCGCAGACGATCCAGGACAAGATCCAGAACCTCAAGAACGCCCTCCGGCCGGCGCCGAGCGCCAGCGCGAGCGCGTCCGCGTCGGCGCCGCCGGTGCTCCCGACGGCCCCCACCGCCTCGGCGATCCCGGACCGCCCCAAGGAGGAGCCTCCGCCGCAGCCTCCCTACGGCTATACGCCGTGGGTCGCGACGGGCGCCGGCGTCGTCACGCTGCTGGTCGGCGGGATCCTGACCTCGAGCGGCTTCGCCGATATCGGCGCCGCCGAGGACCGTTGCCCGTCGCGCCAGGACTGCACGCAGGACACGGCCAAGCAGGGCAATCGGGGGCGCACGCACGCGACCGTCGGCGGCGTGCTCCTCGGGTTGGGCGCCGCCGGCGTCGCCGGTGGCCTCATCTGGGAGCTCGGGTTCAACCAGCCGTGGCCCAGCAAGATCCAGCTGACGCCGGTCGCTGGACCAGGCGCGGCCGGGCTCGGCATGGCCGGCCGCTTCTGAGGGCCTGCTCCCTGGCGAGCCGTCGCCTCCGGCTGGGCGCGACGGCGGCGTGACCGGGCGCATCGGCCGCACGCGACGGCGAGAAGGCTGAGGCTGGCGAGCGAGCGCCGCCCCGCGAGCGGGCGCTCACCGGCGCATCGTCTACTCTCCTGTCGTGCGTTTCAGCTCCTACGCCCGCTCGCCCCTGACTCGGCGCCGCCTGAACAGGATCGCGCTCCCCTGCGCGCTGCTCGCCGCGCTCACGGGTACGATGACGGCGGTGCTCGCCGATGGCGGTGCCCCTGCGCCCGCGATCTCGCGGGTCGGCCGTCTCCTCGTGCCCACGGCCGTCGCGGCGCCCGCCGCGCCCACTGCTCCCTCCTCTCCCCCCAGCGTTGCGATCCTCGCGACGCCTCCGGGGGCGTCCCGGACCACGCTCCACATCGCGCCGGTCGGCGGCGCCAAGGCCGGTCCCGCGCTCGCCACGCTCCGGCACCTGAGCGACGCCGTGGTCCGGGCCCGCGTCGTCCCGCGAACGCGGCTCGTGGTCGCGACCGCCGAGACGAGCCCGTCCCGCGACCGCTCGTTCAACGCGACCCTCTTCCGGATCCAGCCGGGCGCAGAGCCCGTCGCGCTCTGCGACGGCGTGGTCCACGCGAGCCGCCCGCTCGTCACCGCCGCGGGGCGCGTCTTCGTCTCGCGCGGCGTCGCCGGCCCGGAGCCGCAGCCCGACAACGACCCCGCGCAGCTCCGGGTCGACGCGCTCACCATCGACGAGGTCGACCTCGCCACCGGCGCGATCCGCGCCGTGCACCGATACACGGGCCACCTCGCCTTCCTCGCCGGCGAGTGGAAGGGCGAGCTCGTCCTCTACCGCGTCTCCCCGGCGTCGGCCGACATCGTCCTCGTGGACCCCGACTCCGGCGCGGCGCGGGTGATCGCCCCGTCGATCCCGCCGTTCGCTCGGGATTTCTCGATCGACGCCGCGGCGGGCGCGCTCGTGTTCCAGGAGCGGCACGAGACCGACCCCGGCACGTGGGTCATCGATCGGCTCGATCTCACCTATGGCAAGCGCACCCGGCTCGAGGCGAGCGCGAGCCACGGCCTCGCACCGTATGCCTGGCCGGGCGGAGGGCTCGCGTACACGCCCGAGCGCGCCACCGGCTTATTCGTCATCGGCGCGCGCGCCACGGTCCGCAGCCCGCTCGGCCCCGGCATCGACGCCATCCAGGCCGTCTCGCAGGACGCGGCGTGGGTGGCGGCGCTGCACACGAACCCGTCCGCGTTCGCCGTCCCCTTCGCGATCCGCGTGGAGAGCGGCGAGGTCGCCACGATCCCTGCGCCCCCCGGAGCGCGCATCGCCGTCGCCGGCTTCACCTCCGCGAAGGAGGAGCCGTGACGGGCCGCCTTCTCCTGATCCCCGCGGCGCTCTCCGCGGCCGCGCTGGTCGCGCCGGCCGCGCGCGCCGCGTACTGCCCCTGCTTCACGGCGTCGAGCGCGTACAACGATCGCGGCTGCGCGATCGAGGCCGTGCCCGGGATCAACCCCTCCGTCGCGGAGTGGAACGCCATCTTCGACCGCGTCTCGCGGGGCCCCGCGGGCTGGGGCGACGCCGGCCCGGCGGCCTTCAACCTCGGTCAGGGCTGCGATCTGCCCGAGGCGCGGCGCGACGTTCCCGCCACGTTCCCCTGCGAGCTGATCAAGGCGATCGCCATGCAGGAGTCGGGGTGGCAGCAGTTCTGCGCGCCGGACCGGCCCATGGACCAGGCGGGGGGGAGCTCGAGGACGATCATCTCCTTCGACTGCGGCTACGGCGCCTCGCAGATCACGAGCGGCATGCGGAGCGGCGACAGCCCGGATTTCGATCCGCGCCGCGTGGCCGCGGAGCCGACCTACAACGCGGCCACCGGCACCCAGATCCTGGCCATGAAGTGGAGGGCCACGCGCTGCATCGGCGACCGGCAACCCGCGTTCATCGAGCACTGGTACAGCGCCGTGTGGGCCTACAACGGGCTCGCGTACGTCAACAACCCGAACAACCCCAACTACGACGCGGGCCGCGGCGTCTACGACCCGGCGATCGGCGGCGCCGTTCCGTACCAGGAGCGGGTGTTCGGCTGGATGGAGCACACAGGGGGACGGTGGGAGAAGACCGAGGTCGCCTACCCTGACCTGGGCGAGATCGGCGGCACAGGCGCGCCGCCGGCGCTCGCCGATCCCCGCTGCGCATCGCCGACGGACTGCACGCGCAAGCGTCCCCTCCATCTTACGCGCTGCGCGGACGACGGCGGCGAGACGGGCGGCGGCGGCGGCACAGGCGGCGATGGCGGCGGCGGCGGTCGAGGCGGGAGCGGCGGTGAAGGCGGTGAAGGCGGCGGCACGGGCGGCCGCGGCGCAGACGGGAGCGGCGGCGACACCGGTGACGCCGGCGGCGCGCCCATCACGACCGCAGGGCACGGAGGCGCTGACGGCCCGCTGGGCGACGACGACGACGAGTCGACCTCGACGACGGTCGGCGTCTACGGCCGATGCTCCTGCGACGCGCCCGGGAACGGCGCGGCCGCTGGCGCGCTGTCCTGGCTCTCGCTCGGCGCCGGAGCGCTCGCGGTCGCGTGGCGCCGGAGGCTTCCGAGGCGACGCCGCGCGGACTAACCTCGCCATCCATGCCGCCTCCGCTGGGATCCGAGCACATCGCGGCGTGGGCTGCCCGGCGCCGCCTCGCCTTCACCGCGCACCCTGACGAGGCCTGGTTCCGCCGCTGGGAGCCCTACGACACGATCGCGCCCCCCTCCGCCTACCTGTCCGCGTGCACGTGGACGGCGAACCCCGGGCACGCGGTGATCGCCGAGCCCTGGTACGCCGAGGGCGAAAGCGAGCCCCTCGAGCGGACGCTGCTCGGCTTCGCGGCGCACCCGGCGCTCCAGCGCCGCGCCTCGATGCGCGTCGGCGAGCACTTTCTGACGCGCGTCGCCTTCATCGAGAGCGCTCCCCCGCCCCGGGTCACCCTCGACGATGCGCTCTGGGACGCCCACGTGACGACCTTCGCCGCCTCCCAGCGCGAGGCCGCAGGCGCGTTCCATCCGCGGCTGCGCAAGCTCCTCGCCCGCCACGGCTTCCAGGGCCACCTCGAGCTCCGCCCTGGCGGGCTCGTCGTTCACTGCGCCGGCCTGCGGCCCATCCCCGAGCACTACGAGCGGCTGCTCGGCGTCGTGCGCGAGCTCGTCAACGCGGCGATCCCGCACGCCTGAGCGCGCGCGAACGCGGCGATCGCGACGCCCGCGAGCGCCCGCAGGGGCGGGGCCGGCCCGGCCCGGCCCGCCGACCAGCCCTGTCGACGCGTCCGCCGCGCCGTTCTAGGCTCCCCGATCATGGCCAAGGTCCTGGTCGTCGAGGATGAGCCGGCCATCGCCGAGTCGATCGCCTACTTCCTGCGCCGCGACGGGTTCGCGGCCACCGTCGCCACCACGCTCGCGGCCGCGGAGCGGGAGATCGACAACGCCGACCTCATCATCCTCGATCTCATGCTCCCCGACGGCAGCGGCTTCGACCTGATCGGCCAGGCGCGGCGGAGCGCGGCGCGCGCCGCGATCATCGTCCTGTCGAGCCGCGACGGCGAGGCCGACCGCGTCGCCGCGCTCGAGACCGGCGCCGACGACTACGTCACCAAGCCGTTCTCACCGCGGGAGATCGTGGCGCGGGTGCGGGCCGTCCTGCGCCGGGCCGCGCGGCCCTCGCCGTCCGCCGCCGCGCCGGCGCCGCTGCCGCTCGTCGTCGACGAGGCCACGCGGCGCGCGTACGTGAGCGGCCAGAAGGTCGACCTCACCCGCGTCGAGTTCGATCTGCTCGCCTGCATGCTCGCCGCGCCGGGCAGGGTCTTCACGCGCGCGCAGCTCATCGATCGCGTCTGGGGCGACGGGTTCGCGATCACCGACCGGACCATCGACTCGCACGTGAAGGGGCTCCGGAAGAAGGTCGTCGAGGCCGGCGGCGACGCCGACCTCATCGAGACGGTGCGCGGCGTCGGCTACCGCGTCGCGGACAAGCCGGGCCCCGCGGAAGGCGGCGGTTGACGCATGCTGCGCCTCGTCGTCACCGCGGCGGCGGCGGTCTCGCTCATCCTGCTCGTCGCGCTGTTCGCCTCCCGCCTCGTCCGCGCCCGGACGGCGGGGATGAGCATCCGGATGCAGATCTTCATCGCGCTCGGCGGCATCGTCGGCGCGTTCGCGTTCGGGCTCGGGCTGCTCGTCATCGATCGCATCGAGGCGCGCGCGACGCTGCTCGCCGAGGGCAGCGCGCGCGACGAGGCGGCCGCGTTCGCCGCCGTGGCCGCGATGGAGATGGAGGTGCGCGGCGTCGATCTCGCGGCCGTGCGCGCGCTCGACGGCGAGGCCGAGGGCCCGACCGCCCAGAGCATCGCGCTGCTCGATCCCGAGGGCCGCGTGCTCCGGGCGCGCGGCGCCTCGCCGGGCGAGCCCGGGACCGTCTTCGTGACCGCGCCCATCGAGGTCGGCGGCCAGCGCGTCGGCAGCGTGCAGGTCGTGAAGCCGACGATCGTCGTGCAGCGGATGGTCGCCGACTTCGCCCCGCCGATCCTCGTGATCAGCACGGTGCTCGGCGCCGCGGCCGCGATCTCGTCGTTCCTGATCGGCCGCACCATCGCGACCCCGATCGAGGCGCTCACCGAGTTCGCGGTGCGCGTGAGCGAGGGCGAGGTGCGCGCGGCGACGCCGCCCGCCCAGGGCCGCGAGGTCCAGCGGCTGACGCGCGCCATCGACTCGATGCGGCGGCAGATCGAGGGCCGCCCCTTCGTCGAGACGTTCGCCGCGGATCTCTCGCACGAGCTCAAGAACCCCGTCGCCGCGATCCGCGCGAGCGCCGAGGTGCTCTCCGAGGGCGCGCTCGACGACCCCGAGGAGGCCGCCCGCTTCGTCGCGCGCATCCGCGAGGCGACCACGCGGATCGAGGCGCTCCTCGGGGAGCTCCTGTCGCTCGCGCGCCTCGAGGCGCGCGGCGTGGAGCAGGCCGCGGTGGTCGACCTGGTCGCGATCGCGGAGGCCGCCGCGGCGCGGGCGCGAGAGCGCGGCAGCCGCGTCGAGCTCGACGCGCCGAGCTCGGCGGCGGTGCGCGGCGACGAGCAGTGGCTGTCGCGCGCCCTCGACAACCTGCTCGACAACGCGCGCACACACGGCGACGCCGCGGCCCCCGTCCAGATCGCCGTGTCTCGCGTGGGCGGACAGGTCGCCATCTCGATCCGCAACCGCGGCGAGATCGGGCGACACGTCGCGGGCCGCCTCTTCCGCCGCTTCGTGACGACCCGCGCCGACCGGGGCGGCACCGGCCTCGGCCTCGCGATCGTGAAGGCGATCGCCGAGGCCCACAGCGGCTCGGCCGAGTGCACCCACCGCGGGCCGCCCGAGGTCGAGTTCAAGCTCTCGCTGCCGGGGGCCTGATCCTGTGAAAGGATGAGCTCTCTCGCCATGCTGCCCTCCCCGGCAACCCTTTTGGTTTCCGGGAGGTTTCCTCGGTTTGACAGCGCGCCGGATCGATGGTGCGAAGGCGCGCCGGTGGTCTTCGGGCGAGCGAGCGCGTGCGCGTGCGCGTGTCAAAGCGCTCGCGCTACTGTCAGAGTCGGCGGAGCGCCTTGAGCTCCCCTGCGTCATCCTCCACAGAACCTCCACAATCGCATCACCGTCGGCCCCCCTACCGCGCCCATGCTCGGCGCAGAGTCTTTCGTCGTCCCCACCCAGGAAAGCCCATGACGTCCAGCAATCTCCCCAAGCACGTCGCGATCATCCTCGATGGCAATGGCCGCTGGGCGGCGGCGCGGGGGCTGCCCCGCATGCAGGGGCACCGGCACGGGGCGCAGGCCGTGCGCCTCTCGGTGCGCGCCTGCCGCGATCGCGGCATCCCGTACCTCACGCTCTACGCGTTCAGCGTGGCGAACTGGTCGAGGCCCAAGGACGAGATCGACGCGCTGATGCGCATCTGCCAGGAGTTCGCCGAGGGGGAGCACGACGAGCTGATCCGTCGAGGGATCGCGGTGCAGGTGGTCGGCGATCTCGAGGACATCCCGACGCCGACGCGACGCGCGATGGAGAAGCTCGTGGAGGACACCGCCGGGGGCACCGAGATGACCCTGGCGCTCGCGCTGAGCTACGGCGGTCGCCGCGACATGGCGAACGCCATGCGCGCGCTCGCGGTCCGCGCGCGGGCCGGGCTGGTCATCCCGGAGGAGATCAACGAGAAGTCGCTCCGGAACTTCCTGACGACCAGCTCGATGCCGGATCCCGATCTCATCATCCGCACCGGCGGAGAGAAGCGGCTCAGCGACTTCCTGCTCTTCGAGGCCGCGTACGCGGAGCTGTTCTTCACCGACACGCTCTGGCCCGATTTCACCGAGGCGACGTTCGATGAGGCGGTCGCGACCTACAGCCGGCGACAGCGGCGTTACGGCCGGACCGGCGAGCAGGTCCGACGCCTCGATGCGTCGACCTGAGCGGACGTCGCGTGGGGGTTCCCCGCGCCCACCGGCGCTCGTAACGCTCGTAACGCTCGTAACGCTCGATTCCGCGTCCGCGATGCAGTACGAGAGATGCGCTTGTCGTCCAAGCGCCCGTAGCTCAGCTGGATAGAGCAGCGGCCTTCTAAGCCGCGGGTCGCAGGTTCGAATCCTGCCGGGCGTGCCGAACGTCCTCGGAGCGTCGCTTGACGCTCCTGCCCGGCGCGGACCACGATGTCCCCGACGCCATGGACAAGAGGGTCGTGCTCGTGCTGGGCGGTCTGGTGGTGGGAGCGGCCGTCGCGCTCGCGACGGGGCGAGTGCGCGCCCAGGTGCTTATGCCGAGCGTCCCCCCGCCGCGGTGGGAGCAGGACTGCGAGCAGACGCACGGCGTGGACGAAGCCCGCGCCATCGCCAAGGCGCGGGGCGAGGGCGGCTGGGAGCTCGTGGCGCTCGACGCAGGCGTGATGTGCTTCAAGCGGCCGGTCCCGGCGCCTCCGAAGCCGGCCGATCCCTGGCCGGGCTACTGACGCATCGCCGCCCCCTGCCCGCCGTTCGAGGCGGAGGAGCGCCCGTGGCGGCGCAGCGTCGGCCCTTCTCGGCCCGCGCGCTGCGTGTCAGCGTTCGGCATGATCGAACTCGGCGATCGGCGCTACGCGCTGCCCGCGCGCAAGACGGTGGTGTTCTGCGTCGACGGCTGCGGGCCGGAGTACCTCGACCAGGCGCTCGCGGACGGGCTGATGCCGCGGCTCGCGGGCACGCTCGCCGCCGGCGGCCTGTACGTGCGCGGCCGAGGCCAGGTCCCCAGCTTCACGAACCCGAACAACGTGTCCATCGTGACCGGCCAGCCGCCGTGCGTGCACGGCATCTCGGGCAACTACTACCTCGACGCCGCCACGGGGGAGGAGGTGCCGATGAACGATCCCCGGTTCCTGCGGGTGCCGACGCTCTTCGAGAAGATGGAGCAGGCGGGCGTCAGGACCCTCTGCGTCACGGCCAAGGACAAGCTCCGCGCGCTCCTCGGCGCGTGCCGCGAGGGGGGCCCTCGCCCGATCTCGCTGTCGGCGGAGAAGGCGCACGAGCAGGCCATCCCGGAGCACGGGATCGGCTCGATCACCGCCGCGGTCGGCCGCGAGAACCCGTCGATCTACGACTGGGACATCTCCCACTACGCCATGGAAATGGGCCTCGCGCTCCACGAGCGGCTCTCGGCCACGCTGCTCTACGTGTCGCTGACCGACTACGTGCAGCACAAGGAGCCGCCGCGCGGACCGATGTCCGATCGGTTCTACGCCCGCTTCGACGCCCTCTTCGGCGAGTACCTCGACGCCGGCTTCGTCTGCGGCATCACCGCGGATCACGGCATGAACGACAAGACCGCGGAGGACGGCTCGCCGAACGTGCGCTACCTGGACGACGCGCTGCGCGAGGCCGGCCTCTCGGGCTTCCGCGTGATCCTGCCGATCACCGACCCGTACGTCGTGCACCACGGCGCGCTCGGGTCCTACGCGACCGTGTACCTCGGCGCGCCGGACGACGGCGCGCGCGCCGCTCAGATCCTGGCGCTGATCCCGGGCCTGGAGCTCGTCCTGAGCCGGGAGGAGGCCGCGCAGCGCTTCGCGCTGCCGCCGGATCGGATCGGCGACCTCGTGATCCTCGGCGATCGGCACACGGTGCTCGGCAAGAGCGCGGCCTACCACGACCTCTCCGCCGTGCAGCGCGGGCTCAGGTCGCACGGCGGCCTGCACGAGGCGGAGGTGCCGATCCTCGCGAGCCACCCGCTCCGGCCCGGAGAGCGCGCGTGGCTCCTCGGCGCTGAAGCGGCCAAGGAGGACGAGGACGCCGCGCGCGGCCGGCCGAGCGCGCTGTCGAACGCGGACGTCTTCGATCTGGTGCTCAACCGACTCTCGACCGCCATGGCCTAGCGCCGACGATCGAGCGCCTGAAGGGGGGACAGGGATGGGCTCGATGCTCTCAATCGATCGACCAGCGTTCCATTTTCCGTGCCTGATCGGGGGAAGACCGGTGAGCCGGGACGAGCGCATCCTCGTGCGCTACCCGTTCACGGGCGAGGTGATCGGCAGCGTGCCGAGGCTCGACGAGGAGGCGGTGCTGGAGGCGCTCGCGAGCGCGTCCTCCGGCCCGCCGCGGCTCTCTCGCCACGAGCGCAGCGAGATCCTGCTCCGCGCCGCGGCGCACATCGAGGCGCAGGCGGGGGCGGTGGCGCGGCTCATCACGTGGGAGAGCGGGCTCTGCCTCAAGGACACGGCCTACGAGGTGCGTCGCGCGGTCGACGTGCTCCGCTTCTCCGCGTACGAGGCGCTCCGCGACGACGGCCAGTGCCTCGCGTTCGACATCTCGGCGAACGGCAAGCCCCGGCGGGGCTACACGCTGCGCGAGCCGCTCCGCCTGGTGACGGCGATCACCCCGTTCAACCACCCGCTCAACCAGGTCGCCCACAAGGTCGCGCCGAGCGTCGCGAGCGGCAGCTCCATGGTGCTCAAGCCGTCGGAGAAGACGCCCCTCTCCGCGATCTACCTCGCGTCCGTGCTCTACGAGTCGGGGCTGCCGCCCGGCATGCTCAGCGTCGTGACCGGCGATCCGGCCGAGATCGGGCGGGCGCTCGTGACCCACCCGGCGGTGGAGCTCGTGAGCTTCACCGGCGGGGTCGAGATCGGCAAGCGCATCGCCGGCCTGCTCGGCTACCGGCGCGCGGTGCTCGAGCTCGGCGGCAACGACCCGCTCATCGTGCTCGACGACGCGGATCTCGACGAGGCCGTGCGGCTCGCGGCGTACGGCTGCTACAAGAACTCGGGGCAGCGCTGCACGGCGGTGAAGCGGCTCATCGTGAGCGAGCGCGTCGCCGACGAGCTCGCCGGGCGCCTCGCCGCCGCGTCGGCGCAGATCAAGGTGGGCGATCCGCTCGATCCGGCGACCGACATGGGGACGGTGATCTCCGAGGCCGCGGCGCGGCAGCTCGAGGCGGCGGCCGAGGACACGCTCGCGCGGGGCGCCCGGCTGCTGTTCGGGAACGAGCGCCGCGGGGCCCTGTACGGCCCCACCGTCATGGATCACGTCCCGCGGGACGCCCCCTCCGTGCAGCGCGAGACGTTCGGCCCGCACGCGCCCATCCTGCGGGTGAGGGACATCGACGAGGCGATCGCGGTGGCGAACGGGACGAGCTACGGCCTCTCGGCCGGCGTCTGCACGAACGACATGGGGCGCGTCCACCGGCTCGTGCGGGAGCTCCGCTGCGGCACGGTGAACGTGCGCGAGGTGCCGGGGTACCGGTCCGAGCTGTCGCCGTTCGGAGGGATCAAGGACAGCGGCATCGGGATCAAGGAGGGCGTCGTCGAGGCGATGAAGGCGATGACCAACGTGAAGCTCTACACCGTCCCCTGGGAGTGAGGGGGTGCCGGCGCTTCCCCGTACCGCCTCGGCGCGCGCCGTTGTAAGCGGATCGGCATGAGCGGAGAGCCCCTATCGGAGCGAGAGTTCGACGACGTGGCCGATCGGTCGCTGCGCGCGCTGGATCGAGCGATCAACGAGATCCCCGACGGCGTCGAGGCCGACCTGCAGAGCGGCATCCTCACCCTGGAGTTCGAGGACGGCATCAAGTACGTCGTCAACAGCCACCGCGCGGCGCGGCAGGTCTGGATGGCCGCCGAGCGGGCCGCGTGGCACTTCGACTACCGGCCGTCCGAGGGCCGCTGGGTGGCCCAGAAGTCGGGCGACGAGCTCTGGAGCACGCTCGAGACCGTGCTGTCCCGGAAGCTCGGCCGCGCCGTGAAGCTCGCTCGCTGAGCCGCGCGGCCCGCGGGGCGACGCGCATCACAGGGCGAAGCGTATGCCGAGCCCTCCGAGCAGGCCCGTCACGGAGGCGCCGACCCGGAGGTCGAACGCGACGCGGTCCCACGGGCGGAGCGCGAGCCCGATCTCGGGCAGGACGAGCCACGGATAGACGAGCGGCCGCAGGCCTTGAGGCCGCCCCTTGGGGCGGGTGAACCAGCTCGGCTCGACATAGCCGGGGTAGTGTTCGGCGTCGTAATCGAGCTGGTTGCAGTACCGGAAGCTCCCGATCGGGTTGTTGGGCCCGCGGCATTTCACATAGCGGTACGGGTCCCCCGGCACGAAGGAGCCCGCGTCGCCGGGCACCGCGTCCCCGGGATAGGCCTGCGTCCGGTAGAGGTCGCCCATGAACGTCCAGCCCACGCCAAGGCCGGCGCCGACGCGGAAGGCGAACAGCTCGTCCCGATCGAGCGGGATGTTCCAGACCAGGCGGACGCCCGCCTGGAGCGCCTGGAGATCGCTCTCGACGATCTCGTAGTCGGTGTCCGGGTGTCCCTTCGGCTTGAACGGCGTCTCTTGCATCCGGAAGCGCGCGTAAGCGACCGAGAAGACGAGATCGAACCGCCGCCCGAGCCGCGTGGACAGCGAGATGTCTCCGCCCGGGACGAGGACGTCCCGCCCCCCTTCTCCGAGGAGCTCGAACATGAGCTGAGGGATGAAGAAGCCCTGGAAGCCTACGCCGAGCCACACGTCGCGCTGCCTGCGCGGGCTGGGCGGCGTGGGCTCGGGCATCTCGACGGCGGGCTTCGGCTTCTCCTCGGGGCCCGTCGCGACACGCGGCTTCTCCTCGCCCGGCTTCTCGGCGGCGCGAGGCGGCTTTTTCGTGGGCGGCTTCTCCGCGACCGGCTTCTCCGGCGGCTTCTTCGCGACCGGCTTCTCCGGCGGCTTCTTCCCCGGCGGCTTCTTCGCGACCGGCTTCTCCGGCGGCTTCTTCCCCGGCGGCTTCTTCGCGACCGGCTTCTCCGGCGGCTTCTTCCCCGGTGGCTTCTTCGCGACCGGCTTCTCCGGCGGCTTCTTCTCGACCGGCGTCTCCGCGACCGGCTTCTCCGGCGGCTTCTTCTCGACCGGCTTCTCCGGCGGCTTCTTCGCGCCGGGCTTCGGCTTGAGGCGCAGCTTGATCTCGCGCCGCTGCTTCTCTTTCAGCGTGATCTTCTGCGACGCCTCCTCGTGGCCCTCGGCCCTGGCGACGATCACCAGCACCTTGCCCGGATCGAACCGGTGCGGCGTCGACGGCTCGCTGATCACCTCACCGTCGACCTCGACCACGAGCCCCTCGTACGGCTCCGCCGGCGTGACGACGAGCGTCGGGATGCGCGCATCGAGCTGAGTTGCCTTCTTCTTGGCCGATGTGATGGCCGCGACATCCCGCGCGTTGTAGCCGGGCGCCTTCTTCTCGCTCGCGACCTTGTGATAGATCTCGCTGGCCTTCAGCAGCTCGCCCGTCTTGACGTAGCAGTCGGCGAGCGGAACCGCCGAGCTCGGGCGATGCCGCTGGCTCTCGGCGGACTCGAGCAGCGGGATCGCCCGCTTGCAGAAGCCGCCTCTGGCCGCGTTGATGCCCTGGTTCGCCTCCTTGTCGCCTGGTCCGGCGAACACCGGAGGGGCGAACAGCACAGCCAGGAGGCCGAAGAGAAAAGCGATCGGAAGACGCAAGAGGCGCTCAGTCTACCATCGCCCCCACGAGGCGCGCGGGGCGGACCGGGCGCTGCGATCACGGATGTCGCGAACGGCGCGGCCCGAGGTAAGGAGCAGCGCCAGGGATCGCCCACATTGGCCCCTGCGTCGCCTGGCGGCTGGCTCGACGGAGCGAGCGGGGCCTGGATCGCCCACCGTCCGGGCAGATACCGCGGCCCCGGCGAAAGCGCGGGGCCTCGTCAGGATCCGAAAGCGCTCCCCGGCGCGCCGAGCGCCGCAGACGAAAAGCTCGACGGTTTCCTCTTTACACCTTCGACGCTGGCCGAGAGCCCCTGTAAGCTCCCCCGGAATGGCTTCCGGCGCAGGTATCGAAGGACCGCACGGGCTGGGCGAGAGCACCAGCGCAGAGGGATCGGGCGGCGGTGTTTTGTCCGGGCCCGTGCGACGAACATTGAAGGCAGGCGAGATCCCGAACACGCTGATCGAGTGCACGCACTCGGTCGAGTGCGCGGGCTGTCCGCTCATCGCGGGTGATTACGCGGAGCAGCTCGGCACCAAGCGTGCGCGGGTCGTGTCCGCAGCCGCGCACTACCCATCGCTCGGGCTGGTCCAGACGAGCTCGGTCATCCCGGCCGATCCGATCACCGGCTACCGCGGTCGAGCGAAGCTCATCGTCGCCGCCTCCGGCGCGATCGGGCTGTACGGCCGCACGGGGCATCACGAGGTCGTCGACATCCCGGGCTGCCGGGTCCTCACCCCGGCCCTCGCCGCGGTCACCTCGCGGCTGCGCGAGCTGATCGCGTCGCCGCCGCCGGAGGTCCGGCCGCTGCTCCTCCCGTACGATCCAGCGAGGGGCGGCGTGCTCCGCGCCCTCGATCTGCGCGAGGTCCACCTCGCGCCCGGGACGCCGCTCTTCGCGGAGGTGGGAGCGACGGAGGACAACCCGGCGTTCGTGCTGGTCACGTTCGTCCTGCAGCGCGAGCGCGCGTGCACGCGCGACGAGCTGCGGGAGGCCGGCCGCGCCATCCGCCCGATGCTCCCGCGCGTCATCGGCGTCGCGGCGAACTTCCACGACGCGGAGGCGCCGCAGATCCTCGGGCCGGAGACGACCGTGCTCGACGGCACCGCGCACGCGGAGGACCGGATCGGGCAGACCTACCACATCGCCGCGTTCGGCTCGTTCGTGCAGGCGCACCGCGCGCAGGCCGCGCGCGTGCACGCCCTCCTGCTCCGCGAGATCGCGTCGCTCGAGAACGACGGGCCCGTCATCGAGGGAGAGGCCGCGCTCGGCCCCGCCTCCCGGCGCAAGGAGCCGCCGCGCATCCTCGATCTGTACGGGGGCTCGGGCGCGATCTCGCTCGCCCTGGCACAGGGCGGTAACCGCGTCCTGATGGTCGAGTCCTTCGCGCCCGCGGCGGCGAACGCTCGCGCCGCGGCCGAGGCCCAGGGCCTGAGCCAGCGCGTGGAGGTGCGCACCGGCGACGTCGCGGAGATCGTCGGCTCCCTCGTCAACAGCTCGGAGAAGTTCGACGGCATCGTGGTGAACCCGCCGCGCCGCGGCGTCTCCCCGACGGCGCGCGAGGCGATCGCGCGCCTCGGCGCGCCGCTGCTCGTCTACGTCTCGTGCGATCCCGACACGCTCGCGCGCGACCTCGATCACTTCTGCCGCCTCGGGTACTCGTCGACGGAGCTCACCCCGCTCGACATGATCCCGCTCACGGAGGAGATCGAGACGATCGCCGCGCTCCGCCGGACGCCCCCGCCCGCGCCGAAGGTCATCTACGACGACGACGGCGTGCTGGTCGTCGAGAAGGGCCCCCACGAGCCGGTGGCGACGCAGCCGGAGTACCTCGGCTCGCTGCTCGCCCGGTGCGCCCGCATCCCGGGCAGCACGACGACGCCCATCATCGTGCACCCGCTGGATCCGGGCACGAGCGGCCTGGTCATGCTCGCGCGGAGCGAGGAGGCGGCCGCGCGCTGGGGCGAGGCGCTCACGAAGACGGGGCGCCTCATCTACCTCGCCGCGGCCAAGGGCGTCACCCCGGGCAAGGGCGCGATCACCCGCGATCTCCGCGAAGGGACGCGCACGTACACGGCGCGCACGCGGTACCGCCGCCTCGCTGTCGCCTCGGGCCACTCGATCCTCCGCGTCATCCCGGACGGCGGGCGCACGCACCAGATCCGGCGGCACCTCGCCGCGATCGGGCACCCGATCCTCGGCGACGAGCGCTACGGCCACGTGCCCACGAACCGGTACTTCGAGGAGAAGCACGGGCTCGATCGCTCGTTCGTGCACCTCGTGCGCATCGAGATCGAGCACCCCCGCACCGGGGTGAAGATGATCATCGAGTCGACGCTGCCCGGGGATCTGCGCTCCGCGCTGGAGCGCTCGACGGGCCCCTCGGTCCTCCGCTTCCTCGAGCAGAAGCACGCCCTCGGCGAGCAGCGCGCCGTGCCCGTCCTGACGACCACGAGCGACGAGCCCGCGCCGAGCAGCAGGATGATCCCGCTGCGCCCCGAGGACGCGGAGTCCGCGCCTCCCCCCTCCATCCGCAGCCCCGGGCCCATCTCGATCCGCGTCCCGGATCTGGACGAGTCGCCCCGGACCATCCGGCACCCCATCATCTCGACCGGCGACGAGGACTGAGCGGCCCCCGCCGCCGCGCGGCCACCCCTGCGAGGCGGGTCGGCTCCTGTGCCCGACCCGCCCACCTTGGGGCGATGCGCTGCGAGCGGATCTGGTAGGCTTACCGGCCGCATGTCCACGTTTCCAGAAGACCGCCCTCGCATCCTCGTCGTGGACGACGAGAAGGTCATCCGCGACATGCTGGCCGACTTCCTCGGCATGGAGGGCTACTACGTCCGCACGGCGGAGGACGGCACCAGCGCGCTGAGCGAGCTCACGAAGGGCCACTACGACCTCGTGATCAGCGACCTCAAGATGCCTCGGATGGGCGGCATCGCGCTGCTGGACGAGATCGGCAAGACGGCGCCGAACGCGCTCACGGTCATCATGACGGGCTTCGGCACCGTCGAGACCGCGATCGACGCGATGAAGCGCGGCGCCTACGACTACGTGCTCAAGCCGTTCAAGCTGGACGAGGTGGTGCACGTCGTCCAGCGCGGGATCGAGAAGCAACGGATGGCCGCCGAGAACATCCGGCTGCGCGAGGCGGTGTCGCTCTACAAGGTGAGCGAGGCCATCGCGGCGAGCCTCTCGCTCGACCAGGTGCTGGAGACCGTCGCCGACAGCTGCCTCCACGAGGTGTGCGGCGACCTCATCTCGACCTGGCTCGACGACGGCGAGGGGGGCTTCTTCGAGCGCCAGCACCTCCGCGGCCCGTCCATCCCGGCGGGCACCGACCTCGGGCGGCTCGACCCGACGCTCGTGATCGAGCACTTTCGCCCCGACGCGCAGCTCCTGGAGCAGGGCATGAAGGGGCTCAGGTTCTTCGCGGCGGATCCGGCGCTCCCGCTCCAGTCGCTCGTCGCCGTGCCGCTCCGCATCCAGAAGCGGCTCATGGGCTTCCTCGCCGTCGCGTCGTTCACGCGGACGAGGCGCTTCGACGAGGGGCAGCGCAAGCTGCTCAGCATCATCGGCTCGCGCGCCGCGGCGGCGATCGAGAACGCGCGCCTCTACCAGGATCTCCAGGCGACGTTCCAGCAGACGATCGAGGGCCTCGCCAAGGCGATCGACAAGATGGACCGCTACACGTCGGGCCACTCGGATCGGGTCGCCGTCTACGCCGTGATGCTGGCGCAGCGGCTCGGCCTCGGCCCGCACGAGATCGAGATCGTCCGGCAGAGCGCGCTCATGCACGACATCGGCAAGATCGGGTGCGTGCTCAACCTGAACAAGCCGGGCAAGCTCACGAACGACGAGTACGAGGTGTTCAAGCGGCACCCCGCCTACGGGCGGGACATCCTCGACCCGATCAAGTTCCTGCACCCGCTCATCCCCGGCGTGCACCTGCACCACGAGCGCTGGGACGGGCGCGGCTACCCGCTCCGGATGCGGGGCAACGAGATCCCGATCATCGCGCGCATCATCTCCGTGGCCGACACGTACGACGCCATGACGAGCGACCGCTCGTACCGACGCGCGCTCCCCCACGAGGTCGCGGTGACCGAGATCGAGCGGTGCTCGGGCTCGCAGTTCGACCCCGAGGTCGCGGCCACCTTCACGACGCACATCGAGGCCTACCGCGACGAGCGGCGGGCGCGGGGCGACAAGGTCCCGGAGTAGCCATGCCGAACACCTCGCTCCGCGACCTCCTTCAGCCCGCGAAGGGCCCGACGACGACCACCGAGGCGCCCCGGCCGAGGCGAGCGCGCGCCGTGTGGATCGGCCGGCGCCGCTACGCCCCGATCCACGATCTGCAGAAGCAGCTCGTCGAGGCGCGGGCGCAGGGGCGGATGGGCGACACGATCCTGCTCCTCGAGCACGATCCCGTGATCACGCTCGGCCCGCGCGCGAACCCCGAGAACGTGCTCCTCGACGCCCGCGCGCTCGACGAGCGCGACATCGACCTCGTCGCGACGGGGCGCGGGGGCGACGTCACCTACCACGGCCCCGGCCAGCTCGTGTGCTACCCGCTGCTCGATCTCAGGCCGGACCGCTGCGACGTGCGCAGGTACGTGCGCTCGCTCGCGGAGGTGATGATCCTGCTCGCGCGCGAGCACCACGTCGAGGCCGGCGTCGTCGACGGCATGATCGGCGTCTGGGTCGATCGCGCCGCCCCAGAGGCGTGGGGCGGCGCCGAGTGGGCGCGCGAGATCGCGAAGCTCGGCGCGATCGGCGTGCGCCTGTCGCGGTGGCTCACGATGCACGGCTTCGCCTTCAACATCGCGGTGGACCTCAAGGCGTTCGAGCTGATCGTGCCCTGCGGCATCCGAGATCACGGCGTGACGTCGCTCCACCAGCTCACCGGGCGGAAGCTCACCGTCGCCGAGGTCGCCCTCGCCAGCGCGCCGCAGCTCGCCCGCGGGCTCGATCTCGAGGTCGCCTGCGTCGAGGATCTGTCGGCGGTCACGGATCTCGCGGGCGCGCTCCTCACCCCGGAGGTCGCCGCCGCCGAGGGCCGGAGCGCGCCCTAGCCGCGCGCGCCGGCTCGGCGCGCGTCGACATCGCACATCGCACATCGCACATCGCACGTCGCACGGCGCGCGCTCCGCGGGCGACGCCGGCTTCCGGGATGTGGAACACGCCGCGTCGCGGAGGCAGTGTCGCTCGGCCGTGGCGTGGGCTAAAAGCCGTCCCGTGTGCGCGCAGCCCACCCCACGGCCCCGCGAGCGCGACGGGAGCTCCCCCCTCCACCGCGACGCCTCGCCCGCGCGGCCGCCCTGGCGGCGGCCCCTCGCCCTGGCGCTCGCCGCGGCGGCCGTGGCCGTGCCCGCGCTCGCGCTCCTTGGCCCCGTGGCGGCGGTCCTCGTGGGCACGCGCACCGCCGCCGCGTGCCTCGCCTCGATCGAGGCGCCGCGCGGCCCGGCCCTGCCCGACTGCAGGCCCGAGATCCGCTGGTTCGCGCTGCCGTCGCGGCTGCCCTGGACCTACAGGACGGCGAGCGCGCTGGCCGAGGAGCTCGGCGTGCGCGCAGCGGTCGCCGACTACACCGACGCCGCGGTCGGCCGGCCGGATCCCGCGGCGCTCGCCGGCGCGACCGAGGCGGTGGCGACGGCCCAGGCCATGGTCGCCGCCGGGACAGGGCGCATCACCTTCGATGAGCTCGGGCCCGCCTGCGGCGCGCCGAGCCTCGGCCGCGAGGCGGCGAGGCTCGGTGATCGCCGCGCGCTCCTCTCGCAGCCGGACCGCTGGACCGACTGGCACGTGCGGGTGCACACCCTCCGCGCGGCGCTCACCGAGGGCGACCTGCAGCGCGCGCTCGCGATCGCCAGGGGGTACGCGGCGATGGAGCCCCGCGACGAGGATCTGCGCACGACCACCGGCGCGATCCTCTGCCTCGGCGCAAGCGCCGAGGCGAAGCGCGGCGTCGAACTCCTGACCCTCAACCAGGACGACCGGGCGTCGAGGCGCTACGCCGGCATGGCGCGCAACTGGGGCGAGGTCCGCGCCGTCCTCGTCGCCTGCGCCGCCCGCGCCGGCGTGGAGCCTCCGCCGATGCCAGAAGACCCGGAGGCCGGCGTCGCCGACGCCGTGGAGGTGCGGCTCGCGCAGCGCGCCCGCCTCGCCGCCGCCCGGAAGGACGCCGCCGAGGCGACGCGGCGCGCGACGCGCGCGATCCGCGACCTGCTCGGCGCCTCGGCCGCGCTCGATCCCGAGGTCCGCGGCGATCTGCTCGCCGTCGTGCTGGCGGAGGACGAGACGCTCGACGCGGCCGAAGCCGCCGCGCTCGCGCGGCCGGAACCGGAAGATGATGGCGACGAATCCGCGGCCGGAGAGGCAGGCGCCCCGCGCGCCCCGGCGCGCGCGGAGCCCCGCGCGCCGACGGCGCTGCCTGCGGGCTCTCTGCGCGCGCTCGACTGGCTCCCGGAGCGCGGGCTCGCGAGGCCCGTGATCGCCGGGTCGTTGCGCGCGCGCGCCGCCGCGCGCGCCGCCGAGCTGGCCGCCGCCCCCCAGCTCTCGCCGTCCCAGGCCGACGCGCTGCGCGCCGCCGCCGGAGCGCTCGCGCTGCGCGCCGCCCGCGAGCTCGCGCTCGAAGGCGACGCGCCCCGGGCGGTCGACGTGCTGGATCGCCTTGGCCCGCTCGCCCCGGAGCTCGCGCCGGAGGCGGCCCGCGCGCTCGCGCGATCGAGCGCGTGGGCCCTCGTCGGCGAGCGCGATCGCGCGCTCGATCTCGTCGAGCGCGTCGACCTCTCCGCCGCGCCGCCGGCGCTCCGCGCGGCCGTGCTCCTGCAGCGCGCCGAGCTCCTCGCCTCGCGCGGGCGCCGGCGCGACGCCGCGCGCGCGGCCGTGCTCGCCGACGAGGAGGTCGCCGCCGCGCGCGGCGTCGCGCCGGCGCCCGCCGGCGAAGCGCCGCCTTCCCGCGCGGAGCTCGCCGTCCTCGACGCGCGATCGCGGTGGACCCGGCTCTCCCTCGCCCTCCCTCCGGGCGACGCGGCGCTCCGCCAGGGCAGCCCGCCCGCCCAGCTGCCCGCGGACCACGCCGCCGCCTGGCCGTGGGTCGGCTTCGCGAGCCTCGACGCGCCCTGGGCGCGCGACGGCCAGCCGGCGCTCTCGCGCGCGCTCGCCGCCTGGAGCGCCGCGCGCGACGCGCCGCCGCCCACGCGCCGCGCGCTCCGCTACGCCGCCCTCCGCCGGCGCGGCGACGCGCCGCCCGCGCTCGTCCCGTACGCCGCGCTGTCGGCCCAGCTGCTCGGCGACGGCGAGGGCGATCCCGAGGTGTGGCTCGACGCCTTCCTCGCGCTCGACGCCTCGCGCTTCTCGCTCCGGCACCACGCCTTCGCCCGCGCCGAGGCGGCGCGATGGCGCGGAGACGAAGGCAGCGCGGCCGCATGGCAACGCCGGTACGACGCCCTGCGCGCCCTGGCCTCCGACCCGTCCCGCGCCGAGATCGCGCGCTATCTCGGCATCTGACGCTGACGGACGCCGACCGACGCCGACCTGCGCGACGTGAGCGTGAAAAACCTGGAGATCCCGCGGCCGCACACCTGGCGGCGGAGGGCCTTCATTCCTACGCTACAGCCTGGCTCGCGAAGATCTGCTCGCGGGGGAGTCCTCATGTGTCCTCATTGCGGAAAGAACGCGCCCGTCATCCACCGCGGGCTCGCCGCGTACTGCACCGCGTGCGGTCGGGAGCGCCTACCGTTCGCGGGGAAATCGGTCAGCCTGGCGGGGCAGCCGTCCAGGGTGGGCGGCGCCGTCGCCGGCGTGCTCGGCTGGCTGGTCCTCATCGGCGGGACCGCGCTGGCGCTCCTCCTCGGGCTGGGCGCGGCCGCGCTGTTTCCGGGGTCGATCGCCGGCCTCGCGATCGGCCTGCCGATCGGGTTCCTCGCCCTCACCCTCGGCCTGCTCCTCCTGCTGGGCGGGCGGAAGCTCTCGCGCTCCGGGGCGAAGGCCTCGCGCGACGCCCAGGTGCAGGCGATCTTCTCGCTCGCGTCGCACCGCCGGCGCCCGCTCACGGCGCAGGAGGTCGGCGTCGCGCTCGACCTGCCGGCCCCGGAGGCGGACGCCCTGCTCACCGAGCTCGCCAAGGAGCGGCCCGGCGACGTCGGCGTCGAGATCGGCGAGCGCGGCGAGATCCTCTACACCTTCCCCGGGATCTCGGGGGCGGCCGCCGTCCGCTTCCCCCAGCCGTCGCTCCGCATCGATCCGAGCGAGGGCGCGGCCGACCCCGCGGCGCGCATCTACGCCGACGAGCTCGAGGACGAGGATGCAGGAGCGTCGCGGGCCCCCCGTCGCCGCGAGCAGCTCCGCTGAACATGTCCTGCGGCGCGCGTGCTAGCCTCGGCCGCGCGCGCCCATCGAGCGCCCGGCGCGCGCCGTCGTCGCCCTCGATCCCATGGTTCGTCGCGGGGACGCTCCGGGCTGCTCATCGCAACCGACCATGAGATGCTCCCCTGTCGCCCTGCTGACCTCCGCCGCGATCGCGCTCCTCGCGCTCCTGGCCCCCTCGCGGGCCGACGCCTTTGAACGGCAATGGCACGCCGGCGCCAGCGTCGGGTACGCGCTCCTCGCCGACGGCGGGACGTACCCGGGGATCGGCGGCAGCCTGCACCTCGCCTACGGGCTCACGGACGCCTTCAACGCGGTCGCCGAGGTCAACACCGCGTCCCATCCGGGGGGCGATCTCATGCTCCTCGGCGCATCGGCCGGCGCCACGTACGTCATCGATATCCTGCAGTGGGTCCCCTACGTCGGCCTCATGACCGGCGCATACGACAGTGTGCGCCTCGCGCCCTGCGGCTCGTCTGGCCAGCCGGGCTGCCACCGGGGGCAGTTCGGGGTCTCCATCCCGTTCGGCATCGACTACGCGTTCAACCGCGAGTTCGCCGCCGGCTTCGCCGGCAAGTACACGCTGCTCCTCCCTGGCGCGGGCGACGGTCCGGGGAGCTATTTCACGGCGTTCGCCCGCGCGGAGTTCCTCTGGGGATACTAGAGCGGGGGGCAGATTCGTGGGATACGGGCTCAGCCGCCAGGCAGGCGAGTGGGGCGCGCGAAAGTACGCCGCAGCGAGCCGAACGGGGCGGATGAGCCCGTAGCGCACGACGATGCGCCCCGCTCTGGGCCGTGCGCGCCTGGAGAGAAGAGGAGCGGACCGTGGAACAGCTCTGGCAGCGCATTTCCGAGGGCCGGCACACGGCCTTGCTGAACATCGTCCCCGGGGATCCGCCGGCGCGGCTCGGCCTGCGGATCGTGCGCGTGCGCTGCGACGTCCCCGAGATGACGCTCGGGCCGCTGCGCGACGCGCGGACCCAGATCGAGCGCCTCGCCGGCGGGGCGCAGCCGACGGTCGAGCAGGCGCGCAGCCGCGCCGCCGCGGGGCTCCGGCGCCGCCTCCTCGGCGACGTGCACGAGCTGATGGTGGACGCCGAGTTCATCGAGACCGCCAACCGCCTCACGCAGCAGGCCGATCGCGCGTGGGCGATCGTGTTCGACGCGGTCGAGCACGCCGATCCTGCCACGCTCGACGTGCTGCGCCGGGTGGTGTCCCGCCCCGACGCGCTCCGCGTCGCGCTCGTCCTCTCCTTCCGCCTGCACGCGCCGACCGGCCCCGCCGGCGGCCTGGTCGACGCGGTGCGCGCCGCCTGCGGGGCCGACGCGATCCTCCGGCCGGCCGACGGCGCGACCACGCTGACCAGCGCGACCACGCCCCCCCCGCCGCCGCCGCAGGTCGCGGTGCGCGAGCTGCCTGGCGAGGTGCTCCGGGTGCTCCGGGCCGGCGCGATCGTCGGCTCGGGGTTCGAGAGCGAGCTCGTCGCCGCGCTCCTCCGTGTCGACGCGCTCGACGTGCTCGAGGCGCTGCAGCGCGCCGCGGACGCGGGCGTTCCGGTCGAGGACCGCGGCGACGGGCGCTTCCATCTCCCGCAGGAGACCGTCGAGGCGCTCCGCGGCTCGATCCTCCCGTCGCTCGCCCGCGTGTGGCACCGGCGGCTCGCGACGCTGCTCAGCGAGGAGCGGACCGAGCTGGACGCCCCGGCCGCGCGCGAGCCGCGCGCTGCGTCGAGCGCCGTCGCGGCCGATCACCAGGCGAGCCACGCCGCGGCGGCGCAAGCCCACGCCGCGCCGCCGACCCAGAGCGCGGCCATCCTCGCGTCGGCCGTCGAGCGGCACGTCATCGGCGGAGCGAACCTTGGCGTGCCTCGCGGCGACGACCCGACCACGAGGGCCGCCGCCGCGCAGACGAAGGCCGGGGCGCCGCCGCTCTCGACCGCGCCGCCGTCCGCGTCGTTACCCGCCATGGCGACGCCGCGCACGATGACCGCCGCGCCCCCGCCGGCAGGCCCGTCGCCGGCGCCGGCATCACCGGCGGCCGCTTTGCCCGGCGCGCCCATCGCGGGCGGGCCGACCCCCGAGGCCGGCGGCGCGGCGACCGCCGACGAGCGGGAGAAGACTGCAGACGCCACGCTCTCGGGGGCGCGCGGCGGGGTGCCGCGGGCGGCCGAGACGCTGAGGCCGCCGCCAGCCATGGCCTACATGGGCGGTGGATCCACGAGCAACTCGCGCCGCGCGCCGCCGCGCGTCACCCAGGACGGGCCCGCGCCGATGGCCCCCGCCGGGCCCGGCAATCCCGCGTGGCCCTACGCCGATCTGTTCCACCGCGGCCCCGAGAGCCGCCGCGTCTCGGAGCCGCCCGAGTCCATCCTGTTCGACGCCCCGCCCGACTCGCTCGACGCGCCCATCCCGGGGCCGATGCGGGTGCCCCGCGATCTCGCGTCCATCGGCGGCGCCTTCCTGGACGAGCCGAGCCGCTCGGCCCGCGGGGCCTCGCTGCGCGTCCCGGCCGCGCTGTCCGAGCGAGCGTCTTCTGGATCCCGCCACTCCTTCTCCTGGCCGGCGCCGGCCGACTCCGTCGCCGGGCGCGCGGCCGAGTCCCTGCGCGCCGCGGCGCCGCTCGGCGTGTCCATGTACCCGGCGCCCGATCGCGCCGAGGCAGCGGGCGCCGCGAGCGCGGCGGCGCACGGCGCCGGGCGCCACCTCCACGACGTGCGCGCGGCGGCGCACCTGACCGAGGCGGGTGAGCACGAGGAAGCGGCGCAGCGCTACTGCGCGGCCGCGGTCGAGGCAGCGGCCATGGGAGCGTACGCCCAGGCGCTGAGCTACGCGCGGAAGGCGCTCTCGCTGCTCGACGGCATGCCGGCCACGCCCGCGCGCCGCCGGCTCCGCATCGGCGCGCTCTCGGGCATCGCCCGGGCGCAGTGGCAAGCCGCCGGCCCGGACCCCGCCAGCACGCTCTCGGGCGCGCTCGAGGTGCTCGACGCCGCGCGCGCGCTCCTCGCGCAGGGCGACCCGCCGGAGCTGCACGCCGAGGTCGCCGCGCTCATCGCGGGCGTCTGTTACGACATGGGCGACGCGCGATCGCTGGAGCGCGCGCTGGAGGAGCTCGCGATCGCGAGCCGCCTGCTGCTCGACGCCGGGGACGCGCTCGGCGCGGCCCGGCTGCTCAACGATCAGGCGGCGGTCCACGTGCGCATGGGCGATCCCGTCCGCGCGACGCACCTCCTGATCGAGTCGCGCCGGACCTTCGAGGAGCGGGCCCGGGTCGATCCATCGGCGCGCGTCGAGCTCGCCGAGACCGACCACCTCTTCGCGCGGATCCCGCTCCACGTCCCCGCCCGCCCCGGGCGCGAGTCCGACGCGCTGTCGATGGGCCTCGACCACGCGCTCGCCGCGGAGCGCGCCTACAAGCAGCTCGGCGACACCCGGGAGCTCGCCCGGGTGTGGGAGACGATCGGCCGGCTGGAGCTCCGCAACGGCCGCCTCGACCGCGCCACGCAGCGCCTGACCGCGGCGATCGAGGCCGAGGAGGCGCACGGCGACCTCCTCGGCCTGGCCCGCTCGACGGCCGCGCTCGCGGAGGTGCTCTCGGCGAAGGGGCTGCACCGGGAGGCGCTGGCGGTGCTGGCCGAGTCGATGGTGATGAACCTCGAGAAGGGCTCGCCGCTCGGGCTCGCGTACAACCGCCGCGCCCTGAACGCGCTCGTCCCGAATATCTCGCTCCAGGGCGAGGAAGCCGAGGAGCTGAGGAAGCTCGCGGCGCAGCTGGCGGCGGCGGAGGCGGCCCTCGGCCGCGCGAAGCTCCCCGGCGAGCCCGACTGAGGCGGGCCCGCGCCGGCGCCCTCGCCCGCGCCGCGCGGCCTTTGACCCTGTTCGCGCCGCACCGCCTTTGACCCTGTTCGCGCCGCGCGGCCTTTGACCCCGCCCGCGCCGCACCGCCTTTGACCTTGCCGGCGTATGCCCGCTCCGGCGAAATGCGCCGCATGTCGTCCTCCTCGACGCCGCGCGGGCGCCACGGCGCCGCGCGGCGCTCCTTGCTCGGCTTGCTCGGCCCCCTCGCCCTCGCGGCGGCGTGCGCGCCGGCCCCGCCGGGGCCCCCGGCGGCTGCGCCCCGGCCTGCCGCGTCCGCGCCGCCAGCGCCGCCTTCGCCCGCCGGACCGCCGCGGCCTGCGCCCGCGCCGGAGCGGCCCGGGTACGAGGGGCACGGCGCGGCGAGCGTCTCCCCGGAGATCCTGGCTCGCTACGCGGCGCCTCCGCTCCCGGACGACGTCTCGCGCCGCATCCAGGCCATGCTCGACGTGCGCGCTCCTTCCGGAGGCGTCCTAGGGCCGGATGGCAAGGCGCTCTACTTCACCTGGACGATCACGGGGACGAGGCAGGTCTTCCGGCTCGACGGGCCGCAGCGCTTCCCGCTGCAGCTCACCGGCGGCGAGGATCCGACCGTGGTCGAGGCCGTCACGCCGGACGGCGCGCGCCTCGTCCTCTCGCGCGACCGCAAGGGCGAGGAGAACCCAGGGCTCTACCTGCAGGACGCGAAGGGCGGCCCGCTCGTCGCCATCCAGCACGCGCCCGGCGTGCAGACGCAGCTCCAGTTCGTCTCCGACGATGGGAGGCACGTTTACTATCGGGCCAACGACGTCAAGAAGGACGCGTACGTCATCTACCGGTACGACATCGCGTCGAGGCAGCGAGAGGTCGTGTTCGATCGCGAGGGCATCTGGCGCGCCGTGGACGCCGCGGGCGACGGCCGCCTGCTGCTCGCGAAGGACGTGGGCTCCAACATGAGCGAGCTCTTCGAGTGGGCGCCCGGCGCGAAGGCCGCTCCGGGCGCCGACGCGCCGACTCCCCTCTTCGGGCAGGGCGAGCGCGAGGACTACGAGGCCAAGTACGGCGCCGCGCCCGGCGAGGTCCTCGTGCTCACGCCGCGCCTCGGGGAGCACCGCCGGCTCTACAGCTGGAAGGCGGGGAAGCTCACGCCGATCTCGCCGGAGATCCCGTTCGACGTCAGCGCGTTCTCCATCGATCGGGCGAGGAAGAGGATCCTCTACACGGTGAACGAGCGCGGCTACACGCGGCTCCGCGCGCTCGACGCGAGGTCGCACCGCGAGATCAAGCTGCCTGCGCTCCCGGCGGCGGATCACGTGACCCCGGTCTCGACGACGTGGGACGGCCGGTTCACGACGCTGCTCCTGGAGACCTCGACATCGCCGGCGACGGCGCATGTCCTCGACTGGACGACTGGCAAGCTCTCGCAGTGGCACGCTCCGAGCATGCCCGAGATGGCGCCGGGCGCGTTCTCGGCGACCACGCTGGAGTCCTATCCCGCGCGCGACGGCGCGCAGATCCCGATGTTCGTGCGGCGCCCTGCGCGGTGCGAGCGGCCGTGTCCTGTGATCGTCCATTTCCACGGCGGCCCGGAGGCCCAGGCGAGGGCTGGGTTCAGCGCGCGGGCGCAGCTCTTCGTGGACGCGGGGTTCGTGTTCGTCGAGCCGAACGTCCGCGGGAGCGACGGTTACGGCAAGACATGGCTGCACGCCGACGACGGCGCGAAGCGGCTCGACGTCATCACGGACATCGAGGACGCCGCGAAGTTCGTCAAGGCGAGCTTCGGCCACGAGGGCCGGCCGCCGAGGGTCGGCATCTTCGGCGGCAGCTACGGCGGCTATTCTGCGCTGATCGGCATGACCATGTTCGCCGGCGCCTACGATGCGGGCGCCGCCGTCGTCGGCATGAGCAACCTCGTGACGTTCCTCCAGAACACGGCGCCTTACCGGCGAATCCTCCGGATCTCCGAGTACGGCGATCCCGAGAAGGATCGGGACGCGTTGCTCAAGCTCTCGCCGATCACGTACCTCGATCGGGTGAAGGCGCCTCTGCTGATCGTGCAGGGGGCGTCGGATCCGCGGGTCCCTGCAGGCGAGTCGGTGCAGATCCAGCAGGCGCTGGAGGCAAGGAAGATCCCGTCCGAGCTCATCCTGTTCGCCGACGAAGGGCACGGCGCGCAGAAGCGGGACAACCAGGTGCTCCAGTATGGGCACCTCGTGAGGTTCTTCCGGACGCACCTCGGGGGCGGGGGCGGTACGTAGGAGCGTGTTCCGGGCCGCCCGGCCCGAGGAGATTGTGCGGTCACGCTCAGAGGGCGAAGCCCGCCCCCCCTTCCCCCCACCATCGGTCACGAACGTAAACGTAAACGTGAACGTGAACGTGAACGTTTACGTTCACGTTTACGTGGTCGTGGTCGTGGTCGTGGTCGTGGTCGTGGTCGTTTACGGCCTATCGTTGACGACCACGACCACGACCACGACCACGTAAACGTTCACGACCACGACCACGACCACGTAAACGTTCACGACCACGTAAACGTTCGTATGTAGGAGAACGCGGCGCGAAACTTGGTTAACGCCTATGCCTCCGCCCCGCCCCGAGAACCCCTCTCCTCGGGCCTACCGCTTCTTTATTTCCTCATATCCGCGCGGGTCAAGCTCCGGAGTGAGCAGTGGAATCGTCACGCGAGCGCAGACGCGCTCGCCGGCGGGCGTCGCGCTGCGCTCGTCCCCGCGGCGGCGCGGGGTGCGCGCGGGAGATCGCCGAAGATCTCCGGCATCAACGACGTCTTGCCGTGGAGCCGGAGCACGCACTCCACGAGGAGCTTCGCCGCGCCGTAGGTGGTGATCCACTCGTCGCGCGCGGCCTTCATCTCCGGGGTCATCGTGCGGCGCGCGAGCCGGGTCTTGCGCACGCTCCTGATGAGCGGCTCGAGGGCATCCCGGGAGCGCTCGAGGTCGGCCGTCCACGCCTCGCGCTCGGGCAGCTGCCCCTCGTGCTGCTCGAGCACCTCGATCGCGTGCGTCAGCGCCGCGGCGAGCGCCGCGGGGCGGCGGCGCAGCACGGTGGCGAGCGTCTGGCCCTGGAGGAGCTCTCGGGCCAGCGCGGCCCCGTTGGGCCGCGAGGCGGCGTGCTCCACGAGGCGGCGCAGCAGGCCGCGGCCCGCAGCGACCGGATTGGCCCGGGCGCCCCTCGATCCGCGGGACGCGCCGGGAGACCCAGGAGCGGCCGTCGCGTCCAGCGTCGCCTTGCGCAGGGCCTCGGTCGCGGCGTCGAGGCGCGCCGTGACGGTGCGCAGCGCGCTCCCGAACCCCGCATCGACCGGCAGGACGAGCTTCTGGATCTGCGACGCGGTGAGGCGGCCGTACGTCTCGATGTCACGCTGGTAGATGTAGGGATCGGGCATGGGAGCGACTCCACCGCGCGCGGGCGCGTTCAGGGCGGGCGCCATGATACCCATCGCCGGCGTCGACGAAAGGAGCCGTCGCGCTGGCCTGCCTGCCGGTCTCCCTCCGCCAGGCAGGCCCGCGACCGCTGCTCACGGGCAGCAGGTGAGGAGCGCGCTCGTGTCGTACGCCTCGGGGCAGATCGTGCCGCTGGAGTTGTGCCAGATGTGGAAGATCTGCTGGCCCGTCTCTCCGCACAGGGCGCTGGCCTCTGCATCGAGCGTCGAGTGCGCCTGGCACTCGTCCCCGTGGTCGATCTTGGTCGTCCAGCACGTGGGCGACGGCAGCGGCTCCGCCGCCGGGCAACACGCATAGACGGCCCCTGTCGTCTCGCTGCCGCTGCATCCAGGGAGTTCCCGCTCGTAAGTGAACTCGGCGAGATCCGCGCCCTGGTTCCTGCAGGTGATGTAGGCCTCGTCCTTCAGATCGCTGCTGTCACTGCATGTGACGCCATCGCCCAGCTCGCCGCTCCAGCACGTCTCCGGCAGGGGCGGCGGAGGGGGCAGGGCCGGCGGGGGCGGGAGCGACGGGGGCGGCGCGGGCGTCGCCTCGCCATCGTCGGACGGCGGGGGCGGCGGCTTCGCCTCGCCATCGCCGCTCGAACCGTCCTCCACGCCGTCGCTCTTCGCGCTCTTCACGCCCGCGGAGTCCGTTCCGCTGTCAGGGTCCGGCACCTCGGCGCTGATGCAGCCCGCGCCGGCGAGAAGACCCGAGATCGAGAGACAGAGCGAGAGACCGGTCGCAACGAAAAATCGCATGGAGTCCTCCATCAAGCCCGGCCCAGCCCGGGACAGCTTCGACGCGCGCGCCGCCGGAGCCCCGGTCGGCGCGCTCTCCTCGTCGTTCCGCTCTTCATCAACCGCGGCGGGCCTGCCGGTTTCCTCCGTCAGGCCACCTCGCGATCGCGGCTCACGGGCAGCAGGTGAAGAGCGCGCTCGTGTCGTGCGCCTCGGGGCAGCTCGCGGTGCCGGAGTTGTACCAGATGTGGAAGATCTGCTGCCCGGCGTCCGCGCACATGGCGCTGGCCTCGTCACCGAGCGTCGACTGCGCCTGGCACACGTCCCCGTGGTCGATCTTGGTCGTCCAGCACAGGCGCGACGGAAGCGGCTCCGCCGCCGGGCAACACGCATAGACGGCCCCCGTCGTCTCGCTGCCGCTGCATCCAGGGACGCCCCGGTCGTAAGTGAACTCGGTGAGATCCGCGCCCTGGTTGCGGCACGTGATGTAGGCCTGATCCTTCAGATCGCCGCTGTCATGGCAGGTGAGGCCGTCGCCGAGCTGGCCGCGCCAGCACTCGGTCGGCTCGTCGTCGACGCACGTGTGCTCGACGCTGCGGTAGCCGCCGTCTCTGCACGGATCGAGCAGCCTGACGTCGGCGAGGACGAGGCCCTGCGCGTCGCACATCGCCTCGACCTCGCTCGTCAGATCCTCCGCCGTCCGGCAGCCCGCCTCTTCCTGCGGACCCGCCGGCTTCTCGTGGGGCTCCGCGGTCGTCGCGCGGTCCGCCCCCTCGGCGCTTCGATCGCCCTTTTGCCCAGCGACCTCCGCCGGAGCGCTGGCGCCGCCGGTGCCTCGGCTCGACGAGGGGAGCTGGCCGCGCGATGGCGACGCGTGGACAGGCGGACGTTCCAGGGCGTCGACCCACCCCGGGCTCGACGGGAGCGCGACGGCCGGCGGCAGGGCGCGCGCGCGCGACGGCGGGACCGGGGCGCGGCTCTCGGGGAGCTCGCTGTGGCGCTGGCCTACGGGCGCGTCGCGCGCGTCCGGCGGCGCTGCCGAGCCGTGAGGCGCAGGCGGCGAGGTCCTCGGCGGCGGAGCGAGCCGGCGGGGCGGCTCCCGGAGGAGCGGGGCGTAGATCCGGGGCGGCGCCGGCGGGTGGCCGTCTGCCGGCGTGCGCTCCGGGATCCCGCCGTCCGCGTGGGGGCGATCGCCGACGATGCCGACCGCGGGCTCGACGGCGGGGCTGCGCGCGGAGACCTCGGGGGACGCGGGGCGCTGGAGGGCGGCGGCGAGGGCGACCGCGGCCGTTCCGGCGGCGAGGGCCAGCGCGAGCGGGCGCCCCGCGCGCCCGGCGAGGGACGGGCGCGCCCCGCGCAACCGCGCGCCGAGGCGCGCCGCGAGCCGGGGTGACGGCGTCGCCGCCGCGAGCCGCTCGTCGACCTCGTGCAGCAGCGCGAGCAGGTCGCGGTCTCGCGTCATTGCCCCACCTCCCACCCGGCCTCGCGGAGCCGCGCGACGGCCTTTTGAATCAGCTTGCACACGTAGCTTTTGGAGTGGCCAAGGACGCTCCCGATCTCCTCCTGCTCCTTGCCGTCGAGATAGAACATCGAGAACGCGATCTGCTCCTTGGGAGGCAGCTTCCCCAGCGCCTCGAACGCCCGGCGCAGATCGTCGCGCGCGATGGCCACCTCCTCCAGCATCGGGCGCGGGTCGGCCTCGTCCTGCCCGAGCAGCCAGCGGATGGGCGCGAGATCGAGGAACCGGTCCCGCCGCAGGCGGTTCAGGCAGCGATTCGAGGTCGCCCGGTACAGCCATCCTTCGAGGTTGTCTCGATCGGTCAGCGTCGCGAGCGCCTTCATCAGATCGAGAAATACGTCCTGCGTCACATCCTCTGCCCAGGCCACGTTGCCGCGGCCGTAACGGAGGGCGAGTCGGTACACGAGGTGATGGTGGCGGCGGTAAAGCGCCTCCGCGTCCAGGGCCGCTGCGCTCGAGATCCGCACCCCGGACGCCGGGAGGCCCGAGGACGACATGGGAACGAGTTGCTCAGGCGGGTCGTACCGCTCGCCGTCGCCGGGACGAGGGAGCAGCTCCTCGGCCCTGGCCTGCGGGCCGAGCCGGGATCGCGCGGCGAGGTTCACGGCAGCCTCGGCGCGAGGGATCCGTCCGCCGCGATGCACCATGAGCCGACCACGAGCGCCGTCATCTCGCACTCTACACAACCGAGATCGCCGCCGGTTTCCTCTCGGCGCGCCGGCGGTGACGATCGCGCGGCGGACCCGGAGACGCTCGCGGCGCGCGCCCCGTCACGGAGCGCGCCTCCGGCTCGCAGCGGCTGACGCCACCCGTCGCTCGACCATCGATCCGATCACGGCAGCCGCCAAGGTCTCGATCTGGCCGAGCCCTCGTCGCTCCCCTGCCCCGGAGGCCTCGACCTGACCAGCCCCTCGTGTCCCACCTGCCGTCGAGATCGCGATCTGGCCGAGCCCTCCTCTGCCGCCCGCCGCCGAGGCCGCGATCTGGCCGAGCCCTCCTCTGCCGCCCGCCGCCGAGGCCGCGATCTGGCCGAACCCTCCTCTGCCGCCCGCCGCCGAGGCCGCGATCTGGCCGAGCCCTCCTCTGCGCACCTTCCGCCAAGGTCTCGTCCTCGCGGAAATCTCCCCTCGGACTCGCCCGGAAGGTCTCGACCTCCCCAGGGCACGCGTCACGACGCAGCTCCCAGGTCCGGATCTGGGCGTTGGTTCAAAATTCTACCAAACCCCAGATCGTGTCCCCCGCACCTCCACGGTGATGAACGCGCGCGCCCGCCCTCGCGCAGAGCGCGTCCGGCGCGCTGTCGAACGAGCCTTCACCGGGGTTCCCCGCGAGCGAGACCCGCGCGCAACGGCTGAACCCGACATCGTTCCGCGGAGACGATCGTCGACGGTGGTGGCGCATCGACCGCGGCGATTGGCCCGATCTATCAGTTCATCTAGGTTTTTATCCCATGGGATAGACAACGGACCGGCGGGAGACGTCAGCGACCCTCGCTCTCGGCCGTTCCCCCGGGGTTTCTGCGGTCGGCACCCGCGGAGACCGACTTGGCATCCGCCCTGCAATACCCCCCAGCGTCCACGCCAGAGTAGCTCAGCGGTTAGAGCGCGAAAACAACTCCGGACGGTGTTCTCCGGCGCGATGAGCGCCGGCAGTGAGCTCCGGGGTTACTTCCCTTCTCAGGACGAGGTCGCGGGTTCGAGTCCCGCCTCTGGCACCAGGGCGCAGCGCGGCAGTGAGATCACGGTTCCTTCGTTTTGACACGACCAACCCCGTGATCACCATCCTCCGCGCTGC
The DNA here is from genome assembly GCF_028368935.1 of Sorangium aterium. Classification (NCBI taxonomy): domain Bacteria; kingdom Pseudomonadati; phylum Myxococcota; order Polyangiales; family Polyangiaceae; genus Sorangium; species Sorangium atrum. The sequence goes on along the minus strand of NZ_JAQNDK010000006.1, from coordinate 657,061 downwards.
GCCCGTTTTCTACGAGCGGTGCGCACATCGAATCTGCACCCCGCTTTCGATCCCTCGCCGCGCATGCGTCGAGGATGGAGGTGGCATCATGGCGTTCTTTCAGCATCTCAAGCGTCAGGACAAGCGCAGCGCCGACTCGCACCTGAACTGGATGGGCGGCCGCTCCTACGACATCACCGATCCGCTGAAGCGCCTCCGCCTCGCGGCCTCGTCGTGCTTCTTCGGCGAGCCGATGTACTACCATCTCGATCCCGCGGATCCGCGCCCGGCGAAGACCGTCAATGCGGCGAAGGCGAAGGCGTCGGTGAAGGCGGCGAAGAAGGCGGCCGCCCGCGCGCGCCTCTCGGACGCCGAGGTGCGGCGCCTGCGCGAGACGCTGGGCGCGGTGGACCCGGCCGAGTGGCGCAAGCTCTCGCCGGCGGCGCTGATCGAGAAGGCCATCGACGAGGCGCTCGCGGCCGATCCGGAGGCGACGCTCGCCGAGGCGGCGCGGCTGCGCGAGGAGGAGCACATGCGCACGACGCCCCAGGTCATCCTTGTGCGCGCGGCGAACACCGCGTCCGTGCGCGGGACGGGCCTCGTGCGCAGCTACGCGCCGCGCATCCTGAAGCGCGCGGACGAGCCGGCGGTCGCCCTCGCGTACCAGCTCTACCGCTTCGGCAAGCCGGTGCCGAACGCGCTGAAGCGCGCGCTGCGCGACGCGCTCGAGCGGTTCGACGATCACGCCCTCGCGAAGTACCGGCTCGAGGGCAAGGGGAGCAAGACCGTGGACGTCATGAACCTCGTGCACCCGAAGAGCCCCAGCGTGGACCGCCTCGCGAAGGGCGCGCTCCGCGCGACCGGCCGCACCTGGGAGGCGATCGTCTCGGCGCGCGGCTCGAACCGGTGCGCGTGGCGCAAGGCGCTGCCGGTCATGGGCCACATGGCCCTGCTGCGCAACCTGCGCAACCTGATCGAGGCGGGCGTGCCGTTCGACCAGTTCCTGCCGAAGCTCGTCGAGACGGCCGCGGAGGGGAAGCAGCTGCCGTTCCGGTACTACAGCGCCTACCGCGCCGTGAAGGGCTGCGCGCCGGGCGCCGTGCTCGACGCGGTGGAGAAGTGCCTGGACCGCTCGCTCGGCCAGGTGCCGTACTTCCCCGGCCGCGTGATGGTGCTCTGCGACAACAGCGGCTCCGCGCAGGGCACGACCACGAGCAGCCTCGGGACGATGCAGATCTCCACGATCGCGAACCTCACGGGGGTCGTGGCCGGGATGCGCGCGAGCGACGGGCACCTCGGCGTGTTCGGCGACCGGCTGGAGACGTTCGCGGTGCGCAAGCAGGAGAGCGTGTTCTCGCAGCTCGAGAAGGCGGAGCACATCGCCCGCACGATCGGGACGGCGACCGAGAACGGCGTGTGGCTCTTCTGGGATCGCGCGATCCGCGAGCGGCAGCGCTGGGACTCGGTGTTCGTGATGAGCGACATGCAGGCCGGCCACGGCGGCCTGTACGGTACGCGGCCGAAGGACTACGCGGACTTCGCCTGGAACGGGCACTACATCGACGTGGCGAAGCTCGTGGCGACGTACCGCGCGCGGGTGAACCGCGACGTGCGCGTGTTCCTTGTCCAGGTCGCCGGGTACCAGGACACGCTCGTGCCCGAGTTCTATGACCGCACGTACATCCTCGGCGGCTGGGGCGAGGGGCTGCTGCGCTTCGCCGCGGCGATGGCGCAGGAGCAGCAGTAGGCGCGCCGGGCCGCATCAGGGGCGCATCGGACTGGCCGCGGCGCGATCCCCGCTCCGCGGAGCGATGTCCGTGCGCTCGACGCCACAATGCGACACGCCGCGAGCGGCCTCACCGACCGGGTCGGGGCCGCTCACGGCGAGCGCATCACGACGGTAAAACGGGTTCGGTCAGGCCTTGCCGCCGAGCCCGAAGCCATCGTGCAGCGCGCGGACGGCGAGCTCGGCATACTTCGTCGAGACGAGGCACGAGATCTTGATCTCGCTCGTGGAGATCGCCTGGATGTTGATCCCCTCCGCCGCGAGCAGCTGGAACATCCGCGCCGCCACGCCCGCGTGCGTCCGCATCCCGAGGCCGACGATCGACACCTTCACGATGTCCTCCTCGTAGCGGACGCTCATCGCGCGCACGCCGCTGGAGATCTTCTCCATCACGAGCTTCGCCCGCGGGAGATCCGCCTTGCCGACGGTGAACGTGACGTCGGCCTTCACCTCGCCGGACGTGCCGCGCGTCTCCAGGCCGTAGCTCGGCGCGTTCTGGATGATCATGTCGACGCTGATGTTCTCCTCGGCCAGCGCGCCGAAGATCTGCGCCACCACGCCCGGCTTGTCGTCGACGCCGACGAGCATGACCCGCGCCTCGTTCCGGTCGAGCGCCACGCCCGTCACCGTCACGCTCTCGAGAGACTGCTCCTCGCTGACGACCCACGTGCCCGGCACGTCCGAGAACGACGACCGCACATGCACCGGGACACCGTACTTCATCGCAACCTCCACGCTCCGTATCTGAAGGACCTTCGCTCCCAGCGAGGCGAGCTCCAGCATCTCTTCGTAGCTGATCCGCTCGATCTTCCGCGCCGTCTTGCAGATGTTCGGGTCCGTTGTGTAAACGCCGTCGACGTCCGTGTAGATCTCGCACTCGGCGCCCACCGCCGCCGCGATCGCCACGGCGCTCGTGTCGCTGCCGCCTCGGCCGAGCGTCGTGATGTTGCCCGCGTCGTCCACGCCCTGGAACCCGGCGACCACCGCGATCTTCCCCCCGGCCAGCGCCTCGTGCAGCCGCTGGGCGTCGATCGCCTTGATCCGCGCCTTCGTATAGGCGCTGTCCGTCAGGATCTTCAGCTGGTGGCCGAGGAAGCTCCGCGCCTTGCCCCCCTGCGCCTGGATCGCGATCGCCATCAGCGCGGCCGAGACCTGCTCGCCGGTCGCCGCGAGCGCGTCCATCTCCCGCGCGTCGGGCACGGGGGCGATGTCCGACGCCAGCTTGAGCAGCCGGTTCGTCTCGCCGGACATCGCGCTGACGATGACCACGACGTCATGACCGGCCTGCTGTGTGGCGAGCGCCCGCGCGGCCGCCCGCTGGATGCGCTCGATGGACCCGACGGACGTGCCGCCGAACTTCTGGACGATGAGGCTCACGCGAGGTGTGGCCAACTAGTCCAACACAGACACTCGGGTCAAGGAGAAATTCCGCAGCCGCGCGCGCCAGGCGAGCCCGTCCCACGCGCGACCCGTCGCGGAGGCGCCGCCGCCACCCCGCCAATCCGGGGATAGCCCGGACAACCGCGCCGGGTGCAGCCCCGATCGCCGGGAATAAACACCAGGTTCAGCCGCTTCGGGTCGGCGCTGTTGACAGAGATCCACCCGCCGCTACGATGGCGCCGCCTTTCGCCTGGGTAATGGGTGATCCAGGGTGTCCCAACGGCGCGCCCGCCGGCCAAGGCGGGGGGGATCGCCAGGGGCGAACGACGGAGCAGGGCGCTCCGCTTCTCAAGGAACCATCTAAGGAGGTCATTTTGGCTAGCGATGTGATGATCGAGGCGAGCTCGCTGACCAAGCGCTATGGGTCGCTGCGCGCGCTCGACAAGGTGAGCTTCGAGGTCCATCGCGGCGAGGTCGTCGGCTTCCTGGGACCGAACGGGGCCGGCAAGTCGACGACGATGCGCATCCTCACCTGCTTCCTCTCGGCGTCGGCCGGGACGGCGCGGGTCCACGGGTACGACGTCTTCGACGACCCGCTCGATGTCCGGCGCAAGCTCGGGTACCTGCCCCAGCGCGCCCCGCTCTACGGCGAGATGAACGTGTGGGAATACCTCTCGTTCGTCGCCGACATGCGCGGCCTCGATCATTCGCTCTTCAAGAAGCGGATGAAGGGGATCGTCGAGGTATGCGGCCTCGCCCAGGTGCTCGGTAAGGACATCGGCACGCTGTCCCACGGCTATCGCCAGCGCGTCGGCCTCGGCCAGGCGCTCGTCCACGATCCCCCGATCCTCATCCTCGACGAGCCGACGAGCGATCTCGACCCGAACGAGAAGGCGGAGGTCATCCGTTACATCAAGGAGATCGGCAAGGAGCGGACGATCCTCCTCTCCACCCACAACCTCTCCGAGGTCGAGGCCGCCTGCGCCCGCGCCATCGTCGTCTCCAAGGGGCGCGTCGTCGCCGACGGCCCGCTCGACGACATCCGCGCCAAGAGCGGCAAGGTCCGCTACGTCGTCACCGTCCACGAGAAGAAGGTCTTCGAGGGCGGCGACGGCTACCGGTCGGGCGCGCGCAAGCCGCCGACGGCCCAGGAGGTCCAGGAGGCGCTCTCCGGTCTGCCCGGGGTCACCAGCGTCACCGAGCTGCCGACCGGCGACAGCGCCCACAGCTTCCAGCTCCTCGGCGCGCTCGGCGGCGACATCCGGCCCGAGCTCTTCCAGCTCGTCGTGCAGAAGGGCTGGCTCCTCCTCGAGATGCGGCGCGACTCGCAGAGCCTCGAGGACGTGTTCAAGGCGCTCACGCGCGGCGACGAGCGCAAGGACCGCGGCCGCAAGCTGATCACCGACGACCTTGACGACGAGGACGAGGCGAGCGCGGCGGCCGACGACGACGAGGACGACGAGGACGACGAGGACGACGACAGCGCCGGCGACGAGGCCAAGGACGGCAGCGACGGCGGCGAGGACGAAGGCGCGGAGGAAGAAGCGCCCGGCAAGAAGAAGGGCTGAACGGTATGAGCACCACCCTGACCATCGCGAAGCGGGAGTTCCGCTCCAACTTCGATTCCCCACTGGCCTACGTCGTGATCTGCTTCGGGCTGATCGCGCTCGGCCTCATCTTCTTCTTCATGAACGGCGGCTTCTGGCAGGCGGATCGCGCCTCGCTCGTGCAGCTGTTCAGCTGGGCGCCGATAGGGCTCTCCTTCTTGATCGTCCCCGTCATCACGATGCGGCTCCTCGCGGAGGAGAAGCGGAGCGGCACGCTCGAGATGCTGATCACGCTGCCCGTGCAGGACCACGAGGTCGTCCTCGGCAAGTTCCTCGGCGCGTGGGGGCTCGTCCTCGTGCTCGTCTTCTCGACGATCCTCTATCCGATCATGATGTTCGTGTGGCCCTGGCACCTCGGCGCGCTCGACAGCGGGCCCGTGCTCTCGGGCTACATCGGCCTCGTGCTCTACAGCGCGGCGGCGGTCTCGATCGGCCTCCTCATCTCGTCGCTGACCGACAGCCAGGTGATCGCGTTCTTCATCACCTTCCTGGTGCTCGGGTTCCTGCACGGCGTGGACAACTTCGCCGACTACGCCCCGTCGTTCCTCCGCGACTTCCTCTCCTTCATCAGCTTCGACACCCGCCTCACGCCGTTCGCGCGCGGCATGGTGTCCACTCGAGACATCGTCTTCTTCCTCTCGGTCACCGCGGGCAGCCTCATGGCCGCGTTCAGGGCGCTCGAGCGCAGGAAGTGGGCGTAAGGACCAACCATGGAACGGAAAGCCAAAGCCGCGACGCAGACAGGCGTCTACCTGGCCATCGTGGCCGCCATCCTCGTGGTGGCCAACGTCATCTCGTACGGCGCCTACAAGCGCTTCGACATGACGAAGACCGAGAGGTTCACCCTCTCGAAGGGCTCGGCCCACCTCGTCCGCGAGGGGCTCAAGCAGGATCTCCAGATCGACGTCTACGTCACCCGGGGGCTCCCGAAGCACGAGGCGTTCATCCAGGACCTCACCGACCTCATGAACGAGTACGAGCAGGCCTCGAACGGCAAGCTCCACTACGCGATCATCGAGGCGAAGACGGACGAGCAGCGCGCCGCCGCCAAGGAGGCGGGCCTGCAGGAGGCCGCGTTCGGCGAGGGGAGCGAGACCGGCCAGGATCAGGCCACGATCACCCGCGGGTTCATGGGCATCGCCTTCAAGTACGGCAGCGAGAAGGAGGCGATCCCGATGCTCTCGCCGGACCAGGCGCAGGGCCTCGAGTTCTGGATCACGAACACGATCCGCGAGATCCGCGACAAGGCGGACGCCATCGACACCAAGATCGGCATCGTGACCGGCAAGGACGAGATCAAGCTGACGGACGCGAACCTCGTCGCGGCCCAGGGCGGCCGGGGGGGCGGCCCGTCGATGCGCGCGCTGCTCGAGCACCACTTCCCGTTCTACAAGTTCGAGGACGTCGACCTGAAGGGCGGCGACAGCGAGATCAACAAGGAGCTCGCCGGCCTCGTCATCACGCAGCCGGGCAAGGAGTTCACCGAGAAGGAGCTGCGCCGCATCGACCAGTTCATGATGCTGGGCAACAAGGCGCTCGCCGTGTTCGCCGGCGCGGTGAACCTCAAGGCGTCCGATCCGGCGATGAAGGCTTCGCTCAACACCTGGGGCCTCGAGAAGCTGCTCGACGGCTACGGCGTCGAGATGAAGAAGGAGGCGATCCTCGACTGGAGCCGCTCGATGGCCATCCCGGTGCAGACGCAGTCGGGCCAGATGATGTGGTTCCGCGCGCCGGGCATCCTCCAGCTCCAGGAGGACAGCCGCTTCGACGAGAAGGAGCAGATCCTCGACTCGTCGTTCCCCGGCTTCTTCCGCCTCCCCGAGCTCTCCTTCCCCTTCCCGTCGACCCTCGTGCCGCACCCGGAGAAGCAGCCCGAGGCGACGATGAAGGTCGTCGCGCGCTCGACGCCGAAGACGACGGTCGACGTGTCCGAGGCCATCGACATGAAGTTCTCGGCCGACTGGAAGCCGAAGGGCGAGTACGCGCAGCGCGCGATCGCCGTGACCATCGAGGGCAAGCTCAAGAGCGCCTTCGGGGGCCAGGAGGGGCTCGGGATCAGCGCTCCCGCGGAGAGCGCTGACAAGGGCCGCATCCTCGTGCTGTCGGCGTCGCAGTTCCTCGCGAACCCGTTCGCGCGGGCCGGCAACCCGCCCCCCATGCCGCCTCAGATGGCGATGATGGGCGGGATGGGCGGCGACGAGGATCTCCTGATGCTCTCGCAGCCGTACGCGCAGAAGTACCTGACCGCCACCATCCTGGCGTTCAAGAACACCCTCGACTGGATGGCGGGGGACAGCACGCTGCTCGCCGCGACCGCGAAGATGTTCGGCGACACGAACCTGACCTACGCGGGCATCGAGAAGCCGAAGCAGGAGGCCACGGACGACGAGGCCACCCTGGCCAAGAAGGCCGAGGAGTACCGGGCGGAGCGCAAGACCGTGCAGCAGCGCGTGCAGTGGTCGCTGACGCTCTTGCCGGCGGCCCTCTTCGCCGTGTTCGGCCTCATCCGGTGGCGGCGTCGCGAGAGCGCCCGCGAGAACATCACGCTCGACTGAGCCAGAGCCCCATCGGGTGAAAGAGCCATGAAGACCGAGCACAGAATCTACATCGCCCTCGCCGTCCTCGCGCTCCTCGGCCTCGGCGTGTACTTCACGCAGAAGAAGCAGAAGGACGAGCTCGCCGCGCACTCGGCGACCGCCGCCACGGCGGATCTGCCGAAGGTGGGCGTCTCGAAGGAAGACGTCGAGAAGGTCACGAAGATCGCGATCAAGAACGCCGACAAGTCCGACGTGACGCTCGAGAAGAAGGGCGACACGTGGGAGGTCACGAAGCCCGTCAACGCCAAGGCGAACGCGGCGAACGTGCGGAGCCTCCTCGACAACCTGAAGGAGCTCAAGCTGAAGGAGGTCATCGACCGGACGAACGGCACGTACCCTCAGTACGAGCTCACCAACGAGAAGGCGGTCCACGTCGTCGCGTACAAGGGTGAGGAGAAGGCGCTCGACCTGTACCTCGGCAAGAGCGGCTCGCGCGGCCAGATGGCGCGCGTCGACGGGAAGGACGGCGTCTTCGTCGCGGGCGGCTACTCGAGCTACCTCTACACGCGGGAGCCGAAGAACTGGCGCGAGACGTCGATCCTCAAGTTCGAGGACGAGAACGCCATCCAGGTCTCGGTCGAGAACAAGAACGGCCTGTTCAGCTTCTCGAAGAACGGCGACAAGTGGGCCGGCACGTTCGCCCAGCGCGACAAGGGCGGCAAGCTGGGCGCGGCCTCCGCGAAGTGGGAGAAGTTCGACGAGGCCAAGGTGAAGGACCTGCTGCGCGCCTACAAGAACCTCGGCGCGGAGGACTTCGGCGACGAGAAGTCGGACACCGGGCTCGACGCGGCGGCCTCGAACGGCGGGATCATCACGATCAAGCTCAAGGACAACGCGGGCGACTTCACCGTCAAGGTGGGCAAGATCGCGAAGGGGTCGAGCCGCTACGCCACGAAGGAAGGCGGCGATGGCACGATCTACGTGCTGTCGTCGTGGTCGGCCGACTGGGCCCTCGCGGAGCCGAAGAGGTTCGAGAAGACCGAGAAGAAGGACGACAAGAAGGGCGAAGACGCCCATGAAGACGAGGCGGCGGGCCACATGGGCCTGGACGACGGCGAGTAGCCGGCGACGTCGCGCATGAGAGCGGGAGGCGCTGGGAGACCGGCGCCTCTTTGCATTTTGTGCGCCCGCAGCTCGAAGCCGGGTGGCCATCTCACCGGCGCAACCAGGCAACCTCAACCTGGGTCGGCCCAACCTCAACCTGGGTCGGCAACCTCAACCTGGGTCGGCCCAACCTCAACCTGGGTCGGCGCCATCTGCCGGCGCCATCTGCCGGTGTGACTCCCGCACCACGCGAACCTCAATTCGCACTCGAGGGCGGATGTGACGAATATTCGACGCACTCTGCGCACGATTTTTCGTCACCCGTGACTATCGCGCCCTGGCGAATCCGAAGCGTACACGGCGGAATCAAGCTCAAACCCTGGATTCCCGTGTTTTCTGTTTGCCCTGGCTCGATTTTCGCTTATGGCTGCGCTCACTCAGGCCCCCGTTGTCCTTATCGGACGGATCACTACGTCCGGCCGGCCTGAGCCGCCAGAGAGCCTATGCGCACGTTCGTCGAAGTCCTTCAGCAGAATTCGGTGCACGCCGACCGCGCAGTCACGTTCGTTCGCAGCTCGGGGGAGGAGCGAGCGATCACCTACGCCGAGCTCTGGATCGAGGCGAGGCGCCGGGCCTACGCGCTTCGCAAGCTCGGGCTCCGCAAGGGCGACCGGGTCGCGCTGATCCTGACGGAGGCCGACGAGTTCGTCCTGACCTTCGTGGGCGCGCTGACGGCAGGCATCGTCGCCGTCCCGATGTACCCGCCGCAGTCGCTGGCCAAGCTCGAGGCGTACGGCGAGACCGTGCAGCACATCCTCGAGGCGTCAGGCGCCAGCGTGCTCGTCACGAACGAGCAGCTCAAGGAGATGATCGACGCCTACCTCGCGGCGAACGGCGAGAGCCGCGATGCCCTGCCGGGGCTGCGCGTCGTCCTCGAGCGTGACCTGCGCGCGCCCGACCCGTTCGACGCATCGGACGCGGGCGAGCCGTGGCGCGTGTCCCTCGACGACCTCGCGTTCCTGCAGTTCACGTCGGGGAGCACCTCGCGGCCGAAGGGCGTGATGGTGACCCACCGCAACCTGACGGTGAACAGCCACGCCATCATGTTCGACGGGCTGCGCTCCACCCCGGAAGATCGCGGCGTCAGCTGGCTGCCCCTCTACCACGACATGGGGCTCATCGGCTTCGTCATCGCGCCGCTCTACGCGCTCGTGCCGGTGATGTTCCTGCCGACGACGGCGTTCATCCGCCGCCCCTCGCTCTGGCTCGACGCGATCCACAGGTTCCGCGGCACGATCACCTTTGCCCCGAACTTCGCCTTCGCCCTCGCCACGCGCGCCGTCACCGACGCGCAGGCGGGCAGCTGGGACCTCTCCTGCGTGCGCGCGCTCGGGTGCGGCGCCGAGCCGATCCAGGCCGACGTGCTCCGCGCGTTCCTCCGCCGCTTCGGCGAGCGGGGGCTCCGCCCGGAGAGCATCCTGCCCTCGTACGGCATGGCCGAGGCCACGCTGGCGATCACGTTCAGCGACCTCAAGGCCCCGCTCACCACCGATCGCGTGGACGCGAAGGCGATGCAGGCCGGCAAGGCGTGGCCCGCGAACGGCGGCGCGTCGCTGGAGCTCGTCTCCTGCGGTCGCCCCCTCCCCTGCCACGAGCTCATCATCGCGGGCCCCGACGGATCGCCGCTCGGCCCGCGCGAGGTCGGGGAGATCTGGGTGCGCGGCCCGAGCGTCGCCGCCGGCTACTTCAACGAGCCAGAGGCGACCGAGGCCGCGTTCGGAGGGGGCTGGCTGCGGACAGGCGATCTCGGCTATACCGTCGCCGGCGAGGTGTACCTCTGCGGCCGCTCCAAGGATCTCATCATCCTGGGCGGCAAGAACTACTTCCCCCAGGACATCGAGCGCATCGCGTCCTCCGTCGAGGGGGTGCGCGAGGGCCACTGCGTCGCGTTCTCGTGCCTCACCGCCGAGGGGGCCGAGCGCGCGATCGTCGTCGCCGAGGCCAAGCGGAGCGTCGCCGGCGTCGCGCAGGCGATCACCCAGGCCGTGCGCGCCCAGCTCGGCGTGCAGCTGTCCGAGGTCGCGCTGATCAAGCGGGGGACGCTGGCGAAGACGTCGAGCGGCAAGGTGCGGCGCCGCGAGATGAAGCGGCGCTTCGAGGCCGGCGAGCTCGAGGTCGCCTCGGACATTGACGAGGGCGCGACGCCCTCTCCCCATGGCGACGTGGTCCGCGCGGGCGGCCCTGGGTCGCGAACCGAAGGGGGCCGCGCGGGCGGCGCCCCGGCACGTGTCGAAGGAGTCATCGATGGGATCCAGTAAGGCCGAGGTCGAGGTCAGCTACGACGTCTCGAACGAGTTCTTCAGGCTCTGGCTCGACGAGCGCATGAACTACACATGCGCCGTCTACGAGTCCCCCGAGCAGTCGCTCGAGGCCGCGCAGCTGAACAAGCTCCGGATCCTGTCGGACTTCGCCAAGGCGGGGCCCGGGAAGAAGGTGCTCGACATCGGCTGCGGCTGGGGCGCGGCGCTCGAGTACGTGGCCACGACGCGCGGCGTGACGCGCGCGGTCGGCGTCACCCTGTCCACCGCGCAGGCCGCCGAGGTGAACGCCCGGAAGATCCCCGGCGTCGAGGTGGTCGGCGGCGATTTCCGGACCTTCGCGACGGCCGAGCGGTTCGACAGCCTCATCTCGATCTGCATGATCGATCACCTGTGCTCGCCGGAGGAGGCGCGCCAGGGCAAGGCCATCGACATCTATCGGGCTTACTTCAAGAAGGCCTGGGAGCTCACGAGCAAGGGCGCCTGGTTCGGCCTCCAGACCATCCTCCGCAACCGTACGCCGCGGATGACGCCCTGGGGTGGGCTCCCCGGCGGCACGAAGAAAGAGCTGGAGGACATCTACTTCGTCACGCGGGAGATCTTCCCCGGGGGGCTGAACCCTCGGCTCGAGGACATCATCCAGGCGGCGAACCCCTACTGGGAGGTGATGCAGGTGAACACGCGGCGCGAGCACTACCAGCGCACCACCGCGGAGTGGCTCCGCCGGCTCAAGCTGAACGAGAAGACCATCCGGTCGACGTGGGGGGACAAGGTCTTCGACGACTACGATCGTTACCTGTCGACGTGCGTGAACGCGTTCGACAAGCACTACAGCTCCCTCGCTCAATACGAGCTTCGCAGGATCGACTGAACCATGACGGACAAGACCAATCTGCTCGAGATGTTCAAGACGGTTGCCGCCCGGGTGGACAAGCGCGAGTTCCCCAATGTCACCGCGACGTCCGTGATCACCGAGCTCGGCATCGACTCGCTCTCGATGATGCAGATCGTCGGAGAGATGGAGACAGAGCTCGGGATCATGATTCCGGACGAGGATCTGGTCGAGCTCATCACCGTGGGCGACCTCTGCAAGAAGGTCGGGGAGCGGCTGGAGGCGATCGTATGAGCCGGCTGGAGGAGAAGATCTTCCAGGAGTACATGACGTTCTTCGAGAAGGCGGAGCGCGAGCGCCGCTGGAACGTCTTCCAGGACATCCCGTGGGAGCGCGTGAACAGGGACGCGAGCGAGGAGCTCGCCCTGTGCGCGGAGACCTTCTGCTCGGTCGAGATGTACCTGCCGGACTACGTGGCGAACGGCATCAACCTCGTGCGGAAGTACTTCGGCCAGGCGTGGTTCCAGGCCAACTGGGCCTATGAGGAGTCGAAGCACTCGCTCACGCTGATGCAGTACCTCCTGCGCTCCGGCAAGCGCACGGAGGAGCAGCTCACCGATCTACAGAACCAGATCTTCGAGAAGAAGTGGGACCTCCCGTTCCACACGCCGCGGCAGATGACGTTCTACGGCTGCGTGCAGGAGATGGCGACGTTCGTCATCTACGTGAAGCACCGGGAGCGGGCCGCGACGGAGGGCGACGAGTGCCTGCGGGCGATCTACGACTACATCGCCCGCGACGAGATCGCCCATTGCCGCTTCTACCAGAGCGTCATCAAGGTGCTGCTCGAGGAGGACCGGCCGGGGACGCTCGCGGACATGGCGCACGTGTTCGCGAACTTCGAGATGCCGGGCGTCGGGATCGTCCCCGACTACGACTCGCGCATCCTGAAGATGCGCGAGGCCGGCGTCGACCGGAACGTGTTCATCCAGAAGGTCTACATGCCGATCCTCAAGTACCTCGGCGTGAGCCGGCACGAGATGCTCGCCGCCCAGCGCACAGCGCTCGAGCTTCGCCGCGGCGGTGAGGGCCGCCGTGACACCTCGATCGAGGGCCGCGCAGGCGCTCCCAACCTGGACAACGCCGCGCCCCAGGTGCTGTCCGCCTGAACCCTTCCACCTCCCCTCCCCCAACGAACACGAGCAGTCCGATGCGAAGGCGGGTCGTCGTGACCGGGATCGGCGCCGTTTGCCCGCTGGGCAACGACGCCGCCACCACCTGGCAGAACCTCCTCGCGGGCCGGTCCGGCGTGGACTACATCCGCGATTTCCCCGTCGACAGGCTCCGCAGCGACATCGCGGCCAGCGTGAAGGGGTTCGATGTCGGGAGGTACCTGTCGCCCAAAGAAGCGGAGATCTACGGCCGCGTGACCCACTTCAGCCTCGCGGCCGCGGTGGAGGCGCTGCGCGAGGCCGGCATCGTGCCGATCGAGCGCGCCCCTGCCGCGGAAGACGAGGCGGAACGCGCGGGCGCGCGGGCACAGGGCGCGCCGCCGCTCGCCACCGCGCCAGCGAGCGGCCTCGACCGGACCCGCATCGGGTGCCTGATGTCCACGGGCATGGGGTCGGTCGAGATCTTCGAAGAGCAGGTCGCCAGGAGCGCGGCGCGCGGCCCGCGGGCGGTGTCGCCCTACTTCATCCCGGGCGTCATGCCGAACGGCGCGGCGGCGCTCATCTCCATGCGGTACGGGCTCATGGGGCCGTCGTACAACCTCGCGAGCGCGTGCGCGACGGGCACGCACTCGATCGCGACCTCGGCCCTCATGATCGAGGCGGGCGAGGCCGACGTGATGGTCGCGGGGGGCGCCGAGGCAGCGACGCGCCTCAACACCGTCGCGGGCTTCGGCAATGCGAAGGCGCTCGCCAGGGCCGTCGACGGCGACCCCGCGCGCGCGAGCCGCCCGTTCGACCGGCGCCGCCAGGGCTTCGTGATGGGCGAGGGAGCAGGCGCGCTCGTGCTCGAGGAGGAGCAGCACGCGCTCGCGCGCGGCGCGAAGCCGCTCGCCGTCGTGGCCGGCTTCGGGATGACCACGGACGCGGAGCACCTCACGCGGCCGCACTCAGGGGGGCTCGGGCTCGCGCTCGCGGTGGAGCGAGCCCTCGCCAGGGCCGGCACGGCGCCGGAGGCGATCGGCTACATCAACCCGCACGCGACCTCGACGCCGCAGGGCGACGCCGCCGAGGTGCTGGCGCTGCGGCGCGTCTTCGGCGAGCGCCTCGCGCGCATCCCGATCTCGGCGACCAAGTCGATGATCGGGCACCTGCTCGGCGGCGCCGGCGCCGTCGAGACGATCGCGGTCGTGTGCTCGCTGCGCGACCAGCTGCTGCACCCGTCCATCAACGTGGATGAGCTCGATCCGGAGTGCTCCCTGGACGTCGTGCGGGAGCGGCGGGCGGTCGATCTGCGTCACGCGGTCAAGTGCTCGGCGGGCTTCGGCGGGCACAACTGCGCGCTGGTGCTGGAGCGGGCGTAGCGCCGGCGACGGCCGCGGGGCGGCTGGCGGACGGCTGGCGGCCCCGCGCGTCCGGCCCTACGTGGGGCCCATGGCAGCCCACAAGAACAGGCTCGCGAGCGAGTCGTCGCCGTACCTCCTGCAGCACGCGCACAACCCGGTCGCGTGGTACCCGTGGGGCGCCGAGGCGCTCGATCTCGCTCGCCGAGAGGACAAGCCGATCCTCCTGTCCATCGGCTACGCCGCCTGCCACTGGTGCCACGTGATGGAGCGCGAGTCGTTCGAGGACGAGGCGATCGCCCAGCACATGAACGACCTCTTCGTGAACATCAAGGTCGACCGGGAAGAGCGGCCCGATCTCGATCACATCTACCAGCTCGTCGTGCAGCTCATGGGCCGGAGCGGCGGCTGGCCGCTGACGGTGTTCCTCACCCCGGACCAGCGCCCCTTCTTCGCGGGCACGTACTTCCCGCCGAAGGACGCGCTCGGCATGCCCGGCTTCCCGAAGGTGCTCGACAAGATCGCCGACGCCTTCAGGAAGCGGCGCGACGACGTCGAGCAGCAGGCGCAGGAGATCACCGAGGCCATCGAGCGCGCGCAGCGCGCGCCGGCGCGCGCTGCAGGCGTCGTCGCGCCCGCGTCGTCGGATCTGCTCCGGCGCGCGTCGCGGCAGCTGCTCGCGCGCCTCGACCCCCGCCACGGCGGCATCGGATCGCGGCCGAAGTTCCCGAACACGATGGCGCTCGACGTGCTGCTCCGCCGCGGCGTGCTGGAGGGCGACCGCGTCGCGGCGGAGGGCGTCGAGCTCACGCTGGACAGGATGCGGGACGGCGGCATCTGGGATCACCTGCGCGGCGGCTTCCACCGCTACTCGACGGACGAGCGCTGGCTCGTGCCCCACTTCGAGAAGATGCTCTACGACAACGCGCTCCTCCTGCGCCTCTACGCCGACGGGTTCCGCGCGTTCAGGAAGCCGATCTACGCCGAGACGGCGCGTGAGATCGTCGGCTACCTGTTCGCCGAGATGCGCGACCCGGAGGGCGGCTTCTACGCGTCGCAGGACGCCGACTCGGAGGGGAGCGAGGGCAAGTTCTTCGTGTGGACGCTCGATCAGCTCCGCGACGCCGTCGGCGAGGATCGGCTCGCGTACGACGTGGCCCGCCTCGTCTTCGGCATCACCGAGGAGGGCAACTTCGAGGAAAGCGGCGCGACGGTGCTCTCGCAGCACCGCACGCTCGAGCAGGCCGCGGCGGTCATCGACGAAGGCGCGGGAGGGGGCTCCTCGACCCACCTCGATCGCTGCCGCGAGGCGCTCGCGCGCGCCAGGGCCGCGATGCTCGCGGCGCGCGAGGCGAGGCCTCGGCCGGCGCGCGACGACAAGGTGCTCGCGAGCTGGAACGGGCTGCTCATCGGGGCGCTCGCCGACGCGGGCCGCGCGCTGGACGAGCCCGCCTGGGTCGACGCCGCGGCGCGCGCCTTCGCGCTGCTCGAGCGGAAGCTCATCCGCGGCGGCCGCGTCGGCCGTTACCTCAAGGACGGCGCGCCCGCAGGCGCGAAGGGCGAGCGCGGCGGCTCCGGCGCGGCCCTGGGCGACGTCCGGCCAGGGTTCCTCGACGACCAGGCGTACCTCGGGAACGCGGCGCTCGATCTGTACGAGGCCACCTCCGACCCGCGCTACGTCGGCGTCGCGCGCGCGATCGCGGACGCGATGATCGCGCACCACTGGGACGAGGCCACGCCCGGGTTCTTCTTCACGCCGGACGACGGCGACGCGCTGATCGCGCGCACGCAGGACATCTACGACCAGGCCGCGCCCTCGGCCGCCTCGATGGCGGCGCTCCTCTGCCTTCGCCTCTCCGAGATCGCCGACGAGCGTTACCTCTCACCGGCGGAGCGGCAGCTGGAGGTCCTCGCGCCGACGGCGCTCGAGAACGCCTTCGGTCTCGGCCAGACCGTGTGCGTGCTCGACCGCCTGACGCGCGGCGCGGTGACGATCGTGGTGATCGGCGAGGCGGGCTCGGCGGCGGCAGCCGAGCTCGCGCGCGAGGCGTTCAAGGCGTACCTGCCGAATCGGGCGATCGTGCTCGTGGATCCGGGTCGGCCTGAGAGCGCCGCGGCGGTGAAGGTCGTCGCCGAGGGCAAGCCCGCGCGCCCTGGCGAGGCGGTCGCCTACACGTGCCGCGGGCGGACGTGCTCGGCGCCCGTCACGACGCCGGCCGACCTCAAGGCGCTGCTGGGGTAACGCGGCACGCGCTGAGCTCGCACGGGCCGCGATCCGGGGCGCTCCTGCAGGTGCATCCGGACACCGGGCCCGGCGCGTGCGTCTGCGCGCATCCACGCCCGACGCCTTCGGCGCGGCCCTCGCTCGGCGCGCAGACCTCCACGTCGAGCCTCGAGTCGTCGTCGAAGTCCGTCACGAAGGTGCAGCTGCAGCGGTAGGGCGTGCCCTGCTCAGGGCGGCACGCCGACGAGAGCGCCACGCACAGCAGGGCTCCCGCGCGCGCCGCCCGGGCGGGCCATCTACGGCGTGACGGTGCCGCCACCCTTGTCGCCGCCGGCCTTGTTCCCACCCGTGTTGCTCTCGCGGATGTGGAACTCGACGCGCCGGTTCTTCTGGCGCCCGGCCTCGGTGCTGTTGTCCTCGATCGGCCGCTTCGGACCAAAGCCCGCCGCCGTGAGCCGCGCCGGATCGATGCCGCCCCGCTCGATCAGGTACGTCCTCACCGAGTGAGCGCGATCGTTCGAGAGCTTCTCGTTGAGCTGGTCCGAGCCCCGGTTGTCGGTGTGGCCCTCGATCGCGACGAGCGTGATCTCGGGGTTCACCTTGAGGAGCCGGACGACCTCGTCGAGGATGCTGTAGCTGTTCGGCAGGATCCTCGCGCTGCCGGTCGCGAACTGCACCTGCTTCAGGATCTGGATCTCGCTCGACCCCGTGATGCGACGGATGAACTGCGGGCAGCCGTTCTTCGTCGGCTCGGGGCTCGGCTGGCCCGGCTCCTTGGGGCAGGCGTCCTTCGCGTCCGGGATGCTGTCCTCGTCGGCGTCGTCCTCCGGGCAGCCGTCGGCGTCGTTGATCTTGTCGAAGTCCTCGGGCTGATCCGGGCACTTGTCGCTCGTGTCGGGGATGCCGTCGCCGTCGCGATCGGGCAGCGCCGGGCAGCCGTCGTCGGGGTTCGGCGGCTTGCCGTCCTCGGGATCGGTCGGGCAGAGATCGATGTCGTCCGGGAGCCCATCCTTGTCCGTATCCGCGGCGCGCGGCGGCACCGCCTGGAAGCGCCTGCCGGGAGACATGGGCTCGACGTCCGAGATGCCGAACGAGTAGCCGATGGCCGCGACCATCCGGAAATCCGGCGCGTAGCCGCCCGACAGCCGCGTTCCGGCGCCGGCCCCGAGCCACCCCTTCTTGCGCTGATCGAGCGCGAGCCGCCCCTCGGCCATCCACTCCAGCGGCGTGTTGTCGCCCGTGAACGTCGTGCCCCGGCCGAGGCCCGTCGATCCGAAGATCTGCGCGCCGAGCCGCAGCGTCCCGTTCCGGAGCGGGAGGAAGCCGCCGATCCCCCACCTCCACTCGTTCGTCACGGCGAAGTCGTTGAGCGATGAGTACGGACGGAAGTGCACCCCGGTGTTCAGGACGAAGAACATCGACTTGAGATCGATCTCGCCGGAGAGCCCGATCATCGCGCTCGCGGCGTTGTCGCCCGAGAACGAGAGCTTGCTGCCGGTCGGCACCCACGCCGTCGCGTTGGCGCCCAGCTTGAAGAAGCGATCCTCGGTGCGGTACAGGATCGCCCGCCCGTCGAGCCGTATGTCCATGAGCGCGGCGGTCGAAGGGCTCGCCGCGTCCTCTGCGCCGGCGACGCTCGGGTCGTTCGTCGGGTTGCTCGTCTGGAGGGCGATGACCGGCAGCCCCACCTGGAACGAGAAGCGGTCGAGGAGCTCGACGCCCCCGTTGAAGTAGCCGATGAGCTGCGAGGACACCGGCGAGCCGTGTTCCCTGCTGAACCGCCCCGCGGCCTGCTCGTCGTTCAGCATGTTCTCGACCCGGAAGGGATTGAGGCCGAGCCCGAGCCCGAACTGCCCGAAGAAGCGCGTCTCCGGCGCCACCTGCGGTCGCCAGAGCGCGATCGAGTCGTCGGGAGCGCCGGCCATGTAGAGCCGGTCCAGGTAGAACGTTCTCGTCTGTGCGCTCACAGGGAGCGCGCTCAAGAACAAGGCTCCCGCCGCAGCAGCCCCCAGCGCGCGTCGCTTGACGCCCCGTGCGGGCGCGTGCTGCTTTTCCCCCTCATGTCCTCCGGTGCGCGTCAAATTCCCTCCTGTGACCCGCTTTCGAACGGCCGTCGCGGTCGATCGGAGGCTACACGCTAACCCAGGCGTCTAGAAAGGTGAGAGAGAACGGCGAACCCGGGCAAGGCGCGTACAAGGCGCGTACGTACAAGGCGCGGTAAAGGCGCGGTAAAGGCGCGGTAAAGGCGCGGTAAAGGCGCGGTAAAGGCGCGGTAAAGGCGCGTCACCACGTCATCCGGTGTTGACCTGAGCCGAACGTCATGCTTTCTTGCGCGCCCGCTTGACGTGCGGCCAGGATGCCGCCGTTCGCGGTCCAGACCGAGGGACCACCAGCCATGAAGCGCACCTACCAGCCCCATAACACCCGCCGCGCCCGGACCCACGGCTTCCGTGCGCGTATGGCGACCGCCGGCGGTCGCAAGGTCATCAACAACCGTCGCCGCAAGGGCCGCGCCCGGCTCTCGCCCACCATCTACAAGAAGTAACGCGGCGGTGATGGCGCCAGCGCACCCGCGCTCGTCGGCGTCCTCCTCCTCGTTCCCGCGCGAGCGCCGCATTCGCAGGCGGGCTGAATTCGTCCGCATCCAGAACGGTGGTCATCGCGTCAGCACCCGCCACCTGCTGATCCTCGTCGCGGCCCCCACCGAGGGCGCCGCTCGCGGCGGGGCCCCCCGCGGCGGCGACGTGAAGAGCGCTGCCGCGCCCGTCCCATCGGGGCCGTCTCGCCTGGGCCTCGTCGCCTCGCGCAAGGTGGGCGGCGCCGTGTCACGCAATCGCGCGAAGCGCCTGCTCAGGGAGGCGTTCCGGAGATTCCCGGAGCTCTTCCCGGAGCGCGTCGACATCGTGGTGATCCTCCGCACTGGCGCCGGCTCGCTCGGCCTCGATGACGTCCTCGCGGAGCTTCGGGGCGTGGTTCCGGTGCTCCGCCGCCGGGCGAGGGAGGCGCTCACCGCCGCGCCGCGCGCGCGAACGGAGCTCATGGCCGAGCGCAGCGCAGGCGATCCGCCAGCGCGCGCGCCAGACCAGACTGACCAGGCCGACCCGACCGACAGCTAGAAGATGGCGGGGCATACCTTGCGCCGTGGTGCGCTGGGCCCCAAGCTCATCGCTCTCTCACGGCTCACCGCATGCTGGCGACGCTCCTCCTCGCGCTGATCCGCGCCTACCAGATGACGCTCTCCAGGCTCATCGTGGCGTTGATGGGTCCGGTCTGTCGGTTCGAGCCCTCCTGCTCGCGCTACGCCGCCGCCTGCATCGTGGACCACGGGGCGCTCCGGGGGAGCTTGCTTTCGCTCAAGCGACTGTGTAGGTGTCACCCGTTTCATCCAGGCGGGTTCGACCCTCCGCCGCCACCTCGTCTTCGCCGTGCCGCGGCTGCCCGGATGCCGCGTCAACGGGACGCTGACCCGCGGGATACGACACGCTGTTCGTCTACTGGCGCGGAGCTCGCCTCGCACGCCTCATCCCCTTGTCGAGCGGGCTTCAGCGGCCGGGTCACCCTCATGGACTAATCCCGCTCGGCCATCGACAAGGCCCCCTGCGGCACGGCGCACGACACACCGCGGAGCGAAGCCCGCACGGAGCGACCCTGGGCAGCCTCGTGAGGCGTCACGAGACGCCCGCAGCGAAGGGCGCGGCTCGAGATCCTGGGATCGACGAAGGACTTCATGGAACGCAGCAATATCGCCAAATGGCTGTTCCTCGGCCTCGCCATCATCCTGTTCTTCCAGTTCGGCAAGCCGCTCCTCTTCGGCCATAGCGCGCCGCAGCTGCAGCCGCTCGACGTCAACGACAGCACGGCCCCCGCCGAGCGCGCGCCCGCCGAGGCGTGCGTCATCGACGGAGATCGCTTCAAGGCGGAGCTGTCGACGCACGGCGGGTCGCTCCGGCACCTGTGGATGACGGACCCGAAGTACACGACGGGGAACGGCGAGCGCAGGCCGATGGACCTGGTCACGACCTCGCTCGAGTCGCGGATGCCTCTCAGGACGGATCTACGCCTGCCTGGTGGCAGCACGCCGCAGGTGCCGTTCGACGATCTCGACTGGAAGCTCTCGGCGCAGGACGGCAAGAGCTGCACGTTCACCTACGCCGACGACGCGACGAGGCTCACCAAGATCGTCGCGGCCACGGGACGTCCCTTCGAGCTCTCGGTGCAGATGACGGTCGAGAACCTCGCGCAGGAGCCGCGCAAGCACCGGCTCTCCGTCGAGCAGACGTCGTGGCGAACCCAGAAGGAGACGGAGGGCCACCTCGGCCTGATCTCGGAGTGGATCACCGAGACGGTCGCCGCGACCGACCAGAAGACCGAGCGTCAGCACCCCGACGCCTTCGAGCCCGGCGACTTCAAGGACCCGGAGTTCACCGCCGAGCGCTGGCGGCGCACCCCGGGCAACGCGCGGTTCGCCGCGGTCTCGAGCAGCTACTTCAGCAAGATCGCGATCCCGCTGGAAGGGCCGGGGCAGCCCACGGCCGAGACGCAGATCGAAGACATCTGGGATTCATCGAAGTTCCAGGACAAAGGCAAGGACCCGAACTTCGGGCACGTCTATCGCGCGCGGCTCGCCTATCCGGAGCAGGAGCTCGCGCCCGGCGGCGCGGTGACCTACAAGCTCCTGTCCTTCACCGGGCCGAAGGAGCGCGATCTGCTCGCCGCCGTCGACCACGGGGCGAGCGAGGTCATCAACCTCGGCTGGTTCTCGCCGATCGCGAAGCTCCTCGTCTCGTACCTCTATGTCCTCCACCGCGCCGTGGGCAGCTGGGGGTGGGCGATCGTCCTGCTCACCATCACCGTCCGGCTCCTGCTCTTCCCGCTGAGCATCCAGCAGATCAAGAGCGCCGCCGCGATGCGCAAGCTCAAGCCGGAGATGGATGAGATCAACGCGAGGTACAAGGACGACGCTGCCCAGCGCGGCGTCGCGATGCAGGAGCTCTGGCGCAAGAACAAGGTCGCGAACCCGGTCATCGGCTGCTTCCCGATGCTGCTCCAGATGCCGGTATGGTTCGCCCTCTACACCGCGCTCCAGACCGCGGTGGAGCTCTACCACACCCCGTTCGGCCCTGTGATTCCGGACCTGTCGGCCCCGGGAAAGTACTTCATCATTCCCATCGTCCTCGGCGGCTCGAGCTTCATCCAGCAGAGGCTCATGCCCCCGCAGGGCGACCCGGCGCAGCAGAAGATGATGATGTACCTGATGCCCGGCATCTTCACCGCGATGATGCTCTTCCTCCCGGCCGGCCTCGGCGTTTACATGTTGACGAACACCTGGCTCGGCATCGGGCAGCAGGTGCTCGTCGAGCGCTACCTGAAGGCGAAGAACGAGCGAGCCGGCGGCATCAAGGTGCGAGAGATCGCGAGCGCGGAGCCCCAATCCGCGATGAAGAAGACTCCGGGCGACGACGACAAGTCGGCCCCTGCTCTCGGAAAGGGAAAAGCACGTGTCCGTGGATAGTGAAGTTGCCGAAAGGGGAATCGACGCGGCGGACGTCGATGCCGAGGCGCAGGGCGCTGGCGACGCGGCCGAGTTCGAGGAGGACGGGCGCGCCGATATCGCGCTTGACTTCGTGATCGATGTGCTCGCGGCGATGGGCATGGACTGCACCGTCGACCTCCTCGAGAACGAGGAGGAGGATCCGCCCGAGGAGATCCGGCTCGAGATCGAGGGGAAGGACGCGGGCCGCGTGATCGGCAAGAAGGGGCAGACGCTCTCGGCGCTGCAGTTCCTCGCCAACCGCGTGATCAACCGGCCGGGCAAGAAGCGGCGTCATGTGATCATCGACGCCGAGGGCTACCGGCAGCGGCGCGAGGACACGCTCTCTTCCATGGCGCGCAGGCTGGGCAAGCAGGCGGTCGAGGAGGGCAAGATCATCACCTTCGAGCCGATGAACCCGCAGGACCGCCGCGTCGTCCACCTCGCGCTGGCGAAGTTTCCCGGCGTCGTCACCAAGAGCGACGGCGAGGGAGAGGCCCGCCGCGTGCAAATCATCCCCGTCCGCCGCTGAGGCAGAAGGCCCGGCACGAAGCGCGCACCAAGCGCGCACGGGCACCAGGAGCGCGCATCAAGAGCGACTGCGCCGCTGCCAGCGTTGACACCGGATCGCCCGCATGCATAATGCCGCACCTCTCCGGTACCCCCCGGGGAGGTGCGCGGGCACGCGCTCGCGCCCATGTTCTGCGGAACCGCAACCGGGTTCCGTCTGCGTTCATCGCGTGAAGCACGAGGGCCGCGCGGCCCCCGCTCCGCCGGACGCAGTCCACGAACGGCGGCGGCCCTGCCCCCTTGAGCACGGGCACGGGACCGCGAAGACGGATCCCCGACCCTTTGAAGGATTGACCGACCATGCAGACCTCGAACATCCTCGCGAAGATCGAAGCTCCCCTGTTCCGCGAGGGGATCCCGGATTTCCGGGTCGGCGATACGGTGCGCGTCCACTACCGGATCGTCGAGGGTGAGAAGGAGCGCATCCAGGTGTTCCAGGGTGTCGTGCTGAAGCGCCACCGCGCCGGGGTCCGGAGCACCTTCACCGTGCGCAAGGTGAGCTTCACGGTCGGCGTCGAGCGCATGTTCCTCCTCCACAGCCCCCGCATCGACAAGGTCGAGATCGTCTCGCGTGGCGTGGTCCGCCGCTCGCGGCTCTTCTACCTGCGCAACCTGGCAGGCAAGGCCGCCCGCGTCCGCGACGCAAAGGATTGATCCCGCCGTCCGGCACCATCCATCCCGCGCGAGAGCGCTCCCGCAGAGCAGATGGCCAGGGGGGCAGCCGGCTCCCTGCTTCGATCGCGCGCGCAAGCATCCATGGCGCAGCGCGGAAGCGGCTGCGCGCTGGACGGTGACGTGTGCATGCGCGCGCACGCACCGCGTTGCCGGCCTGTAGCAAGGGTTCCCGCATACTTCTTCCTTGATCCTCGGCCGAGCGGCCACGGTATGCTCGCGGCGGCGGTGCCCCCGGCGCCGCGAAACCCGAGAAGGATCACCATGCTCTGTCCGCGTTGCGGTGCGCCCGCGACCCCCGCCGATAAATTCTGCGCTGTGTGCGCCTCGCCGCTCGCCCCGTCCGGGCCTGGAGCGTTCGGGGCTCCGCCTCCGCCGCCGCCTCCTCCTCCGCCGTTTCCTGCTCCGGGCTTCGGGGCGCCCCCCGAGCCTCCCCCGAACTATGGCTCGCCGAGCGGCGGTTTTGGTCCGCCCCCGCCGGCGCCGTTCGGGGCTCCTCCAGGCTCGCCTCCCGGGTTCCCGCCGGCGCCCGACGGCGGCCCGGCCGGCTTCGGTCCGCCTCCGCCCTTCGGGCCGCAGCCTGGTGGCTACGGCGCGCCCCAGCCGCCCCCTCCTGTTCCGCTGAAGCCGCCGCCGTTCCCGCCGGAGCCGCCCATCTACGGCGCACCGGGCGGCGGCTATGGCTCGGCCCCGAGCTTCCCTGAGCAGCAGCAGGGCAGCTATCCCGGCCCTCCGCTCCCGCGGCCCGGCTTCGGCCCGCCCCCGCAGCCCGGGTTCGGTCCGCCTCCGCAGCCGCAGGGCGCGCGCTGCGTGCAGGGGCACGCGATCCCGGCGGGCGGCTCGTTCTGCATGGAGGGAGGCCACCCGATCGCCCTCGACGGCATCCAGATGAGCGGCGATCCCTTCAACCAGACGGCCTATGCGCCCAACCAGCAAGGGGCGTCCGCGCCGCCGCCGATGCCGCAGGCGAGCGGCAGCGGAGCCTACGGCGAGCCGCCGCAGCCACAGCAGAACCTCGCCCCGCCGGGCCCGCCGCCCGCGTACATCCCGCCTCCTCCCGCGGTGCGCGCGCCGACGCCGGCGCCGCCGAGGGCCGTGGGGCAGGAGAGCCGCCGCGCCCTCGCCGGCTTCCTCGTCAGCTTCCAGGACGACGCGCTCGGCAGGTTCTGGCCGCTCTGGCAAGGCAAGAACATCGTCGGCCGCGCCGAGACAGGGCAGAAGGTCGACATCGAGATAGCGCACGGCACGACCTCGACGCATCACGCGATGCTCGAGGTCGACGGCGGTCGGATCGTCCTCGCCGACCTCGGCTCCACCAATGGGACGTTCCACAACGAGGAGGCGATCGGCTTCCAGGGCCGGCGCGAGCTGCGCGATGGCGACAAGATCCGCTTCGGCGGGTTCAGCGTCATCCTGCTCAGCGTGGCCGCGCGGGCCTGACGGGCCCATCGCACGAGGAGAGGCGTTGCCGAGCCTGGCCCCCTTCCCCCGCGACGTTCGACCGGCACCTGGCGCCCCTGCCAGGCTGCGTGAAAACCAACCGGATAGCCGCCGCCAGCGCGCGGCGGCCGCCCCGCTCGCGCAGGGAGCGCTCCTCGGCTCCCTCGCGCCCGCTGGAGATCCCCACGCATGACTCCCTCTCATGACGCGACTCGCCCGATCCACTCCATGAGCGCCTCCGCCCGTCGCGGCAGGCGCGAGGGCAAGGCCCTGCGCTGCGCGAAGCTCCTCGCGCTCGCGGCCGCTGTCCTCGTGCTCCTCGCCGGACAGCGCCGCGCCGAGGCCGCGCCCGAAGCGCACCTGCTCCGCATCGACCCGCGCGCGAGCACCGTGGACGGCTCGCCCGTGCTCACGACCGTGCTCGAGGTCGTGCAGAACAAGCGCCTCAGCGACCTCACCCGCAACTGCGCCGCGCTCACGGGCAACGCGAACCTCGACTGCGTCGCCGACGCGATCGAGCAGCCGTCGGCGCTCTACTCGTCGTTCGACTTCCCGGACAAGAACGCGATCCTCTCCGTCACGGTCGACGGCACGGATCTGCCGGCGAAGTTCGAGTCGAAGGCGCGGTGGGGCGACAGCGCCGGTCAGCCGGGCGTCGGGACGGCGTGGCTCATCCTGATCGACGCCGCGTCGAGCATGGGCGCCCGCTTCGACGAGGCGAAGTCGGTCGCGAGCGCGTTCGTCAACGCGATGCAGCCGAACGACATCGTCGACGTGATGTTCTTCAATGATCGCGGCATCGTCGAGGACTCGAAGTGGGTGAGCAACAAGCAGGCGGCGGCGCAGGCGATCGCCGGCGTCGCGCGCACCTACCCGACGCAGGGCCGCACGCGCCCGCTCTTCACGATCATCAAGAACGCCGCGACCGACGCGTTCAAGGAGCTCGGCAACGCAGGTCAGGGCGTCCAGGTGCCGATGCACCAGGCGATGGTGGTCCTCTCGAACGGCTCCGCCGGCGCGGATCCCAGCTCGACCGCCGCCGCGTCGAACCTCCTCCGCGACTACCTGACGAAGGGGCGGTTCCCCGAGAACAACGACGTCCTGCCGAAGACGCCGGTGCCCGTCATCTCGATCTGGTTCCCGAGCCAGCTCGTCGAGGAGTTCACGGCGAACGCCCGCGAGTTCATGGAGGGGATGGCGAACACCGAGATCGGCGGCTTCTTCAGCGTGGTGCGCGACGGCCAGCAGCGGCGCGCGGCCAACATCGTCAACGCGATCCGCACCCGCTTCAACAAGATGCACATCGTGAAGTGGCGGGTCTCGTGCGTCGCGCCGAGCATCACGCAGACGTTCAAGCTCGCCTTCATCAACACGGATCCGCCGATCGCGGGCGACGCCACCTTCCAGAACGTCCCCGTGGGCATCGATCCGACCGCGTGGCCGCTCGACGTCGATCGCGACGCGACCGACCGCGCGGCGAAGAAGACGCCGATCTATCCCGGCGGCACGGTCAAGATCTTCGGCAACTTCTGCTGGGGTGGCAACGCGCAGCGGGCAGAGATCTACATGGTCCCGAAGAACCAGGCGGCGCCGCAGTCGCTGCAGGGCGGGAACATCGAGGACGCGAAGAAGGCCCAGCGCACGCTGATCGAGGGCGGGATGCGCGGCAAGGCGGTCTCGGCCGGCGACAGCGTCGTCGAGTTCGAGCTCCCGGACACCGACAAGTTCCTCGTGGGCAAGGGCGACCAGACGACGGCGCGCCTCATCATCTACGACAACCAGGCGCGGCGGACGAGCGCGGTCACGGCCGACAAGATCCTCACGCTGAAGGCGAAGGAGGCGCCGCTGCCGTACTTGCTCATCGGGGGCGTGACCTTCGGCGGCGTCGTCATCGTGCTGCTCCTCGTCTCCATCTTCCGCGGCGGCGGGAAGCGGCGCGGCGGCACCGTGGCGGCCGCGCCCCCGAGGCCCATCGTGGCGGGGAGCGGGCCGCCTCCGCCTTACGCGCCCGCGCCGCCGCCCCCGGGCGACTTCGGCGGCTACGGCGGCGGGCCGATGATGGGGCCCCCCATGGGCGGGGTCAGCCGGGCGACGCTCTCGGGCCCGGCGGGCATCTTCACCGTGCACCCCGGCGCCGAGGTGCGCGCGGGGCGCGACGGCGCGTCGTGCCTGATCGCGCTGTCGGAGCCGCGCGTGTCCGGCACCCATGCGAGCGTGAAGCTCGAGGCCGGCCAGCTGTTCGTGCGGGACGAGAACTCCAACAACGGGACCTACGTGAACGGCCAGCGAATCGCCGCGGCCGTGTGGACGCTCGTGCCGCCCGGCGCGTCGTTGCGGTTCGGCCCCGTCGAGTTCAGCGTCCGTTTGGAGTAGCGTGTCCGGGGCCCGTTCTCGCGCCCCGAGCGACGCCCAGCCATGATGCCCCCGACCGAGTCCTCTCCCCACCTCAAGATCGAGTTCGCCCAGGCCAGCGATGCGGGTCGGGACCCGAACAAGCAGGTCAACGAGGATTCCTGCGGCTACGCCGAGACCCAGTTCGGTTACCTGTGCGTCCTGTGCGACGGCATGGGCGGCCACTATGGCGGCAGCGAAGCGAGCCGCACCGCCATCAAGACCATCTTCGAGATGATCGAGCACACGCCGGCCGCCGTGGGCCCGAGCGGCGCGCTCAAGGCCGCGATCGAGGAAGCAGGGCGCCGCGTCTACCAGCTGGGCGGGCCGCCGGAGAACCGCGTACGGCCCGGCTCGACCGTCGTCGCGATGATCCTCCACGATCGCGGCGTCGATGTCGCGCACGTCGGCGACAGCCGCGCGTACGTGATCCGGAGCCACCAGATCTACCCCCTCACGCGCGACCACTCGATGGTGCAGGGGATGATCGACGCGGGCATGATCACGGAGGCGCAGGCGATCGGCCACCCCGACGCGAACAAGATCACACGCGCGCTCGGGATGAAGCCGGAGGTGGAGGTCGAGGTTCGACCCGAGCCGATGGAGCTCTACCCGGGAGACGTGCTGATCCAGTCGAGCGACGGGCTCACCGATCTCGTGCTCGCCGGCGACATCCTCGGGTGTACGCGGCAGGCGCTCGCGTCGGGCTCGGTCGATCACGCGTGCAGGATGCTCGTGCAGCTCGCGAACCACCGCGGTGGTCACGACAACATCACCGTGCAGATGGTCCGGGTGCTCGAGACGGGCAGCCGCTCGCTGACCATCGCGCACGGGCCGCCGGGGGCGGCTGGCCCCGGCGACGGCGCCGGCCCTGCGCGCGCTTCGCGCCCTCAGGAGACCGTCGCGATGACCCGGCCCGAGGCGGCGGCGATCGGCCAGCAGCACGCCACGAGCACGCCGCTCCCCCACGGCCATGGCGCCCCTGCGGCCGCGAGCGGCGCGGCGGCCGCGGGAAAGGCGCCGGCGCCGTACCCGGCGTCCATCAACAATGCGATCACCGTGGTCCCTACGGGCTCCTCGGACACGCCGCGCCCCGCATCCATCAACAACGCGATCACCGTGGTCCCGGCGGGTTCCATCGGCACGCCCGGGCCGCGTCCAGCGTCCACCAGCAACGCGGCGACCTCGGTCTCGTCGGGCTCCGATGACGTGCCGGCCGTCGCGCCGACGGCCACGGACAACGTGCCGGTCGTCGCGCGGACGGCCACCGACAACGTGCCGGCCGTCGCACCGCGCGCTGCCGCTGCCGCCGCTGCCCATGGCGCGCCGGCGCTTCGCCCCACCGTCGACAGCACGCCGGCCGTGAGCCCCACGGCCACCGACGAGCTGCCTCCCGTGGCGCCAGCCGCCGCCCCCATCGCGCCGGCCGTGAGCCCCACGGCCGCCGACAGCGGGTCGCCCGTGACGCCCACACCGATGGACTCCGCGCTGGCGCTTCCTCCAACCGTGCCAGGGGCCCATCCCCCGGTGGCTTACCCGAACGCGCCCGACGCACCCGCCGTGCTGTCTCCCCTCCCCCTGAGCGCTCCGGCGGCGGCTCCGATGGGCCGCGCCGCGCCACCCCAGCCTGGTTCGTTCGGGGCGGCGCCTCACCCAGGCGCCGCCTACGGCGCTCCGCCCCACCCTGGCGCCCCCTACGGCGCACCGCATCATCCTGGCGCCCCCTACGGCGCACCGCCCCCTCCTGGCGCCCCCTACGGTGCGCTGCACCCTGCTGGCGCCGCATACGGCGCTCCAACTCACGTCGGAGCCGCCTACGGTGCGCCTCTTCAAGCGACCGAGCAGGACGTCCCGCCGCCTTCGGTGGCCTTCCCGGGGCACAACCCCGCAGCGCCCGGCGGTCCCCCTGTCGCCGCCGCTCCGCCCCCGCACCTCGCGCCCGCGCCGTTGCATGCTCACGCGTACGCCGCAACCGGCCCGCGCCCCGCGCCAGCACCGAGCTTCTCCGGACCCGTGTCGTCGTCTGGGGCATCAAGCGTGCCGACCACCGTGCGCGCCCCGCGTGGCGTCTACATCGCCCTCATCGCCTCGGCCGTGGCCGTGCTCCTCGTGCTGTTCGTCTTCCTTCTCTGGAAGCTCCTCGGCAGCTGAGCGCGGAACGGAAAGGCCGCCCCACCCACCGCCATGCACGGATGAGCGGAAACAGCGGCGGACACGAGGACGCGGATCGAGCTCAGCGCAAATAAACGCGGACGCGCGGACGCGCGGACAACAGATGCGTGACGCGCAACGGTCCCGCTCGCGGAATGCGATTGAAGAAGGACCAGATTCCGGATTAGCCTAACTTTCCGGAGGTCCCTCCATGCCTGGCGACCAAGTGCTCGAGGACGGCGACGACATGGATGGCGCGCCTGAGGATCTGGAAGACGTGCCGGAGTCGACCCCTGCACCCTCTCTCGAGGAGGCCCGCGCCGGCTTCATGCTGCTCGATCTGTGACCCGCTGAACCACCTGGTTCCCGGAGGTCACGACGCTCCGCGCTGACGCTCCGTTCGTCCAGCGGGCGAGAGTCTCCCGCCGAACGGCGGCCGTCGCAGCGCGCGCGCAGACGAGCGCTCCGCTTCCGCTTCCGCGAGCGACGCCGCGCCAGCGTGGCGACAGGCGGCGCACGGCACGCGCCTCTTCCCTTGCCCTCCCCGACGGCCTGTGGTGAAACGCGGCCCGCATGATCCCGGGGCTAGGTAAACAAAGCATCACGATCGGCAGCGCCCCCACCTGCGATGTGGTGCTCGTCGCACCCGGCGTCCTGCCCGAGCACGCGCGCCTCGTCAACCAAGGGGGTGGCAAGCTGCTCTTCTCTTGCGGGCAAGGGCCGGCGTCGGCGAACGGGCGGCCCCTCTCGCCGGGGGAGCAGGTGCCGTTCGACTTCCGCACCCAGTTCGTGGTCGCGCAGACGCCGGTCCCGCTGAACCACCCGGCCATCACGCTGATGCTGGCGTCGCCGGGGAACCTCGCGCCCGCGCCCGGCCAGGTCGTGATCGGACGAGACCCCGGGCGCGCCTCCTTGGTGCTCCAGCACCCGAGCGTCTCGAGCCAGCACGCGACCGTCACGCTCGATCGCATGATGGTCATCGACCACAACTCGACGAGCGGCACGTACGTTGGCGCGCAGCGCATCGCCGCTGGCACGCCGACGCCCATCGATCCGCAAGGCGCCATCGCCTTCGGGCCCGTCCCTGTCCAGGTCAGCCTGCTCGTCCAGCTCGCCCAGGCCGCCCGGCAATCCGCGCTGCCGGCCGCCTCCGGCGCCCCGCCCGCAGCCAGCGTCCTGCCGCCACAGCCTGCCGCCGGCGGCTACGCGCCGCCGCAGCAGCCCGGCGCCGGGGGTTACGCGCCGCAGCAGCCCGGCGCCGGGGGTTATGCGCCGCCCGGCGTCGCCGGTTACGCGCCGCCGCCGCAGCCCGCGCACGCGGCGTCCTCGGTGCCCGCCGCCGGCGCGCCCGGGAGGAAGAACAAGACGGTCCTCGGCCAGCTCGACTTCTCCGGCGGCGGATCGAACGTCAAGAAGATCGGCCGCACGCCCGACAACGACATCGTGCTCGCCCACCCCCAGGTGTCGAGCCACCACGCGCTCCTGCACTCGATCAACGGGCAGCTCTACGTCGAGGATCGCGGCAGCGCCAACGGGACCTACGTCCGCGGCAACCGCATCGCGCCCGGCCAGAAGATCGCCGTGCAGAGCGGCGAGAAGATCTACATCGGGCCCATGCCCCTCCAGATCGAGATGGGGGGCGCGGGCGCCGTCGAGGTCGTCCAGGAGGAGTACTCCGCCGATCGGTGGGCAGGGCGCCCGCTCTACGAGATCGAGGCGTGGAGCCTCGCCCTCCAGGTCCCCGATCGGGACAACCCGAACGAGCAGAAGACCCTCCTCGACAACGTGTCGTTCAAGGCGCTGCCGGGCGACATGATCGCGCTCATGGGGCCGTCGGGCGCCGGCAAGACGACGCTCCTGCTCACCCTGAACGGCTACCTGCCACCGTCGAGCGGCGTCGTCCGCATCAACGGCGAGGACCTCTACAACATCTACGACACGCTCCGCGGATCCATCGGCTACGTGCCGCAGGACGATCTCGTCCACCCGGAGCTCACCGTCTTCGAGGCCGTCCGCTACAGCGCGAAGTTCCGCCTCCCGCCCGACTACACCGAGGCGGAGATCGACGCGCGCGTCGAGCAGACGATCAAGGATCTCGGCCTCGAGGGCGTCAAGAACCTCCAGATCGGCAAGCCCGAGAACAAGATCCTCTCGGGCGGGCAGCGCAAGCGCGTCAACATCGCGCTCGAGCTCGTCACCGATCCCGTCATCCTCTTCCTCGACGAGCCGACCTCGGGCCTCGCCGCCGACGACACGACCGCGCTGATCAGCCTGCTGCATGACCTCACGAAGGCCACCGGCAAGACGATCATCATGACGATCCACCAGCCGGCGAAGGACGAGTTCGAGAAGTTCAGCCACGCGCTCATCCTGGGCTACGGCGGCATCCCGATGTTCTTCGGGCCGACCCGGCCCGACGCGTACCGCTTCTTCGGCAGCTGGAAGGAGCGGCACGGCCAGCAGAACGACGTCGACAACCCGCGCGACATGTTCGAGATGCTCGCGCTCCGGGAGCGGCCCATCTTCGATCAGCTCCGCGCGCGGAACCCGAACGCGTCGCGCGGCGAGGCCAGGAAGCTGGCCGCCATCGAGTGGCGCAAGGAGTTCTTCAGCGACGGCAACCCG
The DNA here is from genome assembly GCF_028368935.1 of Sorangium aterium. Lineage (NCBI taxonomy): Bacteria > Pseudomonadati > Myxococcota > Polyangiales > Polyangiaceae > Sorangium > Sorangium atrum. The sequence goes on along the minus strand of NZ_JAQNDK010000006.1, from coordinate 625,403 downwards.
ACGTACCGCCGGATGTACTCCGGCCGGCGCGAGATCGGCACCGGCCAGGGGCAGCGCGGCATCCCCGCCGGGCGCGCCACGACCAAGGGGCAGCTCGGCCTGCTCCTGTCGCGCTACTTCAAGGTGAAGAAGCGCGACATCGGCGGCACCCTGATCATGCTCCTCCAGGCCCCGATCATCGGCATCCTGCTCGCGATCGTCTTCGGCGGGCAGGAGAAGGCCATCCCGGCGTGGTGCCTCGGCGCGCTCCAGGAGCTCGGTCGCCGCGCGGGCGGCGCGGACAAGAGCACCGACGTCATCAAGGGCATGGAGGTCACCACCGACCACACCGCGGCGATCTTCTTCCTCGTCGTCGCCGCGGTCTGGTTCGGGACCTCGAACGCGGCGCGCGAGATCGTCAGCGAGCGGGCCATCTACCTCCGCGAGCGCATGGTCAACCTGGGGCTCGTCAACTACGTGCTCTCCAAGTACCTGCTGCTCGCCGGCTTCTGCCTCGTCCAGTGCACCGTCCTGCTGGCGATCGTGTTCTTCGCGCTCGGCTTCCACGGCGGCATGCAGGCGTTCGGCATGCAGCTCGCCGCGCTGACCGCCACCTCGCTCAGCGCCGTCGCGATGGGGCTCCTGCTCTCCACGGTGGTCGCCTCGTCCGAGGCGGCGATGGCGCTCACGCCGATCGCGCTCATCCCCCAGGTCGTGCTCGGCGGGCTCATGGTGCCGATGACGACCGTGCCGCACCTCCGGCCGCTCATGTACATCATCCCGGCGCGCTGGGGCTTCGAGGGCGCGATCGCGCCGGAGCGGCTCGCGACCGCGGAGGATCCGGCGTGGGTCATCGATCTGCACCGCACCGACACGAGCGCCGCGGACTTCATCGAGGGCGGCAAGTTCAAGTGCGCCATCGCGCAGATGGCGGCCGACAACTACGCGGGCGCGTGGGGCTTCACCACCTACGATCAGACCTGGATGCCCTATGCGGTGCTCGCCGGGATGACGTTGATCATCCTCGTCACGCTCTGCGCGGTGCTGAAGCGGCGCGATCCGGTGTGACGTCGTGACCGCGCAGGAGCCCTCCGCTTCCATCCGCATCGATGACCGGCGCGCGCGCCCGCGCGCTGACCGCAGGCCGGCCGCCGCGGTGCTCGTCTCGCTGCTCGCCGCCCTCTCGCCCTCCCCGGCGCGGGCGCAGCAGCAAGGCCAGGAGGGGCAGGCGGCGCCGCAAGCGCCCGAGGGCGGGGCGGCGGTGCCCCGAGGCCCGGGCGGCGCGATCGTCACGCCGCCTGCCTCCACGGCCGCGCCGACGGGGAAGGCGACGCCGCCGCGAGCGCTCAACTACACGCCCCCGGCGTACCCGCCGGAGGCCGAGAAGGAGGGGCGCGAAGCGTCGGTGACCCTGCAGCTCGACATCGACCGCGACGGGCGCGTGAAGCACGCCGTCGTCGTCGAGAGCGCGGGGCACGGGTTCGATGAGTCGGCGCTGGCCGCGGCCCAGAAGCTCGAGTTCGAGCCCGCCCGCCGCGCCGACGGGACCCCCGCCCCGGCCCGCATCCTGTACCGCTACTCGTTCACCCTGAAGACGGCCCCGCCGCCGGCCGCCGGCGAGCCCGCGAAGCCCGCCGAGAGCCTCCGCGGCACCGTGCTCGCCAGCGGGGGCGACGTCCCGCTCGCCGGCGCCACCGTCTCGGTCGCGCGCGTCGCCAGCGCGGGCGCAGGCTCGGGCACAGCGACGGCCGCCGCGCCGCCGGCGCTCACGACCGACGAGGGCGGCGCCTTCGCCTTCGCCGATCTGCCGCCGGGGCGCTACCAGGTCACCATCGCGGCGCCCGGCTTCGAGCCGCTCTCCGTCGAGGAGGCGCTCGCCCCCGGGGAGCAGCTCGAGGTGAAGTACCGGCTCCTGCCGCAAGGCGACGGCCTCGAGGTCACGGTCCGCGGCAAGCGGCCGCCGCGCGAGGTCACGAAGCGCACGATCGAGCAGCGCGAGATCAACCGCATCCCCGGGACGAACGGCGACGCCCTGCGCTCGCTCCAGAACCTGCCGGGCGTCGCCCGCCCGCCCGCCATCGCGGGCCTGCTCATCGTCCGCGGCTCCGGCCCGCAGGACACGCAGACCTTCGTCGACGGCACGCAGGTGCCGCTCATCTACCACTTCGGCGGCCTCTCCTCGGTCGTGCCGACCGAGATGCTGGATCGGATCGACTTCTACCCCGGCAACTTCAGCGCGAAGTACGGGCGTGTGCAGGGCGGCATCGTCGACGTCGCCCTCCGCTCGCCCAACGAGGACGGCAAGCTCCACGGCCTGGCGCAGATGGACCTCATCGACGCGCGCGTCCTGCTCGAGGGCCCCGTGCCGTTCCTCGACAACACCCGCTTCATGGTGGCAGGACGGCGGAGCTACATCGGCGAGTCGTTCGGCCCCGTGCTCGAGGCCGCGGGCGCGGGCGTCACCCAGGCGCCGGTCTATTACGACTACCAGGTCCTCCTGGAGACCGAGCCCACGCCCTCCGCGCGGCTCCGCCTCACGTTCTTCGGCTCCGACGACGCCCTCGAGCTGCTGCTCAGCGACCCGGCGCCCAACGAGCCGGCCCTCTCCGGCAACGTCGGGCTGCACACGGCGTTTCAGCGGCTCCAGGTCCGCTACGATCACGAGCTCACCGACAAGGACCGGCTCGACGGCGTGCTCGCGCTCGCGCGCGACGACGCCGATTTCGGGATCGGGCCGATCTACTTTCAGCTCGATCTCAAGACGATCTCCGGCCGCCTCGAGTACGCGCGGCGCATCTCGAAGGGCACGGTGTTCAACGCGGGGCTCGACGTCTTCGCCGGCCTCTACGCCGTGAACCTCCGCGCCCCCGGGCCGAACCGCCCCGGCGAGCCGCCGAACCAGCCGTTCTCGACGCGCACCCTCCAGGAGGTCTCGCGCGACGGCGAGTTCTTCTACCCCGCGGCGTACGCCGAGCTCGAGCTCGCCCCGACCCCCCGGGCGAAGATCGTCCCGGGCCTGCGCGTCGACTACCAGGACCTGAACCAGCAGGTCACCGTGAGCCCGCGCGTGAACGGGCGCTTCGACGTCGTCCCCGGGTTCCCGCGGACCACGGTGAAGGGCGGCCTCGGGGTGTTCCACCAGCCGCCGCAGTTCCAGGAGGTGATCCCGCCGCTCGGCAACCCCGGCCTGAAGTCGACCCGGGCGCTGCACTGGGCGGCCGGCGTCGAGCAGGAGCTGACCCGGCACATCGAGGCGTCGGCCGAGGGGTTCTACAAGCAGCTCGACGAGCTCGTCGTCGGCGTGAACCGGCCCGGGACGATCCAGCTCGACTACCAGAACGTCGGATCGGGCAGGGTCATCGGCGGCGAGTTCCTGCTCAAGTACAAGCCCGACGATCGCTTCTTCGGCTGGGCCGCGTACACGCTGTCCCGCAGCACGCGGGTGCCGGAGCCCGGCGAGCCGGAGCGGCTCGTCTCGTTCGATCAGACCCACATCCTGACGGTGCTCGGCAGCTACCGCCTGGGCGACGGCTGGGAGTTCGGCGCCCGGTTCCGCCTCGTCTCCGGCAACCTGGTCACGCCCAACGTGTGCAACGTCAACGAGCAGAGCTGCGACCCGTACCGCACCAACGCGCTCTTCTACGCGCCCACCGGGACCTATACCCCCATCCCGTTCTCCGGCCCGAACAGCGAGCGGCTCCCGGCGTTCCACCAGCTCGATCTGCGCCTGGACAAGACGTGGAAGTTCAAGACCTGGCGGCTCGCGGCCTACCTCGACGTGCAGAACGTCTACAACAACGCGAACAGCGAGGCGATTCAGTACAATTACAACTACACAGCCCGTCAGTACGTCACGGGGCTGCCCATCCTGCCGAGCTTCGGGATGCGAGGAGAGTTCTGAGATGCGCGGGGCGCAGGCGATGAACGGCGCGGCGAAGCGCGAGCGTCCCGAGCGCCGCGGGCGCCGGTGGCGGCGCGCGGTGCTCGGGACGCTCGCGCTCGCGGCGATCGCGTCGCCGGCGATCGCCTCGGGGTGCGTCGCGGGTTTCGATCCGCCGAGCCTCGTGGGCGGGCTCCGCGTCTTCGCGGTGGTCGCCGACAAGCCGTACGCCAACCCCGGAGACCAGGTCACCTTCCGGATCCACTACCAGGACGGGCTGGGCGGCCCCGAGGACGGGTCGCGCCCGGTCTCGGTCTACTGGTTCGGCGGGTGCGAGAACCCGATCGGGGACGACTACTACGGCTGCTACGCGCAGCTCGAAGGCATCACCTCGGAGCTCGAGGCGTGGGTGGAGCGAGGCGACCCGACGGTCCCGCTGCCCGCCCTCAACGGCGTGCGCCCCGGCTTCGGGGACACGTACACGATCACGATCAGCGACGACATCCTCACCGGCCGCACGGCGCCCGCCACGGGGGGTCCGGCCTCCGGGAGCGCGTACGTCTTCTTCGTCGCTTGCACCGGGGAGCTCGGTCTCGTGGAGGATCAGGGCACCGGCCGCGCCGGGACGTTCCCCGTCGCGTGCTTCAAGGACGGGCGCCGGCTCGGCCCGGACAGCTTCGTGCCCGGCTACACGCAGATCTACGCCTTCCAGGGGGGTCGCGCGAACGCGAACCCGGAGGTGCAGGGGCTCACGCTCGACGGCGAGCCCATGCCAGAGGACTTCGCCGACATCCCCACCGTCCCGCGCTGCCGCGTGAGCGCGGAGGCGCGGCGCGAGGCCGGCTGCAGCGCGGAGGATCCGTTCGTCGAGTGCGCGGCCTACGAGCTCGACGCGATCGTCGATCCCGAGGTGGCCGAGGACGATCCCAGCGCGCAGCAGCAGGCGCTGAAGGAGATCGTCTGGGTCGATTACTTCGCCGATCTGGGCGATCTCGATGGGGGCATCAAGCTCGTGAGCGACGCGAACGAGGGGTACATCGGCGATCACGCCGTGAAGTGGATCCCGCCGGCCGAGCCGGGCGTCGCCACGATCACCGCGGTCCTGCGCGACGCGCGCGGAGGCTCGTCCGTCGTGCAGCGCCTCGTCCGCGTCGAGTGACGGCGGCCCCCTCCGGCCGCGCGCGGCGGGACCGCCGCGGTCAGCCGCAGCCCGCTTCGATCTGCGAGAGCTGGTCGATGAGCTGCGCGGGGTCGCGCGCGGCGCACAGCGCGTCGGCGGCGCCGAGGCTGGCGAGCCTGGCCGCCTGGGCGAGCAGCTCGAGGTGCGCGCGTCCCCCCTCGCCGCAGACGAGGACGACGAACAGCCGGAGCGGGGCGCCGCCCGGCGTCGGCACCGCGAGCGGCTGGGCCAGCGTCGCGAGCACGGCCGCCTGGCCCGCGCCGGGGACGATCGCGTGCGGGACCGCGACGCCGTTGCCGAGCGCCGTGGGCGACTCGAGCTCGCGCCGCAGGATCTCCTGGGCGAGCGCGCTCGCCGCGAGCGCGCCGCCGGGGGGCGCGAGCCGGGACGCCGCGACGTCGATGACGTCCTCGATGTCCGCGCACGAGAGCTGCAGCACGACGCGCTCGGGCGTGAGCAGCCCGCTGAGCCGCCGCGCGGGCGCCCCCCCGAAGGCCGCGCTCGCCGGGAACTCGGCGTCGATGAACGCCTTGACGCGCGCGAGCTGCGGGCCGCTGAGGTTGCGCCGCGCGAGCTCCGCGCAGAGCGCCTTCGCCGACGGGACGCGCTCGAGGTAGCGCGAGACGAGCGGCTCGACCTGGTGGCCGAGCTCGAGGAGCACCGCCGGCGGGAGCTCGAGCGCGCCCGCGATCGCCGTGAGCCGGTCGGGCGTGGGGATGGCGTCGTGCCCGTGCTCGACGCGGCTCAGGTAGGCGCTGGAGACGCCGATGCGGTGCGCGAGCGCTCGCAGGCTCAGGCCCGCCTCGACGCGGAGGAGCCGCAGCGCGGCCCCGAACTCGGCGACCGCGCGGGCGCGCGCGGCGCCGTCAGCGTCGGACATCGCTGGCATGGGATCAGGATCGATCGGGCTCGACCGCGAGGGCGGTCGAGAGGATCTGCGGGGCGGGCGCCGGGGCCGGCGCGCGCGCGGTGGCGGGCTCGTGGCTGCGCACGACGAGCAGCGAGGTCGGGCACCCCTGGATGATGTGCTCGGCGCGGATGCCGAACCGGCGCTGCGCGAGGCCCCACTCGGGCCCGACGCCGACGAGGACGAGATCGTAGCCGCGCTTCGCCTCCTCGAGGGCCGCGTCCGCGGGGGAGTCGTGCTCGACCACCTTGAGCACCACCTTGGACTTCTGCAGCGCGCCGCCCTCCTCGCCCTCGAACACCTCGTCGACCGCCTGCTGCGCGCCGAGCGTGTCGTCGGACCTGCGCTTCGGCTTGACCACGTGGAGGATGGTGACGTCGGCGCCGATCTGCTGCGCGAGCCGGCGGGCCAGCGAGAGCGCCGCCCTGTCGTGCAACGTGCCGTGGAACGGCACGAGCAGCTTGCGGACCGCGGCGAGCCCGCGATCGATGAGCACGCCGACGTCGGTGTGGGCGCCGCGCATGACCTCGTAGACGGTGCCGCCGAGCACCGTCTGGCTGAGCAGCGGCTTGTGCCACCCGACGAGCACGAGGTCGGCCTGCTTCACGTCGGCGACGTTGCAGATGTCGTGGCTCGGCTTGGGCGAGACGAAGGAGAGCGGCCGGACCTCGGCGCCCAGCTCCTTGGCCCGCGACAGGAGCGGCGCCAGCGCGGCCGCCCCCTGCCGCTCGGGCCCTTGGTCGAGGTAGAACGAGCCGCGATCGGTCGGCGGGATGAGGCGCAGGGCGTAGAGGCGCCTCGCCTCGGGTCCGCTGCCCGCGAGCGCGCTCGCGAGCGTCACCATGCCGGGGCCGGAGCGCTCGTACGAGACGCACATGAGCACGGTGAACACGTCCGCCGCGACGGGGAGCGGCGTGCGCTCCGGCACGTCGGCGAGCTCCTTCGCGAGCTCCTCCGGCGGGTAGATCCAGCGCAGGAGCGGCGTGGTCATGAAGGTGGTGACCAGCGCCATGAGCACCATCATCGTGAACAGCTTGGGGGAGATGATGCCCAGATCGAGCCCGAGGTTCAGGACGATGAGCTCCATCAGGCCGCGGGTGTTCATCAGGATGCCGAGCGCGCTGGCCTCCCGCCAGCTCTGGCCGGTGAAGCGGGCGGCCACGGCGCTGCCGCCGAACTTGCCGAGGCAGGCGATCACGATGATGAGGCCGCACATCACCCAGCCGTCGGCCGAGTTGAGCAGCCCGATGTGCGTGCGCAGGCCGCTGTAGGCGAAGAACAGCGGGAGCAGGAAGACCACGGCGAAGTCCTCGAGCTTCTCGGCGAGGCTCTTCGCGAAGCCGGTGCCCTTCGGCATGATCGCGCCGAGCATGAAGGCCCCGAACAGCGGGTGGATGCCGATCATCTCGGTCATCCAGCTCGACACGATGAGCAGGAGGAACGTGACGGCGACGAGGTCCTGCGAGAGCCCTTCCTTGCTGGAGCCGCGCTCGCCGAGCCGGACGAGGAAGGGGCGGACAAGGAACAGCATGCCGGCGATGTAGGCGACGGCGAAGACGGTGGTCCAGACGGCGCCCACGAGGCCCGTGGCACGCGCGATCGAGACGACGAACGCGAGGATGCACCAGGCGGTCACGTCGTCGACGGCGGCGCACGTGATGGTGAGGGCGCCGACCTTCGTTCCCAGCAGGCGCCGCTCGGTGAGGATGCGCGCGAGCACCGGGAACGCCGTGATGCTCATCGCCACGCCCATGAACAGCGTGAACGACGAGAACGGGACGGAGCTGTCGGAGAGCCGCGGGTACAGGTAGAGCGCGAGCAGCCCGCCCAGCGCGAACGGCACGACGATGCTCGTGTGGCTGATGATGACCGAGGCGTGGCCGCGCCCGCGCAGGAGCTTCGGGTCGAGCTCCAGCCCGATGAGGAACATGAAGACGATGAGGCCGACCTCGCTCACCAGCTTCAGGAGCGGCAGCGACTCCTTGGCGAACAGGACCGCCGACGCATCGGGAAAGAGCCAGCCGAACAGCGACGGGCCGAGCAGGATGCCCGCCGTCACCTCGGCGACGACCATCGGCTGCTCCATCCGGCGGGCCACCATGCCCACGAGCCGCGCGCAGGCGATGATCAGGAACGCCTGGATGAGGAAGCGGGCCAGCGAGTTGTGGATCAGAATCTCCATTGGGAGCGCTCCCTCCTGGTGGTAAGTGTTAAGTTATCGCTTATCAGCGGGCTCTCTCGGCTGTCAAGAAAGGATCCGCAGGATCGAGCGGCCTCAACAGCCCACGAAGGAGCAGCGCGCCGGGCGCGGGCGGCGCCTACCAGTCGGTCGGCATGTAGTCTTTGAAGAACTGGCCGTACGCGTGCTGGCCGCTGAGCAGCCCGGAGAAGATGGGGTCGCAGATGCGAGCGGCGCCGTCGACGATATCGAGCGGCGGGTGAAAGCCGTGCTCCTCGAGCTTGCGGGCGGCGAGCGCCGCGGGGTCCTCGTCGGTGACCCACCCGGTATCGACGCTGTTCATGAAGATGCCGTCCTTCGCATAATCGGGCGCGGACGTGCGTGTCATCATGTTGAGCGCGGCTTTCGCCATGTTGGTGTGAGGGTGCCTGTCCGTCTTGTAACGGCGGTAGAACTGCCCCTCCATCGCCGAGACGTTGACGATGTGCCTGTCGAACGTGGGCCGTCGCATCATGAGCGGCTTCAGCCGGGAGTTCAGGACGAAGGGGGCGACCGCGTTGACGAGCTGCACCTCGAGCATCTCGACGGTCGGGACCTCGGCGAGCGTGAGCCGCCAGCTGTTCAGCGTCCGGAGATCGACCTGCTGGAGATCGGCGTCGTAGCGCCCCTTGGGGAAGAGCAGCTCGTCGAGGCGCTCGTCGCCCGGCGCCGGGATCTGGGAGAGCAAGGCGGGCTCGCGCAGGCCCGCGGTGGGGTCGGCGCCGGCGACGAGGGGGAGCGTGCCGCACGCGCGGAGCGCGTCGTACTCGCGGAGCGGGGGCTGAGCGCCCTGCGGGAGGGTGTGGACGGGCGCGGTCTCGCCCTCGATGAGGTGGCCGTAGAAGCCCGGCGGTCGCCGCACGGTCTGACAGGCGTTGTTGATGATGAAATCGAGCCGGTCGAGCGTGTGGAGGAGGTGGCGCGTGAAGAGCTCGACGCTCGGGGTGTGTCGGAGATCGAGGCCGTAGATCGCGACCCGTGATCCCCAGGCGTCGAAGTCGCGCTCCGCCGAGAAGCGGCGAGCGGCGTCGTGCGGGAAGCGGGTCGTGACGATCACCCGCGCGCCGGCGCGGAGGAGCAGGATCGCCGCCTGATAACCGATCTTGACGCGGGCGCCCGTCACGAGCGCGACGCGGCCGTCGAGCGGAGCGGTCTGGCTGCGTTTGCCGTAGTTGAAGTCGCCGCAGGCGGCACACATCGCGTCGTAGAAGAAGTGGACCCTGCGGAACTCGGCCTTGCAGACATAACACTTGCGCGGCCGCGCGAGCTCCGGCGCGCCGGGCTCGGGCGACGGCTCGGGCTCCTCGGCGGGCCCGGGCGGCGGCGCGGGCTCCTCGGCGGGGTCGGCCCATGACAGCGGGGGCGCGACCGGGGCGAGCGCGTCCGGCGTGCGGAACACCGGCTCTCGGCGGGCGACGCGGATGCCGACCGCATCGAGCAGGGCGGCGTCGGCGGACCTCTGCGCGTGCCGGTCGCGCTTGCGGAACGCCCTGGCGAGCTCTCGCTGCTCGGCGCGCTCGGGGCGCGAGACGCGGCCGGCGGCCAGGAGAAGCCGGCGGCGGTCCTCGGCGCTGATGGAGGCGAGCTCCGCGCGATCGAGGGCCAAGGCCTCGAGCACCTTGAGGCAAACGTCGAGATCGGCGGCAGTGAACGGCCGGCCTGCGCCGGCGGCTTCGCGGTCGGGACTCATCGAAGCGTGCGTGCATAGCACGCGGGAGACCGCGCGCGAACCGCAGCGGCCCTTCGGGTCCTGCCGGCACCGCCGCTGGCCGCGGCGCGCCTCGCCTCGCCTCGCCTCGGCCTCGCCCAGAGCGCCCGCGCCCAGAGCGCCGCCGACGAGCCCCGCGCGTCGCGTCCTGTTCGCCAGCTGAGGATTGTACACTACGTTCGTACATCGTCCTGAGCCCTCGGAAACTCCAGCAGAGGATCTTATGCTCGAGTCGCCACACAGTCTGTTCGCGACGGAATTCATGCCCCATGGCCATTGCTACTTCTGGCAGCCGGGCATGGTCTGGCTGCAGGTCATCACCAACCTGGCGATCGGCTTCGCCTACCTCTCGATCTCCCTGACCCTCGCCCATCTGGTCCGGCGTATCCGGGACATCCCCTTCCGGTGGGTGTACCTCGCGTTTGGCACCTTCATCGTTGCCGGTGGATTCACGCACTTCATGGATGTGTGGGTCATCTGGCAGCCGTTGTACTGGCTGGATGGGGCCATCCGGGCCATCACGGCGATCGCCTCCGTCGGCACCGCCATCCTGCTCTTTCCGCTGCTCCCCAGGGCGGCGGCGCTGGCGGCAGCCGCGCGCGTCACACGCGAGCACGAGCTCCGCAGGGAGGAGCTGAATCGCCAGCTCTCGGCGCTCTACGAGGAGCAGAAGCTCGCGGCCGAGGAGCGCGAGGTGATGCTCCAGCAGGCGCGAGAGGCCGTGAGGGCGCGAGAGATCTTCCTCGCCGTCGCGGCCCATGAGCTCAAGACGCCGATCACGCCGCTGCGCGCCGAGGTGGAGAGCGTGCTGCGCGCGGCGCGCGCCGCGCGCGCAGACCGCCTCACGCCCGAGCGCCTGGTCATCAAGCTATCGGTCGTGGAGCGGCAGATCGATCGCCTGGAGCGGCTCGTCTCCGACCTGCTCGACGTCTCGCGCATCGCCGCTGGACGGATCGAGCTTCAGATACAGGAGGTCGACCTCGCGGAGGTCGTGTGCGAGGTGGTCGAGCAGCACAAATACGACCTCACCAGGAACTCGATGTCCCTCCAGCTCGCCGCCGACGCCACGGGCGGCTGGGATCGCAGGCGGCTCGACCAGGTAGTGAACAACCTCCTCACGAATGCCCTCAAGTACGGTCGTGGGCGTCCGATCACGATCACCGTATGGGCGAATGATTCACGCGCCTGGCTCACGATCACGGACCAGGGCATCGGCATCGCGCCCGACCAGCAGGCCATCATCTTCAACCAGTTCGAGCGCGCGGTCTCGGAGCGGCACTACGGCGGGCTCGGCCTCGGGCTGTGGATCGTGCGGCAGGTCGTCGGGGCGATGGGAGGGACGGTGTCCGTCGCGAGCGAACCTGACGTCGGCTCGACCTTTACTGTGGAGTTGCCTCGACGACGTGGAAACATCGATGACGCCGAGACGAAATCCCCTTAAGCTGACATGATGAAGCACATCCTGTTGGTGGAGGACAACGAGGATATTCAGCTCTCTCTCCGCGACGCGCTCGAGGAAGACGGTGCTTACAGCGTCGTGACGGCCGGAAATGGAGCGGAGGCGCTCGCGCTGCTCGAGCGCGGCGAGCGGCCGAACATGATGCTCGTCGACCTCTTGATGCCCGTCATGGACGGTGTGGAGTTGATCGACCGGATGCGGCGCGACGCGCGGTTCGCTGGCATCCCGGTCGTCGTCCTGTCAGCCGCATCGATCACGTCCCCGCCACCCGGAACGCCGTTGCTCAGGAAGCCGATCCGCTACGAAGCCCTCCTTGGAGCGGTCCAGAAGGCGTGCGGTTGCTGAGAGCGGTGCGCTCGCGCGCTGAGGGCGCTACTTGGCGGCGGGCTCGTAGGGGCAGGGAGCGCCGCCTTCTCCGGTCTCGGCGAGGGCGCCCGTCGAAGGATCGATGGTGAGCGTGGTCGGGAAAGGGTGAGCGCCCGGCCCCTGCGAAGCTTCGGAGACCGAGAGCAGGAGGGTCCTGTCGGAGCGCTTGAACGCCCCTTTGCGATGGACGATGCCCGACCAGATGCACGCCACCTTCGGCGGGCAGGGGGAGACGCGATCCTCGGCGGCGAAGCTGCCGTCCCTCGCGAAGGAGAGCAGGCGCTCGTACTTCCGCGGACCGCACGCGGCGGAGCTCCACGTGCCGAACAGGGCTTCTTCGCTGGACGCGGTGGTCGAGGTCCGCGCTGTCGTGGCCGGCGCTTGCGTCGTCGCGGCGGTGACCGTGGCCGAGGCGTGCGGCGCGGGCGTGACCGGCGCCGCGGTGGAAGCGGTGGAAGCGGTGGAAGACAGCGCGGAGGGCCCCACGGGAGACGACGGCTCCGGCGCCGGCTCACGCGGACCGTTGACGGTGCACGCAGCGAGCGGCGCCAGCAGCGCGGCGAGGGGGAGGATGAATGTTCGCATCACACCCGCTCATCCCATGGCGGCTCAAGGCGCGCAACGCGTGCACCGCCAGAGGCCGGGGCGATACGCCCGGCCCGCGAGCGGCGACACCATGGGGAGCGCCAGGCGCCGACCGCGATCGATGTGCGCTACCCCAGCAGCGCGAGCAGATCGTCCCGCGTCAGCGAGGCCGCCCTGTCCGCCTCGCCCAGCGCGGCGCCCGCGATGGCGCGCTTCCGCTCCTGCAGCGCGAGGATCCCCTCCTCCACCGTGTCCTTCGCGACGAGCCGGTGGACCATCACCGGCCGGTGCTGCCCGATACGGTGGGCCCGATCGGCCGCCTGATCTTCGACCGCCGGGTTCCACCAGGGATCGAGCAGGAAGACGTGATCCGCCGCGGTCAGGTTCAGGCCGGTGCCGCCCGCCTTCAGCGAGATGAGCATCACCGGGGGGCCGCCCGCGGACTGGAACGCCGTGACCACCCCGGCGCGATCGCGCGTCCCGCCGTCGAGGCGGCTCCACGGGATCCCCGCCGCGACGAGGTGCGGCTCGACGAGGTCGAGCAGCGAGGTCCACTGCGAGAACACGAGCGCCTTGTGGCCGTCGGCGACGCACTCCTCGAGCGCCTCGATCAGCCGCGTCACCTTGGAGGAGGGCGCGGTCCGCGCCGCCTGCGCCGCGCCGCCGGCGCTCGAGCCCGGGATCAGCGCCGGATGGCAGGCCGCCTGGCGCAGGCGGAGCAGCGCCTCCAGCGCCGCCATGACGCTCGCCCCCTCCGCGAGCTTCTCCACCACGTCCTTGCGGGTGGCCGCGCGCACCGCATCGTAGAGCTCGCGCTCGGCCTCCTCGAGCTCGCAGTAGAGCACCATCTCCGAGCGCGGCGGCAGCTCCGGCGCCACCTCGCCCTTCAGCCGCCGCAGCACGAAGGGGCGGATCTTCTGCCGCAGCTCGGCCGCGGCGCCCTGCACGCCCTCGGCGATCGGCCGGCCGTAGCGCTCCTGGAAGGCGCTCCGCCCGCCGAGAAGGCCGCGGTTCGTGAAGTGGAGCAGGCTCCAGAGCTCCTCGAGCCGGTTCTCGACCGGCGTGCCGCTGAGCGCCACGCGCAGCTCGGCGCGGAGCGCGAACGCCGCGCGCGCCGCCTGACTGTCGGGGTTCTTGATCGCCTGCGCCTCGTCGAGCACCACCGCCTCCCAGGCCTGCGCCGCGAGCAGCTCGGCGTCGTTGCGGAGCACGGCGTACGTCGTCAGCGTGATGTCGGCCGCAGGATCGATCGTGCGCCGCGTGCCGTGGTAGACAGCGAACCGGAGGCCCGGGCGGAAGCGCCGGATCTCGTCGGCCCAGTTGTGGACGACGCTGCGCGGGCAGACGACGAGCGTCCGGCCGCGCAGCGCGCAGAGCGTCTGCAGCGTCTTGCCGAGCCCCATGTCGTCGGCGAGCACCGCGCCGAGGCCGGCGTCGCGCAGGAACGACAGCCAGTCGACGCCGCGGCGCTGGTACGGGCGCAGCGTCGCGGTCAGGTCGGCGGGCAGCGGCGCCTCCGGGAGCGACGCGAAGCCGTCGAGCAGCGGCATGAGCCTGTCGAAGCCCGACGGGCGCGGGTACTCGATCTCGTCGCACAGCGCGGCCAGCGCCGGGAGCGCCGCGGGCGGCACCTCCTTGTCTTCGCGCCGCGCCGCGAGCAGATCGGCGACGCGCGCGCCGTACTTCTCGAGCCACGCGGAGGGCAGCGGCGCCCACCCGCCGTCGAGGAGCGGCACGAGCGGCAGGCCGTCCTGCCACGCCCGGATCACGGCGGTCGCGTCCGCGCGCTTCGTGGGCGCGCCGGCGCCGTCGCGCTCGTCATCGTCCTGCCCCGACGAGAGCTCGAACTCGACGTCGAAGGCCCGGTCGTGGATGACGAAGCGCGGCACGAGCGCGGCCTTGCCGAAGATCTCGCCGCGCGCGTCCGCGAAGGCGCGGGCGTCCCACGACTCGAGGCGCGAGGCGAAGCGGATCGCCTCGACGCCGTCGAAGTCGACCCGACGGCCCGGGATGAGGTGGAGCTCGTCGCGCAACCGGACGAGCAGCATGCGCTCCGCGGCCTCGTCGCGGACGGGCACGGCGCCGGACAGGTGCACGAGCCGGCCGTTCTCGATGCGCGCCTCCGGCGGATCGCCGTACACGAGGCTGGGCACGACGGAGAGCGTGTGCTCCTTCTGGCTGAGCTCCAGGAGGATCCGCGGCCGGGACGCGCCGCCCGCGCGGGGCAGGCGCTGGCTCTGGACGGTGACCGGGACGCGCTTGGTCAGCTCCGGCAGGACGCCGGTCACCAGCTTGCCGAGGTCCCCCCGCGAGAACACCCGCCGGAGCGGCAGCCGCTCGAGCTTCGGCCCCGTGAGGTCCGTCTCCCGGAGCAGGTGCAGCGTGCCGCCGCACCGCACGACACCCGACGCGATCACCTCGTCGACGCGCGGGTCCCGCTCCACGACGAGCGCCGCGCCGTCGTCGTGATCGCGCACCGTCGCGCGGGGGCCGATCGCCTCGCTGGAGATGCGCACGGGCGCGCCGTCGAGCTCCACGTCCGCGACGCCCGCCAGCGCCGCGAAGAGCTCGGGCTGGCGATCCGAGGGGAAATAGCCGTGCTGCTTCGTGCCCACGAGCCGGTCGATCGCCAGGTCCTCGTGCGTCGGGTAGAGCTCGGGCAGCCTCGGCCCCGGCCGCTCCGGGCTCGCTGGAGCCCTCACGGCGCGGCCAACGAGGCTGGCGAGCGAGATCCGGAGCGGCTCCTCGGCGCCGCTCGCGTGCACGATCATCCGCTCGAGCGCGAGCACGAGCCCCTTGCGCCGGAGCCGGTACCGCAGCCGCGCCGGCGGCGGCGCCGCGGCGATCGCGCCGCCTTGCGCGGCCGGCTGTCCCTGCGCCCTCGGCTGGCCCTGCGCCGATGGCTGCCCCTGCGCCGCCGGCTGGCCCTGCGCCGCCGGCTCGTCCTGCGCCGATGGCTGGCCCTGCGCGACCGGTTGCGAGAGCGACAGCGTCGCCGCGACAGCGTGCGCGCAGGGATCGATTTTTCCACCGCAGTCGCACGTCCACTCGGCGTCCGCTGGGTAGAGGGTGACGGTGGGTGCGACGGGCTGCCCGGCCGCCTTGATGCGGACCACGATGGTATCGCCGCGATCCTCGCGTCCGAAGGCAGCGCCCTCACGGGCGAGCTTGACGCCCTGGGACCAGAGGCCCGGAAGACAGGCTTTTCTGATGGCTTCGAGAAGACCCTGCACTGAGACTCCAGACACCGACGACCGGCCGCGGTAGCTCGCGCGCTCTCCCGGGACCAGCGCCACTTCTTGGGATGTTCACAGAAAGACGAAGATGACGGAAAGAGGTTCGGGCGTCTTTTTCCGCTGTCGCGTCTTCCAGATTCCAGGAGCTTGCCCGGCACGAGCAGGGCGCTGCTGTAGCAGGTATCCGCGCGGCGTGGCGCCGCGAGCTCTACCGGCGCGTCAGGTGCTCGCGGTAGCGCGTCGTGAGCTCCATCCAGCGCAACGTGAGGATCGGCTCTCGCTCGAGCCGATCCTGCCAGCTGCGATCGACGGCCTTCCACAGGTCGCGGTCGGCGATGCCGTGGCGCAGGAGCGCCTGGTCGAACGACGAGGCCGCTCCGAGCGACGACTCGGCGCAGAGGACCGCGTACTGCTGAAGGCTGAGCGAGGGGAGCGCGCTCCGCGTGCCCGGAAGGTCGCTCGGCGACGCGGGCGCAGGGGCCGCGACGCTCGCCGGCGCCGGCGCGGCCGGCCCGGCGGCGCTCTCGTCGAGCTCGCCGGGCGATCGCCGGAGGGTGACCCCCGACCGCGCGTTGCCGCCATCGAGCTCCAGCAGATCGGCCTCGGGCGGGACCTTGATCGAGGGCAGCGGCAGGGCCCGCGGCACCTCGACGGCCTCGTCGGCCTCGCCCTCCGAGGGGAGGCGTTTCCCGCTCGACATGGGGACGATCACGGACTGCGGCGGCGAGGCCGCGCGCCGCGGCGGCGCGGAGGAGCCGCTCCCCTGGCCGCCTCGCCGTGAGCCGGCGCGCTCGCCGTCGGGCGCCGCGAACGACAGCACCGGGCCGGCGTCGGTGATCTCCATCTGCAGGATGATCTCACCGGTCCTTCCGCGGACGACGAGCCGATCGCCCCCCAGCGTCACCTCCATCTCGTAGCGCCGCCCGGAGGAGAGCGAGATGGTGGCCGAGGGGACCGGCGCGCCGCTCGCCGCCCCCCGTGAGCCCGTCTCTTCCTGAGGACGGAGCCCGGCCTGATGCAGCCCACGCTCGGTATCGGGTGGATCCCCACTCATCAGGATCGGAGCCTAACGCAGCAAGCGCACGCCCCGCGAGCGCTTTCGACGCTCTCGACGCGTGATTCAAGCGTCTGAGCCCAGAGGGCCTGGGGACACTCGGCTCGCCTTCGCCTTCGTGCGATCGGGCGCGGGCGCATCCGAGCCCAACCGACCCCCTCCGACGCGGTGCGCTCGGTCACCCTGGCTCGCGCCTGAGCGCCGCGGCCAGCGCTCGGTCGCGCAGGGTCGCGCAGGAGCGCGCTCGGTCACGCAGGGGTTGGGTCGAGGGTGCACTCCGACACCGGGCGCTTACGTGGCTCAGCGTGTCTTCGTTTCACGAGGTGCGTCGCTGCGCTCAAGCCCAGGCTGCGCTGACAAAAATCGCCACTGTTGACGTTCTCTTGGAATTCGCCGGCGCTGATCGCAATGCGTCCAGAGAGGTCATTCCTGGCGTGCCCCGGCCCATCTTCGCTTGAAACGGTCGGCTCTGTAGTAAAGCGGGCTGCGAGCTCTTCCCGACAGGTGGTCTATGAAGAATACCTTTCTCGCGATTGCGCTGCTGTTCACCGCGTGCCTCCCAGGCTGCTTCTACACCAGACAGACTATCGAAACATGCGACACCGAGTGTGAGAACGTGCCCAACCAGGACGCGTGTCTAGCGGAATGCGGGACGTGCGTGGATCAATGTAAAAGCGAGCCCTACGGGACCGACCGTTGGGATTGCATAGCGGAATGTCGGACATGCGCGAAGGTGTGTAGAAACCAGCCCGACCGCGACGCGTGCATCTCGGCATGCGGCACGTGCAGCGGTGACCAGTGTGTCGAGCCGGCTCCAGAGGGCTTCTATGGCCCTGCGCTGCTCTGGGTCGGCAGGACGGTGGACGAGCCGCAGTGCCCCCACGGCGCCCAGACCACCGTGTACAGGGGGTACGAGACCGCTGACTTCCCCTTCGCGTGCAGCCCATGTCGGTGCGGCGAGCCGGCCTGCGCCTTGCCCGACGATCTCCGGACGGCCGCTTCGCTGAAGTGCGGTGGCCCGGCGGTCTCGGTGCATGAGCCCCGGGACATCCTGAACGGCACCTGCGTGGTGCCCAGCAGCGCCCTCGTGAACGATCACCAATCGCTCGTCCTCGGCGCGACCCGAGTGACGCCTTGCGAGGCCAGCGTCGAGCCCCCCCCGGTGCCGCAGTTCACCTTGCGGTGGTATCGCTCCGGCGTGGCTTGCGGAGGCAGCCTCCAGGAACGCACGTGCCCCTCTCCGTCGAAGACGTGCGTGCCGCCCGATCAGGAACACGGCTTCGCTCAGTGCATCATGTACCTCGGCGAGGGCGAGGTGACCTGCCCGGAAGATTACCCGGAGGACGTCGTCCTCTACGACGGCATGAGGGACGAGCGCCACTGCACGTCGTGTGAGTGCGGTCCTCCGACAGGCAGCGAGTGCTCCCTGATGCTCGTTTCCTTCCGGGACGGCGCGTGTGACGAGCAGCTCACCGCCGGCACCGCTTCGAGCGATGCCCCGGGCTGCGTCGCCGCCACACCCGGGGAGACGCCCAAGAGCATGAGGGCCATCTGGCAGGTCGACCGGCCCGGAAGCTGCGAGCCGAGAGGCGGCGAGCTGCGAGGCGAGATCGTCCTCACCGGTCCGAGCACGTTTTGCTGCCAAACACGTCCAGGCGAGAACGGGTGACGATCATGCGCCGCGAAGGGCCGCGCAGCGCCGCCCGAGCCGCACGATTCGGGCTTTTCCTGAACCACGGTAAGGGCTGACCAGAACCTGCGATGTCAGGCAAAAGGCGCCAAAATCAGGGATCCGCGAGCATGACGAAAAACCTCTCGAAACGGAGAAACGGACGAGCCAAAATGCAATGCGACCTGCGCGCTCGAGAGCGCACACAAAAGCCTTTACGTGCGCTCCAAAGTCAGTATCTACAGGATCACGACGTGGGAGCGGCGACGTCGAGCCGGCCTCCGTCACGCGGCAGAGGTGCACTGTCCTACGGGCGCTGGAGACGTTGAAGAGGGGGGCCACATGGCGGGGTGTTGCGGCCGGACGGGAAGCAGCGGCGTGCATCGGGTCGAGGTGTCCACTCCGCTCCGTACCGCACCGATCCCGCCCTAGCCGGGACGCCGATGCGACGCGCCGGTTGTGCCGCCGTGTTCGTTGTCTCGATGGCGACGACCCCGGCGCACGCGGATACGCCTCGGTCTGAATCGGGACGGGAGACTCAGGAGGACGACCACATGTTCCGCGGCGAGATCTCCGCGTCACCGCTGCTCGCAATGGGCCTCATGCCCGCGCTCGGCGGAGGGGCCTCTTTCGCCACGGCGTTCCGCTGGCCCAGCCTGTCGATCGGCGTCGAGGCGCGGATGTTCACCTCCCTGGCAGATACCTTTGCGGACGGCGTCCTGGTCCATGCGAGCCTGGCGATGCCGACGCTCGACATCTGCGGTCATCGCGGGGTCCTGTCGGTGTGCGCCGTCTTCGACGCCGGCGAGCTGCGGATCACGAGCGACCCCGGCGTCAGCATTCAAGCGCGCCAGCCTTGGGTCAGCTCGGTCGGCCTGCGGGTCGGGGGCGACTGGCGCTTCTCCGAGCAGCTGTCGCTGCGCGGGTTCGCCGAGCTGCACACGAACCACAGCCGCCCGTCCCTCTGGGTGAACAACAGAGAGGTATGGCGGGTCCCTCCGCTCTCCGGTGTGGTCGGCGTGGGGCTCGTGCTCCCCGTGGATGCCTTCTGAGGGAGGCACCCTGGCCGCTCCCTGGATGGGAATGCGGCCGACACCACCTGGCCTGAACAAGCGGTCACCACGCCGCGATGAGCACCATGTCAGCAGCATCAGCAAGAGACACCGGGGCTGACGCGGCAACACGGGACCGACCGAGGATCCGGGCGCCGTGGTCGCTCGTCGCTGCGGCCGCGGCCCTGCTGTGGCCCTGGCGCGCCGGGGCCGCGCCGCCCCGCGCCGCGGTGCAGCTCGAGTACCGGCGCGCGCCAGGGGCCGAGCGCTGCCCGGGCGAGGGGCTCCTGCGCGAGGAGATGGCCAGGCAGCTCGGCTATGACCCTGTGGAGCCCGGGGCGGCCGCGCAGGCCAAAGCCCTTGTTTTCCGCGGACCAGGGAGGGAGATACACGCCACCATGGATCTCTACGACGCGGATGGATCCATCGCGTGGTCGCGCCACCTGGTCGTCTACCATGACGATTGCCGAGAGCTCGTCATGAACATGGCGCTCTCGCTCCGGGTCGCGCTCGATCCGAGCCTCTACGTGCCGCCCGCCCCGCCACCGCCGCCGCCCTCCCCTGCCCCGCCCCCAGCCGACGCCGCTGCCGCCACGCCCGCGCGGCGCGGGTGGCCCGACGTCAGCGTCGGCCTCGCGGGGGCCGCTGTGTTCGGAACCCTGCAGGAGACGACCGCCGGGACGGCGCTCCACGTCGCGCTCCGCTATCCATCCTTCTCCCTCGGCATAGAAGGCCAAGTTCAATTGCCCGTCACGATTCCGCTCGATGAGACGACGAGCATCTCGACCTGGCTCGCGGCGGCGAACGTGATGCCGTGTTCGCGGCAGCGTCACCTCTTCGCTTGTGCCGTCGTGTCGGTCGGCGTCGTGACCACCTCCAGCACCGACGCCAGGATCATCGACACGTCGGCGCTCTGGCTCGCCACGGGGCCGCGCGCCGGCATCGAGATGCCGATCTCCGATCGGCTCGCCATCCAGTTCTATGGCGACATCGTGCTCCGCCTCTCGGAGCTCCGGGTCGAGAGCCAGGAAGGTGTGCTCTGGACCCCGCCCGCCTACGGCGGGCTCGTGGGGCTCCGTCTGGACGTCAATCTCGATCCGCGGAGCGAGGCGCCCGCGCGGCGCGCTGCCCTCCCTCGGGGTGCCGAGGCAGCGCATTGACCAGCTTCGCGACCACGCCGTCGCCACGCTCGAGGGGGGAACAGAGATGGGGTCACAGTCACGCAAAAACACGTCCGCAGAACCTTCCCACGCCCGCATGGCGGAGATCGCCGACGAGCACTTCTCGTTCATCGCCCGCTACCTCGCCCGCCTCGGGGTTCGCGCGCAGGACATCGAGGACGTCGCCCAGGAGGTCCTCGCCGGCGCCTACCGGGCGCTGCCGCGGTTCGATCCCAGCAGGGGCACCGTGCGGTCGTGGCTCATGGGCATCGCGACCCACCAGGCGTCGAATCATTTCCGACGGGCCCACCGCCGCCACGAGCGCCTCCGGCCGTTCGACGATCTCGCGGCGCTGCCCGACGTCACCCCCGACTCCGAGCAGCACGCCATCGCGAGAGACCGGCGCTGCGTGCTCCACAAGCTGCTCCAGGAGCTGCCCATGGAGCGCCGCTGCGTGTTCGTCGCCCATGAGCTCGAGGAGATCGACATGGCCGAGATCGCCCAGCAGCTCTCGATTCCCCTGAGCACCGCGTGGAGCCGGCACCGGCTCGCCTGGGTGGACATCGAGGCGGCCATGCGTCGCTGGCAGGCGCGGCAGCGCGGCCGCGGGCTCGCGTTCATCCCCTTCAGCGCCGGCGCGCTCGTCCAGGAGGCGCGCACGGGACGCGAGGGCGCGCCGACGTTGCTCGCGCGGCTGTGCCGCCGCGCCCGCGGGGTGTTCTCTCCGTGGAGGCTCCCGATCGAGGGCGGCACGCCGACGCGGGCAGGCTGGCTCCATCTCGCGGCGAGCATCGCAGTCCCGCTGGCGAGCGCCGCCGCCGTCATCGCGCTCACGCTGAGCGCGCTGCGCGCCGCCTCGACCCCGACCGCCGCCGGACAGCGCGCCGCGAGCGGGCTCGCCATGGCGGCCATCCGGACGCCGGCGCCCCCGGAAGCGTTGCCGCCGTCCCCGGCCGCGCTGCCGCCGCTATCCCCGGCCGCGCTGCCGACGCCGTCCCCGGCCGCGCTGCCGACGGTGCCCGGCGCAGCTGCAGCGGCGGGAGCCCTGCCGGGCGGCGAGATCGCGGGCGCCGGGAGCTCGCGAGCGACCAGCGCGGCGCCGCTCGCCCGGAAGTCCGCGCCCCGTCCGGCCGGCAGATCGACCTTGCCTCCCGCAGGACCGTCTGGGGCGTCGAACGATCAGGAGATCGCCGCGGAGCGCACCCTCATCGACGGGGCGATCACCGCGTTGTCGCGCGGCCATTATGCGGAGGCAAAGAGCCTCCTGATCGAGCACCGAACGAGGTTCCCTGCTGGCCGCCTCACCGCCGAGAGGAACGCGGCGCTTCGCGCGCTGCGCTCGAGGACGGCTGCCGCCGGGCCCCGCCCGCTCCTGTAGAGCACTGCTCGGATGGCGAGGATTCGAACCGCCGAGGACACCAAGAGTCGAGCCCTGGCTCCTCTCGACCTCTCGTCTCTCTGAGCCGCCGTAGCACGCGCAGCCGAGAGCCGGTCGAGAGCGATTCCCCCGTTCAGCTCCCCACGACCTCAGTGCTGCTCTCCTGCACAGGAGACGATCCATCCCAACCGCCGCCGAGCGCTGCGTTCCCGTCCTTGGCGATTGAGGATGAGAGGCGGGGGATCGCGCGCGCACAGAAGATCATTCTTCAGAGCCGATGGCTTTTTTTTGAGATGGGAGATCTGCTCCTCCTAATTAAGCGAGCATGGGACAACCGCATCGCACTCTCGCACCGTCGATGCCGCTGGATAGACAGCGGGCCTTCGTCCGGCTCTTTCGGGGGAAGACCTACGATTCCGTATGGAATTGGCTTAGGCGGCTCGGGGTCCCACGCCGCGATCGGCGAGACATCCTCCAGGATGTGTTCCTCGCCGGATACCAGAGCTTCCCTTCCTACGACCCGCTCCGCGCGCGACCGGAGCGGTGGCTCAACAGGATCACGGTCCACGTGGCCGCCCACTACCGCGACCGCGCGCACCACCGGCGCGAGGAGCTGTCCTCCGGCCACGCCCCGCGCCGCGTCGCCGACGAGCGCCCGAACGCCGAGGAGCAGATCGACGCAGAGCAGACGCGCTCCCTCATCCTCTCGCGGCTCAGGTCGCTGCAGGCCGAGGAGCAGCAGATCCTCATCCAGCACGACATCGAAGGCGTGCCGATGGCGACGGTCGCCGAACAACACGGGATCCCGCTGTCGACGGCGTACAAGTGGCGCACGCGCGCGCTCGCGTCCCTGCGTGCGCTGATCGAGGAGCCCCGCGCGGAGCGCAGGCATCAACGACCGCCGCGACCGACGGCGAGCAACGTCGCCGAGGCGGCGGCGCACCCGGCGAAAGGCGCACGATCGGCGAACACGCCACGCCGGACGGCGCTGGCAGAGCGACCCGTCCGCTCGACCACGGCGGGCGCGAACCGGCCTGCGGCGCCCTGCCGTGCGCAGCCGAAGGGCGCGCCGTTCCTGCGGCGGCCGGGCGGGGACCGGGCGCACTCGCCAGCGCGCGCATAGCATGGCGAGACAGATCTTCAGGCCGACCGCAAGCCGTAAGGGAGTACGGGGCGCCGTACAACGACCAGAAAGTGCCTCCGGGCCACGCGCGGGTAGTCGGGGCGTATGTCGTCCGCTATGCTGGAGCCTCAACGATGTACTACTCGACCGACGACCTTCGTATTGCAGGGCTCAGGCCCTTGATCCCCCCGGCGATCCTTATCGAAGAGATCCCCGTCAGCCCCGCGGCCTCCGAGACCGTGGCCTTCACGCGCAAGGCCGCCGAGCGCGTGATCTCGGGCGACGACGACCGGATCATCGTGGTGGTGGGCCCCTGCTCCATCCACGACCCCAAGGCCGCCCTGGAGTACGCCGCGCGGCTCCGGGAGGCGCGCGACCGGCTGAGCGACGATCTGCTCGTGATCATGCGCGTGTACTTCGAGAAGCCGCGCACCACGGTCGGCTGGAAGGGGTTGATCAACGATCCCGACCTCGACGGGAGCTTCTCGATCAACAAGGGGCTCCGCGTCGCCCGCGGGCTGCTCCGCGACATCGCCGAGCTCGGGCTCGCGAGCGGGAGCGAGTTCCTGGACACGATCTCGCCGCAGTTCATCGCCGATTTCATCTCCTGGGGCGCGATCGGCGCGCGCACGACCGAGAGCCAGATCCACCGCGAGCTCGCCTCCGGGCTCTCGTGCCCCGTGGGCTTCAAGAACAGCACCGAGGGCGACGTCCAGATCGCGGTCGACGCGGTGCGGGCCGCGCGCGAGGCGCACCATTTCCTCTCCGTGACGAAGCAGGGGATCTCGGCGATCGTGGCGACGCGCGGCAACGCGTCGTGTCACGTGATCCTGCGCGGCTCGCAGCGCGGCCCCAACTACGCGGCCGAGCACGTCCGCGAGGCGGCCGACCGCCTGACCAAGGCGGGCCTGCCGCGCCGGCTGATGGTCGACTGCAGCCACGGCAACAGCCAGAAGGATCCGGCGCGGCAGAGGACGGTGGCCGAGAGCCTGGCCGACCAGCTGCGCTCCGGCTCGCGGGACATCCTCGGCGTGATGATCGAGAGCCACCTCGTGGGAGGCCGGCAGGATCTCGCGCCGGGCAAGCTGCCCATCTACGGCCAGAGCATCACCGACGCCTGCCTCGGCTGGAACGACACCGTTCCGGTGCTCGAGCTGCTCGCACAGGCGGTGCGGGACCGGCGAGCCAGCAAGGCGGCGTGAGCCCTCCGCGCGGCGCCTGCGGCCGTGCGTGACGGCGGCCGTGCGTGACCGCGCCGCGGCCACCGTGTGTGGCGGATCCCTCAGAAAATTTCATCATAAACGCAATTCACGACCCGCGGCACGCTGCAGCCACGGCCGCCGGGGTTTCGTGCGCCGCGGGCCCGGCGCCACTGCCGTGCGGGCGAGCGACACGCTATGCCTGCACCCGGGAAAGCCGCGGAGGGAGCCGCCATTCTCTCGGAAATCCTCATCATCCTGGCCCTGGTGCTCGTGAACGGCGTCTTCTCGGGCGCCGAGATCGCGGTCGTCACGGTCCGCAAGACACGGCTCGACCAGCTCGTCCAGTCGGGGAGCCGCCGGGCGCGGGCGGTGAAGCGCCTGCGGGGCAATCCGGAGCGCTTCCTCGCCACCGTGCAGATCGGCATCACCGTCGTGGGCGCGACCGCGAGCGCCTTCGGCGGGTCGACCCTCGCGAAGGACCTCGCGCCGGTGCTCCGCGCGGCGCCGTGGATCGGGGACGCGGCGGACGAGCTGGCGTTCGCCGCCGTGGTCGCGCTCGTGTCCTTCCTGTCGCTCGTCCTCGGCGAGCTCGTCCCGAAGTCGCTCGCGCTCCGCGCTTCCGAGCGGTACGCGATGCTCGTCGGCCCGCCGCTCCGCGGGCTGTCGTCGCTCGCCCGCCCGCTCGTCTGGCTGCTCACCGCCAGCTCCAACCTGGTGCTGAGGCTCTTCGGCGACCGCACGAACTTCGTCGAGGCGCGCCTCTCCCCCGAGGAGATCCAGCAGATCGTCGACGAGGCCGCCGAGGCGGGCTCGGTCGACAAGCGCGCCGGCGAGATCGCGTCCCGCGCCATCGATTTCGCCTGGCTCACCGCGCTCCAGGTGATGCTCCCCCGCGGCCGCGTCGTGGCCCTCCCGCGCGACGCCGCCGCCCAGGAGGTCCAGCGCGCGGTGCTGGAGCACGGCCACACGCGGATGCCGGTCTACGAGGGGTCGAACGACAACGTGATCGGCTACGTCACGATGCCCGAGGTGCTCGCGCTCCTGTGGGGCGACGGCCAGTTCTCGCTGGAGAGCATCCTGCGCCCGGCGTACTTCGTGGTCGGGTCGATGCCGGCCGTCGATCTCCTCGCCGAGCTGAAGCGGCGCCGGCTCCAGCTCGCCGTGGTCGTGGACGAGCAGGGCGGCATGATCGGCATCATCACGATGGAGGACCTCGTCGAGGAGCTCGTCGGCGAGATCTTCGCCGAGAACGAGGCGCGCCCGCCCCACGCAGAGACGATCCGGCGCGAGCCGGACGGGTCGGCGCTCGTGCCCGGCGACATGCCGGTCCACGAGGTCTGCCGGCAGCTCGCGATCGCGCTGCCGGACGACGTCCGCTGGTCGACGGTCGCGGGGCTCTGCCTGGGGCTCGCCCGGCGCATCCCGGCGCCCGGCGACGTCGTGACGACCCCGGACGGGGCGGAGCTCCACATCGTCGACGCGAGCCCCCGGCAGATCCGCACGGTGCGGGTCCGCATCCCGCCCGCGCTCGCGAGCGAGCCCGAGGACGAGGAGCCGCGCGGCGAGGGCTGAGCCGGCGCGGCGCGTCAGGACGCAGGGACGGGCGCGCCCGCGGGCCTCCGCTGGAAGTAGTCGACCACCACGTAGCGCCGGGCGAGGAGGCCGAAGACGACGGCCGCGATCAGGATGAGCGCCGCGAAGAAGAGGTATTGGAGCGCGCCCGTGAAGACGTTGAGCGCCGCGACGGCGGCGGTGATCAGGTTGCCCGTGATCGCCATGCCGGCCGAGCGCCGTGAGGTGGACGCCGCGCCACAGGTGGTAATTGGCCTTGGCCACGTGTTCGTGGATCAACATGGTGTTGATCATGAAGAACGTTAAGATGTTCTTCATCCCGTAAAAGCTGAAGCGCTCGCACCCCTCGTTTCCGATGATGTACTTGATCTGAGGGGGAAATCGGTTGGTGCTCGGAGCGATTGGCGTCATGGCGGGCCCTCGCGCGCGCCATCCATGCGTAGACCGCCTCCCGCGCCAGGGCAATCCGCGCTGCCTCCCTCCCCTCCGGAGAGCGCCGGCGCTGGCTGGCTCATCAGCCTAGCCGCGCGAGGCTAGGCTGGCCCGAGCAGCGCACCCTGTGGTCAAGGTGTACGACGGTGGCAAAACGGCGCGCGCGCGCACCGACGAGGATCGACGATCTGCGCGCGGGATTCAGGCTGCAAGGATTGACATCCTGGAAGGCCATCGTCGTATCCTCCCGGTAGCTCCGCGTTACGACCCCCGTCGTCGGCAACCCTGCCGAGGGAAGGTTCATGGAAAAGCTCAAATCGCGCTTCAGGCTCGCGCCGACGTATACCCTGCTCTGGCTCGCCGCGGCGGCGCTCTCCGCCGTGGCATCGTGTTCGGACGGCGGCCCCAGCACGAGCGCGTGCGTCGCGCCGGAGACGGAGTGCGACGGCATCTGTATCAACACGGGCACGAGCACGAGCCACTGCGGCGCGTGCGGCGTGGCGTGCGGCGACGATCAGACCTGCCGCGACGGCGAGTGCGTGGCCGCGTGCGACGACGGCCTCGCGGCGTGCGGCGACAGCTGCGTCGACACCCAGAGCGACGAGGCGAACTGCGGCCGCTGTAACAACGCCTGCGAGGAGGGGCAGACATGCCAGGCCGGCGCGTGCCAGGACCAGGGCGGCTGCCCCACGGGGCGCACCGAGTGCGGCGGCACGTGCGTCGACGTCTCGTCCGATCCGAGCAACTGCGGCGAGTGCGGCGCCGCGTGCACGGACGACCAGACCTGCGAGTCGGGCGAGTGCCAGGACGGCGAGTGCTCGCAGGGGCTCACCGACTGCGACGGCGCCTGCGTCAACCTCCGGAACGACGCCGGGAACTGCGGCGAGTGCGGCACCGCGTGCACGGGCGACCAGACGTGCGTCGCCGGCGAGTGCGAGGACGGCTGCGGCTCCGGGCTCACGGCCTGCGACGGCGTCGACGTCTGCGTCGACCTCCAGACCAACGCCGAGCATTGCGGCGAGTGCGGCGCCGCGTGCAACGACACGCAGGTCTGCCAGGCCGGGGCGTGCGCGTGCACGGTGAGCCCAGGCCACGACCTCGGCAGCGCCGTGCCGCAGATCGTGAACGGCACGACCGCGGGCCTGCCGAACACGTATTCCCCGACGTGCTCCGCCACGAGCTCGAGCGAGCGCATCTACTCGTTCACCGCCGCGACCGCGGGCGTCTACTCGTTCGACAGCACGAACTCCGGCTACAGCGTCGTCCTCGCCCTCCTCGACGCGACGGGCTGCTCCGAGATCGCGTGCAGCGCCGACCCGAGCGCGGTCATCACGGCCGACCTGGCCACGGGCCAGACCGTCTACATCGTGGTCGACGGCGCGGAGGGCCAGGCGGGCACCTTCGAGCTGAACGTGACGCGGGCGAGCGCGCCGAGCTGCCCGGCGGGCACCCTCGCCTCGTCGGTGCCGCAGACGATCACCGGCAGCACGGTCGGCCGGCCCAACAGCGTGCGGCCGACCGCGACGACGGCCTGCCGCGCGTCGGGCAGCCCCGACGCGGGATACGCGTTCACGGCGCCCGTCGCCGGCGACTACACCTTCGATACGTTCGGATCGGCGTTCGACACGATGCTCCACGTGCACGACGCGACGTGCAGGGGGGCTCAGCTCGCGTGCAACGACGACACGGACGTCGAGCAGTCGGAGGTCACGGTGACGCTCGCGGCGGGTCAGACCGTCGTGATCGTGGTGGACGGCTCGACCGACACCAGCGATGGCGCGTTCACGCTCAACGTGAAGCGGGCCGTCCCGCCGCCGGTATGCGACGGCTCGGGCACCTGCGGCGACGGCAGCTCGGGGTGCGTCCGGTGCGCGCTCGAGACCAGCTGCGCCGACGAGCTCTCGGCGTGCACGGAAAGCACCCCGTGCATGGAGTACGTGAGCTGCTTCCGTACGTGCGACACGGCCGCCTGCAAGGAGGCCTGCAGGACGGTAGACCCGGCCAGCGCGGCCCTCTACGAAGCGATACTCCAGTGCGCCCTCTGCGACGTGTGCCGGAACGATTGCAGCGGCTCGCCGGAGGTCGTGTGTCGCTGAGCGAGCGCGTGAAATAGAAACGCTGCGTCGCCCGTGTTACGAACGGGATGATGCAGCGCATCCTCCACGGCCACTTCTGGACGGTCGCTCCCTGGCTCAAGCATCAGATTCGCGCCCCGCGGCTCGCTCCGTCTTCCCCCTTCGCGGTCCACGTCGATGAGACTCCTGCCGGGCCCGTCCGGTTACTCGGCAGGATCCGCCACCGAGAAGGCGCGAGCTCGATCCTCGTCGTCGTCCACGGGCTCGGCGGTACGAGCGAGAGTTATTATATGGTCGAGGCCGCTCTGAGGGCCGAGCGCGCCGGGCTCGCCTGCCTGCGCGTCAACCTGCGCGGCGCCGGGGGCGACGGAGACGACATCTACCACGCTGGCCTGTTCTCCGATCTCCACGCCGCCATCACCTCCCCCGAGCTCGACCGGTACGAGCGCGTGCTCGTCCTCGGCTACTCGCTCGGCGGGCATATCGCCCTCCGGTACGCGGCCTCGGGCTCGCTCGACGGGCGCGTCCACGCCGTGGCGGCCGTCTGCCCGCCGCTCGACCTGGAGCGATCCGTCGCCGCGATCGATCAGCCCGAGCGGTGGGTGTACCGCAGGCACGTGATGTCCGGGTTGAAGGAGATGTACACCGCCGTCGCCTCGCGCCGCGCCGTGCCCGTGCCCCTCGACGAGGCGCTCGCCATTCGCACGATCCGCGAATGGGACCGGCGCATCATGACGCGGCGCTTCGGCTATGAGAGCGTGGAGGCCTACTATGCGAGCGAGAGCGCCGCCCCGCGCCTCCGCGACATCGCCGTCCCGTCGCTGATCGTCGCGGCGGAGGCCGACCCGATGGTGCCGCTCGACACGGTGCGGCCGGCGATCGAGGCCCACCCGCGCTCGCCGCTGCTCGACGTGCAGTGGCTCCGGCACGGCGGGCACGTGGGCTTCCCGCGGACGCTGAGCCTCGGGTTCGGGGCGGCGCCGGGCCTCGAATCCCAGGTCATCCACTGGCTCACGAGGCATTGACGCGCAGGAGTGGCCGCGGCCGTGCCCGCGGCTCGCTGGCTCGGCTCCCCGGGGCATCGGGGCGCGGGAGCGCGATCGGTTCACCGCGCGGCCGCGGCGCGGCGACGTCACCCGCGTGGAGCGGCCGGCGTCAGCGCATAGACGTCGACGTCCACGCCTGGGCTATAGAGCACGTGCGGCGCCCCCGTCGGGGCGGGCAGGCCGGCCGCGGCGACGACGCTCTCCTCGACGTGGGTCACCTCGGCCCGGTGGAGCGGATAGGGCGCGTGGTGCACCTGCCCGATCCTGAGCGCGTCGCCGCTCGCGGCGAACAGCAGGTAGCGCTCGGCCAGGAAGTGCTCGAAGGTCCCCGGCGCCGCGGCGCCGCGGTCGATCGCCGCGCCGACGCGATAGCGCGCCTCGAAGCGCGCAGGCACGGGGCCCGGCCAGCGCCGCGCGCTGCGGTAACGGACCTCCCCGTCGCTCGATTCGAGATCCATCGAGGCGTAGTGATACGGCAGGTGCCAGCCGACCCGGGCCGCTACGACCGCGATCGCCTTGGCCGCGTCCAGGCTGAAGAACCAGACGCCCGGCGCTCGCCCCTCCTGGTGAACGTAGGTGCGGACGTTGAGCTCGTGGAAGTTCGAGATCCCCGGCACGCTCGGCGACCACCAGGGGCTGACGTCGCGCATGGTGAAGGCGACGACGCCGACGTAGGCCTTGCCCTCGAAGGTGTCGAGTTCGAGCGCAGGCGGCACGACGGCGCGGAGCGCGGCGATCGGCGTCTCCCAGTGCAGGAAGAGCAGCTCTCTCCAGCGCTGGAAGCCCGCCGGGCGGCCAGGGGGGCGGAGCGTCGGGGCGATTCGATCCACGGCGACCTCAGCATAGGACGGCGCGGTCAGAAGATCTCCTCTCGCGGCGGGCAATGGCATGGGGATATCCTGCGCGCGGAGCCGAACGGGCACGGAGCGGAGGCAGGATGAAGAAGCTCATCAATGCGCCGGACGATCTCGTCGATGAGGCGCTCGAAGGCATGGCGCTCGCTCACGCCGAGCTCCTGCGGGTGAACGCCGCGCCGCGCTTCGTCACGCGCGCGGAGGCGAAGGGCAAGGGCAAGGTCGCGCTGCTCTCCGGCGGCGGCAGCGGGCACGAGCCGCTGCACGCCGGGTTCGTCGGGCGCGGCATGCTCGACGCCGCCTGCCCCGGCGCCGTGTTCACGAGCCCGACGCCCGACCAGATCTTCGAGGCGACGCGGGCAGTCGACGGCGACGCCGGCGTGCTCCACATCATCAAGAACTACACCGGCGACGTGATGAACTTCGAGATGGCCGCCGAGCTCGCGCGCGAGGCGGGAATCCCGGTGGAGGGCGTGCTCGTGAACGACGACGTGGCGGTCGAGGACAGCCTGTACACTGCCGGACGGCGCGGCGTGGGGACGACCGTCCTCGTCGAGAAGATCTGCGGCGGCGCCGCCGAGGCGGGCCGCCCGCTCGAGGAGGTGGCGGCGCTCGGTCGACGGGTCAACGCGCGCGGCCGAAGCATGGGGGTCGCGCTCTCCGCCTGCACGGTGCCGCACGCCGGCAAGCCATCGTTCGAGCTCGGCGCGGACGAGATGGAGGTCGGCATCGGCATCCACGGCGAGCCCGGCCGGCGGCGGGCCAAGCTGGAGCCGGCCGACCGGGTGGCCGAGATCCTGATGCAGCCGATCCTCGACGACCTGCCGTTCGAGCCGGGCGACGACGTGCTGCTGTTCGTCAACGGCATGGGCGGGACGCCGCTCCTCGAGCTCTACGTCGTGTACCGCAAGGCGCGCGCGATCGCGCAGGGCCGCGGCCTCAAGGTCGCGCGCAGCCTCGTGGGGTCGTACATCACGTCGCTCGAGATGGCCGGCGCGTCGGCGACCCTGCTCAAGCTCGACGACGAGATGCTCCGCTGGTGGGACGCGCCCGTGCACACGCCGGCGCTGCGCTGGGGGACCTGAGCCATGGACGCCTTGAGCGGCGCGCACATCGCGGCGTGGATCGAGCGCGCGGCCGACGTCATGGAGCGCGAGAAGGCGCTCCTGACCGAGCTCGACGCGGCGATCGGCGACAGCGACCACGGCGTCAACATGGCGCGCGGCTTCACGGCGGTGCGCTCCCGGCTCGGCGGCCTCGATCACGGCGACGTCGGCGCGCTGCTGAAGGGCGTCGGGATGATCTTGCTGTCGACCGTCGGCGGGGCGAGCGGCCCGCTCTACGGCACGCTGTTCCGCGACGCGGGCCAGCGGGCGGCCGGCGCGGCGGCGCTCGACCTCGCGGCCCTGGCCGGGTGCCTCGAGGCGGGCCTCGACGGCGTGAAGCGGCGAGGCAAGGCATCGCCCGGCGACAAGACGATGGTCGACGCGCTCTCCCCTGCGGTCGACGCGCTCAAGGCCGCGCTGAGCGCGCCGGCGCCCACGGGCGGGCCGGCGCGCTCCCCGCTCATGGACGGGCTCGCCCGCGCCGCCGAGGCGGCGCAGGCCGGCGCGCTCGCGACCGTGCCGCTCATCGCTCGCAAGGGCCGGGCGAGCTACCTCGGAGAGCGCAGCGCTGGGCACCAGGACCCCGGCGCCACGTCGTGTTCGCTCTTGCTGCGGAGCCTGGCCGCGACGGCAGGCGTATGAGCGGGGCGGCGGGCCGCGTCGGGCTCGTCCTGGTCTCGCACAGCCGAGAGCTCGCCGAGGCCACCGAGGCGCTGGCCCGCCAGATGACCGGCGAGGCGGTCGCCATCGCCTGCGCGGCGGGCGCGGGCGACGGCGGCGCCGAGCTCGGCACCGACGCGACCGCGATCGCCGCGGCGATCGAGCGCGTCTGCGGGCCGGCCGGCGCCGTCGTGCTGATGGACATCGGCGGCGCGATCCTGAGCGCCGAGACGGCGCTCGAGCTCGTCGATCCGGCCGTCGCCGCGCGGACGCGCCTCTCCGGCGGGCCGATCGTGGAAGGGGCGATCGCGGCCGCCGTGCGGGCGGCGGCGGGCGGCACGCTCGATCAGGTCGCCGCGGAGACGCGGCAGGCGCTCGCTCCGAAGGCCGAGCATCTCGGCGAGGCGGAGCGCCCCGCGGCGGCGGCCGGGGCCGCGACCGCGCCGGCCGCGACGGCCGCGACGGTCGAGCTGGCGATCGCCGATCCGAGCGGCCTCCACGCCCGCCCTGCCGCGCGGCTCATCACGCGCGCGGCGGCCTTCGACGCGGCGATCACCCTGGAGAACGTGACGGCCGCGCGCGGTCCGGTGCCGGCCTCGAGCCTGATCGTGCTCGCCTCCCTCGGCGCGCGCCGGGGCGACGTGCTGCGCTTGCGCGCGACCGGCCGGCAGGCGGGCGAGGCCGTCGAGGCGCTCGCTGCGCTCCTGCAGCGCGATGCGCCAGCGGCCGCGCATACGGCGCCCCCCGCGTCGTGCCACGCGATCCCCGTCGCGCCCGGCATCGCGCTCGGCCCGATGGTCCGGCTGGTGCGGTCCGTCCCGGAGGTCCCCGAGACAACGGTCGACGATCCTGTGGCCGAGGCCGAGCGGCTGCGGCGCGCGCTCGATCTGGCCGCGCAGGACCTCGGCAGCGCGCTGCGCGGCACCGACATCCTCGACGCGCATCAAGCGCTGCTCTGCGACCCGGCGCTCGTCGACGAGGCGATCGGGCGCATCGAGCGGGAGCGCTGCAACGCCGCCTGGGCCTTCCGCCAGGCGATCGACGCTGCGGCCGCGATCTACCGGCAGCTCGACGACCCGTACCTGCGGGCGCGCGAGGCCGACGTCCACGACGTGGGCGACGCCGTGGTGCGCGCCCTGCTCGGCGGCGCCGCGGCGGTGCTGCCCGAAGGTCCGCCGGCCGTCGTCGTGGCCGAGGACCTCACGCCGTCGGAGGCCGCGCGGCTCGAACCGGGGCGGGTGCTCGGCGTCATCGACCGGCGCGGCGGTCCCACCTCGCACGCCGCCATCCTGCTGCGGAGCGCCGGCATCCCCGCGGTCGCCGGGGCCGCGGCGCTGGTGCCGGACATCGGCGGCGCGCGCGCCGGCCTCGACGGTGCGACCGGCGAGGTGTGGCTCGACCCGGATCCCGAGACCACGATCGAGCTCGAGCGGCGGCAGGCGGCCCTCCGTGCGTCACGGCGGCCGCCAGGCGCCCGGGACGGCCGGTTGCGCCTCGCCTGCGGCCGCGAGGTCGAGCTCTGGGCGAACGTGGCTGGCGCCTCGGACGCGCGCGCCGCGCGCGAGGCCGGCGCCCTCGGGATAGGGCTCCTGCGCACCGAGATGCTGTTCCTGGACCGCGTGGACGAGCCCGGCGAGGCCGAGCAGGCGGAGCTGCTCGCGGAGATCTTCGCGGCGTTCGCCGGCGCTCCGATCGTGGTCCGAACGCTCGACGTCGGCGGCGACAAGGCGCTGCCGTACCTCGAGCTCGAGGCCGAGGCGAACCCCAGCCTGGGCGTCCGCGGCGTCCGCCTCTCCCTCGCGCGGCCGGCGCTGCTCGAGGCGCAGCTCCGCGCGATCCTCGTCGCTGGGCGCGGCCATGACATCCGGGTGCTGGTCCCGATGGTCTCGACCGCCGCGGAGGTGAGCGCCGTGCGCGCCGCGCTGGAGCGCGCGCACGAGGCGCTCGCGGCGACGGGCGCGGCGCACCGCTGGCCCGTGGCCACGGGCATCATGGTCGAGGTGCCGTCGGCGGCGCTCATGGCGGAGCGCCTCGCGCGCCAGGCGGACTTCTTCAGCATCGGGACCAACGATCTGACGCAGCACACGCTGGCGGCCGAGCGCGGTCACCCCCGGCTGCACGCGCTCGCGGATCCGGCGCACCCGGCCGTGCTGCGGCTCGTGCGCGCGGTGGTGGAGGCGGGGCACGCCGCGAGGCGGCCGGTCTCTGTGTGCGGCGAGGCCGCCGGCGATCCCGGCGTCGCGCCGCTCCTCGTCGGGCTCGGCGTCACGCGCCTCAGCATGTGCGCCTCCGCGTTCGACGCGGTGGAGGACGCGCTCGCCGGTGCGTCGTTCGCCGATCTCGCCGCCATCGCCGAGGAGGCGCTCGCGGTCGACGATGCGGCGGCGGCCCGCGCGGCGGCGCGCCGTCCGGGCTGACGTCGCTGCCGTGACCGAGCCGCCAGACGCCTGGCGACGGACATCCAGACGTCCGGCCGGCGCGGCGCCCGACCTCCAGGGCGATCCGGGCCGCGACCGTCGATCGCCGCCCGTTACGGCGCTCCCGCCGGCGCGGCGCCCTCGTGCGCGGAGCGCGCGGCGGCGTCGCCCGAGGGCTGGCTTGCCCGCGCCGGGTGTCCCAGCAGGCACGCGCTGTCGTCGGGCAGCTCGGTCGCCGCATCGCACGCCGCGAGCTCCCAGCCGATCGCCTGTTCTGTGTCGCTCCCGGTGAGGTCGGCGCCTCGGAGGTTGGCAGCGGTCAGATCGGCGCTCCCGAAGGTCGACTCCATCAGCGCGGCGTTCGAGAGGTCCGCCCCCGCGAGGCGCGCGTTCCGGAAGCTGGTCTGGGTGAGATCGGCCCGGGAGAGGTCGAGCCCCGACAGATCCAGCCCCTCGAAGCTGCGGTGACCGCTCCGCGCGAGGAGGCGTACGGCGGCCGACCGTTGCGCGGCGTCGCCCGAGGCGAGCGTGGCGCGCAGCCGGAAGACCGCGAGGCGCGACGGATCGAGGCCGTAGACGAGCGTCGCGGCGAGCGCGGCGAGCACGAGGCGGGCGCCCAGGGAGCGCGCGGCGTCGCGCTCGGTACCGAAGAGAGGCAGCGCGAACGTCATGAGCGCCGCGCCCAGCACGCTGCCGGCGTGCGCTACCACGAGGAGGCCGTGCGGAGGGATCTTGGCCAGAGCGACGGCGGCCGCGAGGACGAGGAGCAATGCGCCGCCGGCGAGCGCGAGGCGCAGCTCGGTCGGCCGCGCGAGCAAGGGCGAGTCTGGCGCCCTCGTAGGGCCACCGGACACGCCGGGGCGGCGGACCGGCGGAGCCTCGCGCTCACCGGCAGCGCGGCGCGAGGCGCTGGCGGCCGCGCCCTGGCGAGGCCCGTCGGTCGCGATGGACATCCGCTGCGACTCGGGTATCCGCTGCGACTCGGGTGGCGCCGAGATCCGTTGCGATGACCACGCCGCCTCCATCCGTCGCGAGTCCGGCGCTGCCTCCATCCGCCGCGAGTCCGGCGCTGCCTCCATCCGCCGCGAGTCCGGCGCTGCCTCCATCCGCCGCGAGTCCGGCGCCGCCTCCATCCGCCGCGAGTCCGGCGCTGCGGGGAGACGGCTCCGCTCCGCGCTCTCGGGGACCGCGTCGGCGCTCGCGAGGGCGTCGCGCAGCGGCGAAGGGAACGACGCGATGTCGTCGAACGACGCGCCCGCGCTCGCCAGCGCCAGGATGGCCTCCTCGTCGAAGCCGGAGCGCGCGCACGCCGACGGATCGACGCGCGCGCCCACGAGCGAGCCCGCCGAGGAGAACGAGCGCGGGAGCTTGGCCCCGCGCAGGTCCGCGGCCGCGAGCAGCGCCCCGCCGAGCAGCGCCCCCGAGAGATCGGCCCAGCGCAGGTCGGCCCCGGTGAGGTCGGCGTTGACGAGCGACGCGGCGTCGAGCCGCGCCCCCCCGAGGTTCGCGCCGGTGAGCTTGGCCCCGTCGAGGCGCGCACCCGCGAGGTTCGCGCCCTGGAGGTCGGCGCAGCGCAGGTGCGCGGCCGCGAGGTCCGCGCCCGGGAGCTCGATCGCGGTGCTATCGCCGCCGCGACGCGACGACAGGGCACCGAAGAGCGTGTGGAGAGCTGCGGTGTCCATGGCGGCGCCGCCTACTCATCCGGGTCGATGGTGCCGATCGTGCTGGCGAACACCACCTGCCCGTCCTTCATGTAGCCGTCCAGCGCGAACCACGCGTGCGTATTGTCCCCGTCGAGGTCGCCTCGCGCATAGGCGGCCCACCTGCGATCCTCCGGCACGTCCTCCGGAAAATGGTTGACGGAGACGGGCATGGGAGACCCGCCGAGTCGATATCGATACTGGTACGACTGGGGCTGGGTGATCGCGAACCCAAGGCACTTCCAGCCCACGGTCGGACTGCCGGTGTTGTAGTCAACACCCGGGCTGGGGTCGGGCTGATACTTCTTCCCCTGGACACGAGAGAACCCGTTGGGCACCGTGACCGCATCGCTGCACAGCGGCTGGATCGCCGTGGTGCCCGACATCGCCTGGAGGCGCTCGACCGAACCGACGACGGCCCTAGCGATGCCGCCGATCGTCTGCTTGGCCTCGGCCGATTTGGCGAACACGAGGTACTTGGACACCCCCTGGGTCGCCAAGGCGGCCAGGATCGTCACGACCCCGCCCGCGACCATCACCTCGACGAGCGAGAAACCTCGTTGACCTCGCCCTCGAGCCGCCCACTCCACGCCAGGTCGAAAATTTCTTGCCACGATACAACTATATACCGGGGCTGTTCATCGATAAACAAGCACAACCCAGAGCGCTCCGGTCCATGGAACGCTGTTTGGTCGGGGGTTGTGGGGAGTGTGGTCGCGCGGGCGGCTCGACTCCCACGTAGGCCACGGAAGAAGCGATGTGGCGCGTGGTGAGCGCGCGTGGTGCATCCTACGCTCGGCGTCGCGTCAATCGCGTCAATCGCGTCAGTCGCGTCGGTCGCTCCCGCCGCACCGGCCGCTCCGGGACGGCGGCGAGCGCGGACGGGCGGTGGGCTCAGGCGCGCGGGCCAGCGGTCTTGGGCGGCGGATCCCCCGCGAGGAACGCTTCCAGCGCATCGGCGATGCGCTCGCCGGTCTTGCCGTCCCATCCTTCGGGTACGGAGCCTCGCTTGGCGCGGCCGTCGAGGATGGCGTCGACCTCGCGCGCGATGAGCGCGGCGTCGAGCCCGACGACGATGTTCGTGCCCTGCGTCACGGTGATGGGTCGCTCGGTGCCCTGACGCATCGTGAGGCACGGGATCCCGAGCGCGGTCGTCTCTTCCTGGATGCCGCCGGAGTCAGTGGCGACGAGCAGCGCATTGCCCATCACGGTCACGAAATCGTCGTATCCGAGCGGCTCCATGATCCGGAGCCCCTTCGTCTCGCGGAGGCGCGCCGACAGCCCGAACGACTCGGCGCGGGCGACGGTGCGCGGGTGGACGGGGAACACGGTCGGCAGGCGCTGCGCGATCGCCTCGAGCGCGTCGAGCGTCTCGGCGAGCCGCTCGGCGCTGTCGACGTTGGCCGGGCGGTGGAGCGTCGCGATCGCGTACTTCTTCGGCTCGAGCCCGAAGCGCGAGAGCGCGTCCGTCTGGCGCTTGAGGGCGTAGTGGACCGAGTCGATCATCACGTTGCCGACGAACCGGATGCGCTCGGGCGCGATGCCCTCGGCGAGCAGGTTGGGGTGGGCGTCGTGAGAGGGGGTGAGCAGGAGATCGGAGAGCTGGTCGGTGAGGACGCGGTTGATCTCCTCGGGCATCGTCCAGTCGCGCGAGCGCAGCCCGGACTCCACGTGGACGACAGGAATGCCGAGCTTGGACGCCGCGAGCGCGCCTGCGAGGGTGCTGGTGACGTCCCCGACGACGACAACCACCTTGGGCCGGTGCTCGATCATGTCGGCCTCGGCGCCGACGAGGACCGCCGCGGTCTGCTGGGCGTGCGAGCCGCCGCCTGCCTTCAGCGTGTGATCCGGCGTGGGCAGGCCGAGGTCCCGGAAGAACACGTCGCTCATCGTCGTGTCGAAGTGCTGCCCCGTGTGGAGCAGCCGCATCGGTAGGCGGCGCGCCTTGAGGGCGCGGCAGATGGGGGCGAGCTTCATGAAGTTCGGGCGCGTCGCGGCGACGAGGTAGATCATCTCGACCGAGGATGATGCCGTGGTACCCGGCGCAGCACCAGCGTTTTGACGGAGCCGCGGGCGAGGCCGATCCGCGATTCTGCTCGCCTGCCTCCTCGCTCCCCGCGCCTCGCCTCCGCCGCGGCCGGCGCTCGATATCCTCACTACCTACGATGCCTACGCGCCGCGGTTCACCATCGCGCCCGCGACGCCGCCCACGTCGGACGCGTCGGACCTGCGCTCGCGCTGCGCCGAGCGCCGCGCCCGGCGTGTGCGCCACCACCGCTCGGCGCTCATCACCGGCAAGATCGTCATCGCCACCAGCGTCGACTTCACCCACGCGTCGAGCGAGAGCGGCGCCGAGCCGAACAGCGTGTGCATGAACGGCACATAGACGAAGCAGAGCTGCAGGGCGAGCAGCGCGCCGATCCCGACGTAGACCCAGGGATTCGAGAACAGCCCGATCTTCAGCATCGAATCGCGCAGCGACCGGCAGTTGAGCACGTAGAAGATCTGGAACAGCACGACCGTCGTGACCGCCGCGGTCTGGGCCTCGCGGTAGGCGATCTCCGAGACGACGCCGCCGCGCACCTCCATGAAGTACTCGTAAAAGAACAGCCCGATCGCCCCAGCAGTCATGAGGACCGCGACGATCGCCGTTCGCACGAGCACGAACCGGCTCAGGATCGGCTCGCTCGGATCCCGGGGCGGGCGGCTCATCACGTCCTTCTCCATCGCCTCGAACGCGAGCGGCAGGGAGAGCGCCACCGTGGCCACCAGGTTGACCCAGAGGATCTGGACGGCCGTGATCGGCATGAGCGGCGCGCCCCCGACGATCGGGAAGCTCATCACCGCCACGAGCAGGATCAACGCCTCGCCCAGGTTCGTCGGCAGCACGAACGCGAGCGCCTTGACCAGGTTGTCATAGACGCGGCGCCCCTCCTCGACCGCCGCCCGGATGCTCGCGAAGTTGTCGTCCGTCAGGACGACGTCGGCGGACTCCTTCGACACCGCGGTGCCCGTGATCCCCATGGCCACGCCGATGTCCGCCTGCTTGAGCGCCGGCGCGTCGTTCACGCCGTCGCCGGTCATCGCGACGACCCTCCCCTCGGCCTGCAGCGCCTTCACCAGGCGGAGCTTGTGCTCCGGGGCGACACGCGCGAACACGTGCGTGGACGTCGCCGCCGCGCGCAGCTCGCCCTCCGAGAGCCGCGAGAGCTCCGTGCCGTTCATCGCGCGCGCCCCGTCGGGCACGAGCCCGAGCTGCCCGCCGATCGCCCGCGCGGTCGCCAGGTGGTCGCCGGTGATCATCTTCACGGTGATCCCGGCCGCGTGGCACGCCTTGATCGCGTCGATCGCCTCGGGGCGCGGCGGGTCGATCATCCCCTCCAGGCCGAGGAGCTCGAACCCCTCCGGGAGGTGCGCCTCGTCGAGCGAGGCCGCGTCGCGGCCCGCCGGCCGCGAGGCCACGGCGAGCACGCGCATGCCCTGCGCCGCCATCCGCTCGACCTGCGCCATCACCTGGGCCCGCCCCGCCTCGCCGAGCGCGGCGCGGCCGAGCACCGCCTCGGGCGCCCCCTTCATGAAGATCACCCGGTCTCCGCCGGGGGCCTCGTGGAGCGTCGCCATGAGCTGCCGCTCCGAGGAGAACGGGACGACATCGACGCGGGGGTGCTCCCGCCGCGTCCCCTCGACGTCCACGCCGAGCTTCTGGGCCGCGACGACGAGCGCGCCCTCGGTCGGGTCGCCCTCGATGCCGCAGGCGTCCGCCTCGCGCGTCATGCGGGCGTCGTTGCAGAGCAGCCCCGCGCGGAGCAGCGCGCGCACCGCCTCGGGCACCTCGCCGACCGGTGCGCCGTCGCGTCGGAGCTCGCCTTCGGGCGCGTAGCCGACGCCGGTCACCTCGAGCGCCGCTCCGGCCTGCTCGAGCGCCGCCTCCCCTTGCGCGCCGGCCGCGGGCGTCCACAGGGCGCGGACCGTCATCTCGTTCCGCGTCAGCGTTCCTGTCTTGTCCGAGCAGATGACGCCCGTGCTGCCCAGCGTCTCGACCGCGGGCAGCTTCCGGATCACCGCGCGGCGCCGCGCCATCCGCTGCACGCCGATGGCGAGCGAGATGGTGATGATCGCGGGCAGCCCCTCCGGGATCGCGGCGACCGCGAGCGAGATGCCCGCGAGCATCGCGTCGACCGGCGGGTAGCCCCGGAGCAGCGCGACCCCGACGATGAGCAGCGCGACGGCGACGATCGCGATGGTCAGCACGCGGCCGACCTTGGCCATCGAGCGCGTGAGCGGCGTCTCGATCTCGGTCGCCTCGTGGAGCATCGAGGAGATGCGGCCGAGCTCGGTCGCGGCGCCCGTGGCGACGACCACCGCGGTGGCCGCGCCGCTGGTCACGAGCGTCCCGCCGAAGGCGAGGTTCTTTCGATCGCCGACGCCGGCGTCCTCGGGGACCGCCGCGACGTGTTTGTCCGATGGCACCGACTCCCCGGTGAGCGCCGACTCGTCCACGTGGAGGTTCTTCACCGAGAGCAGCCGGGCGTCGGCGGGGACCTTGTCGCCGGCGTCGAGCACCACCACGTCGCCGGGGACCACGTCGGCGGCGGGGATCACGCTCCGCTGGCCGCCGCGCACGACCGTGGCCGTCTGGGGCACCATGTCGACGAGCGCCTCGATCGCCTTGCCCGCGCGGAGCTCCTGGACGAAGCCGATCGCCGTGTTGAGCACCACGACCGCCAGCACGACCGACCCGTCGATCGCCTCGCCCATGGCCATCGCGAGGGCCGCCGACGCGAGCAGCACGTAGATGAGCGGGTCGTTGATCTGACGGAAGAGCAGCTTGAGCGGGCCGTCGCCCTTCGCGCGCTGGATCACGTTGGGCCCGACGTCCTTGAGCCGCCGGGCGGCCTCGTCGCCCGCGAGGCCGGCCTCGGCGCTCTCGATCCTGGAGAGCACATCGGGGACAGGCAGGCTGTGCCAGGCGATCGCGGCCGATGGGGGGAGGACGCGTTGGGACATGGAGTCATCTCCTGCGGCGGCAGCCGCGCTGTGCGCGCTGATCCGGCCGGCTGTGGCTGCTCATCACGTGGTCTTCACGTGGCTGGCGCGTGGTTTCCCCTGTCATTCGGCACGTCTCATGCCAGACCACGCCAGAGCGGAGCCGGGCTGTTCAGCACCTGGGGGCCCGCGCGGGCAGGCTGCCGGCGGGACCTTTTCACCCCGCCGAGGAATTTTGCCCCACAACGCTCGCCTCGCGCGCCCGGCGGCGCGTCAGCGGGCGTGGGCTCGCGGCGCTTGCTGGTGGCCTAACCGCGCGCGTACGCGAAGGTGCCGTCGATGTTGAGCAGCCGCGTCGCCTGGACGAGCTCGGCCACGGTCACGCCGAAGCGCCGCACGAGCCGGTCGGCGACGTCGCGCCGGAGGATGTCCCTGCGAAAGACGTGCAGCGCGCGGGGGGCGAAATACCCCTCGAGCTCCGCGAACGTGAGGCGCTGGTAGTCGGCGGTGCCGGGGATGGGTCGCCGCGACACGACATCGTAAAAAAAGAAGATGCCGCCCGGCCGGAGCAGGCGGAGCGCCTTGTCCATCAGGCCTCGCTTGAGCTCCGCGTTGGTCACCGACGACAGGACGGCGAACATCATCACCACGTCGAACGGGCCCCCGAGGTCGGCCGTCAGGAAGTCGCCCGCGACGAAGCGGATGCCAGCGAAGCGAGAGCGCGCGACCTCCGTGCGCTGCGCGACGAGATCGATGCCGGTGAGGCGCGTCGGATCCGCGCCGAGCTCGACCAGCCACGCCAGGTTGGATCCAGACCCGCAGCCCACGTCGAGCACCGACATCTCGCGCAGCGCCTCGGGCGTGCGCACGCCGCACGCGACGAGCGCCTCGCGCAGGCGGCGCTGCCGCTGCCGCGCGACGAGGTACGGGTGGGCGTTGAGCAGGCTCGCCCAGGGGTTCGCGGGCAGGAAGCGCTCGGTGTAGTGCCGGTTGATCGCCGCGAGATCCCGCTCGAAGCCGCCCTCTTCAGCCATCGATCCGCCTCCCTCCCCGCGCGCGCCGCCTGCCTGTTCCAT
This sequence comes from Sorangium aterium, assembly GCF_028368935.1. Lineage (NCBI taxonomy): Bacteria > Pseudomonadati > Myxococcota > Polyangiales > Polyangiaceae > Sorangium > Sorangium atrum. Next base: position 583,323 of record NZ_JAQNDK010000006.1, on the reverse strand, counting down.
CAACGCTGCCCCACGGCCCACGCCGGCAGGCGCTGGACCCCCCAGCGCACCGCCTTGAGCAGCCCGAGCGCCACCGTTTGCTCCACCGTGAGCCGGCGGTGCGGCTTCCGCCGCGCGAGGTACGCGTCGAGGTAGCGCAGGAACTCGGGGTCCGGCTCCATGCCGCCCACCTCGCGCCGGATGCGCCGGTACTTGCGCGTCTTCCAGATGAAGTTCTCCCAGCTGTCGAAGTAGTCGTGCCGCATCAGGAGATCGGGCACGTAGACGACCCGCAGTTCGGGGAAGTCCTTCGCGATCCGGTAGACGAGGTAGACCCCCTCGGCGCCGTAGAACTGATCGGGAAAGCCCCCGGTCGAGAGGTAGACGCCGCGCCGGATCGCCATGTGCCCCTCGGTCGCGAGGACGTCGTCGACGACGTCGTCGCCGCGGTCGTAGTGCCCCGCGAGCGTGCAGAAATAGGGGTGCTCCTTGGGGATGATCCGGCCGCGCATCGCCGCGATGCGGGGGTCCTGGAAGACGCGGCAGACGACCTCGACGAACGTCGGCGCGATCAGCCCGTCGTCGTCGATGAAGGCGACGTACTCGCCCCGCGCCCAGGCGATGGCGGCGTTGCGCGCGGCGTTCAGCGGAATGCCGTCGGTGAGGCGCAGCTCGACGTCGACGAGCGGGGCCGAGCGCGGCCGCAGGTGCTCGATGCCGCCGCTGTCCGCGAGCAGGATCTCGAACGGCACGTCGAGCGCGGCCGTCTGGCCGCGCGCGTGCTGGAGGCACTCGATCAGGTAGTCCTTCGCCTTGTAGGAGATGACGATCAGCGTCAGCTTCGGCGACGGGACCTCGCGCCGCACGATGAGCTCCTTCACCTCGGGCGCGTACTTCGCGCGCCACGCCTCCTGAAGGGCGCGCTCGGCCTCGGGGAGCCCCGCTCGATCCTGGAGAAGATGGTCAGGCATCGCGGGCTCGCATGCCACGGGGGCCGCCGCGCAGGCAAGGATGTCGCGCGGGCGCCGTCCGGGGAGCGGCGTCGGCGCGCGCCCCGAGCGCGGCTTCAGGCGCGTGCGCTCAGCTCGGAGAGCGCGGCTTCAGGCGCGCGCTCAGCGCGGAGAGCGCGGCTTCAGCCCCTGTGGCTCGCCGTGACACGCTCGAAGAGGCGCGCCAGCGCCCCCGCGCTGGCGCGCGCGCTCAGCGCGGAGAGCGTCGCGTGATCGGGCTCGACGAGCGGCCGGCCGGCCGCGCGCGCGTCGAGCGCGTCCTCGATGCGGCGCTCGATCGCCGCGGCGTCGCCGGCCGCGTGCGTCCAGCCGAGGCGGGTCGCGTCGAGGATGCGCGCGACCTCGGGGGACGGCGAGACCGCGAGGATGGGCGCGCGCGCGAGGAGGTAGTCATAGAGCTTGCCTGGCAAGAGGTGGGGCTCGTCGCCGAAGCCGGTGAGCAGCGCCAGGTCCGCGCCCGCGACGATGCCGAGCCCCTCGGCGTACGGCAGCACCGTGCGGTGCTCGAAGAGCCGCGACACCCCGAGCTCCTCGGCGAGGCGGAGGTCGCTCTTCGCGACGCGCCCCAGGTTGAGCAGCCGGATCGCGCCCGGGCCCAGCGACCTCCTGCGCGCGACGGCCGCCAGCGCCCGGACGAACGGCGCGAGGGTGCGCTCGCTGTAGCAGTTGCCGAAGTGCACGAGCGTCACGGCCTCGCCGCGCCGCGGGGCGACCGCCGCGTCCGGATCGAAGCCCGTCCGGATGCACTCGACGCGGCGCGCGATCCCCCGCTCGGCGTAGGCGTCGCGGGTCATCTCGGACGTCACCGTGAAGGCCGCGGCGGCGCCCACCACGGCCCGCTCGACGAGCGCCGCGGCCGCGCGGCTCCACGCGGGCCGCGTCGCCATCACCGGGCCGAACGACCAAGGATCGCGGAAGTCGACGACGACGGGTCGGCCGATGGCCCTGCCGGCCAGCACGCCCGCGAGCACGGCCTCCCACGGCGCCCCGCTCGCGAAGATCACCTCGGCGCCGACCTCGCGGGCGAGGCGCGCGACGCGGACCGCCAGGGCCGGGACGCGCCCCGTGTTCGGTCCGATCACCGGCACGTAGCGGACCTCGGCGGCGAGGCGCGCGAGGCCTCTGCGGCGCGCGATCGGCGGCGCGGCCTCGGTCGGCGCCTCGAGGGTGCCGTCCGAGCCGAGCGCCCGGCGCGGCATGCGCGCAAGCTCGGCCTCGGAGAGGTAGTCGCGGCGCACGTCGCCCGCGGGCAGCGAGCCCTCCGCGAACGACGGATCCAGCCGCTCTCCTGGAGGCGGCCTCGCGGTGAGCACCGTCGCGGCCCAGCCATGCTCGGGTAGAAATTTCGCGAATCGGTACGCGCGCTTACCGCCGACGCTGAACCGCGGTGGAAAGTAGTAGCTCACGAGGAGCGCGCGCCTCATGGCCGCGCCTATATCACGGCCGCCCCTCGCGCCACGCGCTCGCCTCGGGAGGCCGCTCCTGCCCGCGCATGTGCTACCGAGCCGCCATGCAGGACGAGCAGCCCGCCCCGGTCGAGCCGAGCGCGCCCTCGCGGGCCCCGGAGGTCGCGCCGGCTGCCAAGGAGGCGCCGCGCCCGGGCGAGGCGCAGGGCACGTCGCTGGCCGACCGGATCGGGATGATCGTCGGCGGGCAGTTCGTCAACACGCTCATCGTCCTCGTGCAGGGCGTCGTCGTGGTGCGGCTGCTCGGCAAGGCCGAGTACGGCGTGCTCGCCTTCGCGACGATGCTGTTCATGACGGGGCGCGATCTCGCGCAGCTCTACCTCCCGGAGTCGTTCCTCTATTTCGCGCCCAAGGTGACCCGCGCCGAGCTCCGCGGGCTGGTGCGGCAGAGCATGCTGCTCCTGGTCGGCCTCGGGGCGCTCTCCGCGCTGGCCTTCTCGGTGTTCGCCCTGGTCCCCAGCGTCTTCCTCGATGGCCGCGAGGGCGTCACGCGGCTCCTCCTGCTCATCGGCCTCATGAGCGTGATCTCCTACCCGGCGAGCGTGTTCGGCCCGCTCTTCATCGCGACGAACAACCACCGCAAGTCGGCGGGGGTCGCGCTGATCGTCACGCTCTCGAGCGCCGCGGGCGCGATCGTCCCCGCGGCGCTCGGGTGCTCGATCGCCTGGATCGTGGCCGCCCAGTGCGCGGCGCAGGCCCTCCGGCTCGGGCTCTCGTACCGGCTCTACGCGCGGCTGTTCCAGGACGTCGCCGCCGCCCCGTTCCCTGGCGGCGTCAGGGCGCAGCTCGCCTACGCGCTCCCGCTCTCGGTGACGCGCTTCGCCGGCCTCTTCAACCAGAAGCTCGACAAGTTCGTCATTGGCCTGTTCTTCAGCGCGGGCCTGTATGCCGAGTTCTCCGTCGGCTCGCAGGAGCTCCCGCTCGTCGGCGTCCTCGCCTACTCCGTCGCCTCGACGATGCTCCCCGACCTCGTCGCCCGCGTCGAGAACGGGCGGACGCCCGCGGAGGGCGCGCGGGCGGCGATCGACCTGTGGCACTCGGGCATCCGCAAGACGACGCTGATCATGCTCCCGGTCGCGGCGTTCCTCCTCCTCTTCGCCGAGCCGCTCATGCGCACCATCTACGGCGACGCCTACGTCGGCGCGGCCGTGCCGTTCCGCATCTACGCAGCGCTCCTGCCGCTGCGCGTGACCGCGTATGCGATCATGCTGATGGCGTTCGGCAAGACGTCGTTCATCCTGCGGATCCAGGTGGTGTCGATGGTGTTCAACACCGCGGCGAACCTGGTCCTCCTGCCCACGATCGGCATGGTCGGCGCGCCGCTCTCGGCCGTCCTGACCCAGGTGCTCGTGATCGCCTCGACGGTCGCCTGCATCGCTCGCTTCTCTGGCGTGGGCCTCCGCGGCGTCTTCCCGTGGGGCCATTACGGGCGCGTCGCGGCCACCGCGATCGTGGCCGCGGCGCCGCTCGCCGCGTTCCTGCTCACGGGCGCGACCGACAGGCGCCCCGCGCTCAGCCTCGCGCTCTGCGCCCCGCTCTACGCGGGCCTCTACCTCGTGGCCGCGCGGGTCACCGGCGTGCTCGCTCCCGAGGACCGGGCGTTCGTGGCGCGCTGGCTGCGCCTGGAGCCGCTGCGGAGTCGCCACGGCTGACGGGTCCGCGCGCGTCGCCCCCTCGCTGTCTCGGGCGGCGAACGACGGCTGCCGGCGCGGAATCGGCGCAAACTGCTTCAAAGGGCCCTCGCCCGGAAGGCGGAAAAGATTGACAGTCGTCCCGTCGTCTCCCGCGTAGCGCCCGCCTTCGGGTGGATTTCCCGCCGATCGGTGTTCTAGGCTTACTTGCCGGCCTCATCGGCGCCTTGTGCGATGGAGACGACCATGAGCGAAGACCAGGAAGCAGGGCTCGTCCTCCGGGTCATCTCGGGCCCCCTGGCCGGGCAGACGGCGCGTATCCCGGGCGACCGTCCGCTGCTCGTCGGCCGCGCTCCCGAGTCGGATCTCTCGATCACGAGCGACGGAGAGCTCTCTGCGCTGCATTTCTCGGTGGAGCAGATCGACGGCAGCTACCTCCTCCGCGACCTGGGGAGCCGCAACGGGACGCACGTCAACCGGGAGCGGGCGCGCGAGGTGTCGCTCCGGGACGGCGACGAGATCCGCGCGGGGGGGACCCTGTTCGCGGTGGCGCGCCGCGAGGTGGGCCGCCGCTACGCGCCGACCGAGCCCGCGCCGCCCTCGCGCCGCGCGCGGAGGACCGCGGTGCTCGCGACGGGGGCGCCGTTCGCCGCGTCGGCGCGGGCGCGGCTCCGGCAGGAGCGCTCGCCCCTCTTCGCGGTGCTCGACGCCGCCCGCGACCCGCGCATCCGGCTGCTGCTCGGCGAGGCGGGCGAGCAGACCGCCTCGCTCTACACCGGCTTCCAGGGCGAGATCCTCGCGGACGTCGGCCCCACGCTCGTGCACCTCCCGCACGGGTCCAGGCTGCTCGACGCGCTGGTCGACGGAGGATGGGGCGACTGCTGGGGCGTCTTCCTGACGAGCGACCGCCCGTTCGGCGACGTGCGGAAGCACCTCCGCCGATTTCTCCTGGTCGAGAGCGGGACAGGCAAGCAGCAGTATTTCCGGTTCTACGATCCACGCGTGCTCCGCGGCTTCCTCCCCACGTGCGGTCCTCGAAAGATCGAGGCGCTGTTCGAGGAGGTCGAGGCCTTCACCATGGAGGCCGAGGATCCGGGGAAGCTGCTCCGCTTCACCGCCCGGGGCGGCAAGGCGCTGCGCGAGGAGTCGGCGCTGGAACGTGAAGGCTGAAGGCGCGCCGGCCCCGCGGGCCGGCGTGGATCAGCGCGGCGGCGCGCCCGCGGCGCTGCCTGGGTCCGGGGCGGGCAGATCCCAGGCGATGAGGCGCAGGAGCTCCGCCACGCTGAAGGCCTGCGCGAAGCTGCCACCGGGGTGGTGCGGCGGCTCGCCGGAGGCGATCTCCGGCACCTGGCCGAGCGCGATCTCGTTCGCGGCCGCGGAGGCCGCGAGCCGATGCAGCAGCGGGATCACATGCTCGCCGAGCGTGGAGAAGCGCCGGGCGGCGCGCGCGTAGAACCCGAGCAGGAACGGCCAGGCCGTGCCCTGGTGGTAGGCGCTGTCGCGCGCCTCGGGGCCTCCCTGGTACCGGCGCGCGTAGGCGGGATCGGCCGGCGAGAGCGTGCGCACGCCGGCGGGGGTCACGAGCTCCAAGCGGACCCGATCGAGCAGCGACGCGGCCCGCTCCGGCGTGAAGCAGGCGGGATCCACGGCGACGGCGATCAGCGCGTTGGGGCGGATCGACGCGTCGCGGAACGCGCCCTCCCCCTCCGCGTGCTCCGAGATGACGTCATACGGGTAGCCGGTCTCCTCGCACCAGAAGCGGGCGGCGAAGCCCTGGCGCGCCGCGCGCGCGGCCGCCTCCGCCCGCCTCGCCAGCCGATCGTCGCCGGCGGCCCGCGCGAGGCGCGCGAGCGTCTCCGAGCCCTTCGCCCACAGCGCCGTGAGCTCGACCGGGCAACCGGCGCGCGGGGTCACCGCGCGGCCCGCGACGCGCGCGTCCATCCACGTGAGCCCGTCGACGGCGCCCTCGCCGAGGCGCCCGGCGGCGAAGAGGCCGTCGGCCGTGACGTGGATCCCGTTCCGGGTCCCGCGCACGGCGGCCTCGAAGGCGTCGCGGAGCGCGCCGAGCAGCTCGCCCGTCACGAACGGGTGCGTGTCGCCGACCGCGTCCGCGAGCAGGCGAGCCGCCTCGAACAGCCAGAGGGTCGCGTCGGCCGCGTGGAAGTCCGCGGGCTCGCCCGCGTCGGGGAGCCGGTTCGGCACGAGGCCGTCCTGCATGGCGTCGATCATCGAGCGGAGGACTCGGATCGCGGCCTCGGTCTTGCGCGGCACGAGGTAGAGGCCGGGCAGGGAGATCAGCGCGTCGCGGCCCCACACCTCGAACCAGGGGTAGCCCGCGATGACGCCGGGCCGCGCGGCCGCGTCGGCGCGGAACGCCTCGGCCGCGATGGACAGCTTCCGCTCCAGGAGCGGGCGCCGGGGCCCCGGGTCCTCGGCGCGGATCGCCGCGCTCGCCGCCGCGAGGAGGTTCTCCGGCTCGTCCTCGGGCAGCGCGCCCACCGCCACGAGCAGGTGAACGGGCTCGGTGCCGATCACCGTCTCGAAATGGCCCGGCGTCCAGAGATCCTCGAGGAAGTCGAGGCCCCGATCCTGCTCGCCGAGGTACTCGAAGCGTCGCCACCAGTCCTGCGAGCCGACGAACGTGCCCTGGTAACGGAAGCAGATCCTCGGCAGCGCGCGGTTCGGCTGCACCCGGACCTCACCCATCACGGGGCGGTCCCGCCCCGAGCCGGGCTCGCCGCGCGCCGCCCCTGCGCGCAGCTCGACCTTCTGGGAGATCCCGCCGTTCTCGCGGAGCAGCTGGTGAATGTGGCGGGCGGCGAGCAGCGGGCGCAGCGTCAGCATCACCGGATCCGCCCCGCTCCAGGCATAGCGGAGGACGGCGGCGTTCTCGCCGCGCACGAGGCCGAGCGTCACCTCGAGCTCGCCGCCCGGGACGGCGTACGCCCAGCGCGGGAGCGGATCCTGATCGAAGCGCTCGAGGTAGAACGAGCTGCTCTCCGGATCGATGCCCGGGAACTGGTGCTTGGCGAGGTCCCAGCGCGGCCACGAGGCGCGGCGCTCGGACGGCGCGCCCTGCTGCCGTACCGGGCGGACGCAGACGTCGACGTGCGAGAGCATGACGTGCCGGCGCCGCGGAGGGTCGAGGGCCGCGACGAGCAGGCCGTGGTAACGGCGGGTGTGCATGCCGGCGATCGTCGAGCTCGCGTAGGCCCCCGCGCCGTTCGTGTGCAGCCACTCCTTGCGCGCGATCGAGAACTGGCCCCGCACCTCGACGTGCGGCCACGGCGAGGCGTGCTCCAGCGCGGCGCCCTGGCCGCGGGGCGCCGCGGGCGTGGACGACAGCGCGTCGTGGGTCGGGGAGTGCCGCCGGGATCCGTCCGAGCTCATCGACCGCCGGTTGCCTTCCTGAGCGAATCCTCGGCGGCGGCGCGCATCACCTCGACCGGCGCCGGGAGGCCGGTCCAGAGCGTGAAGGACTGCGCCGCCTGGCCGACCAGCATCCCGAGCCCGCCTTCGGCGCGGAGCCCTCTCTCGCGCGCCATCCGGAGGAAGGGCGTCACCGGGGGGTTGTAGACGAGGTCGTAGAGGCACACGCTCGACGAGAGCGCGTCCCACGGGATGATGCTCGTGACCTCGTCCCCGGGCGGCCCCCCGAGCATGCCGGCGCTCGTGGCCTGGATGATCAGGTCGGCGGCGACGGTGAACTCGCTCCAGTTGAGCCGCAGCGCCACGGAGGACTTGCTGCTGATCGACCTGTCGGTCGGGATCGGCCAGGGCGCAGTGAGCGCGCCGAGCTCGGACGCGCGCTGCCCCGCGGGCGACTCGAGCATCGCCTCGGTGCTGGTCCACGAGCGGGTGGTCACGCTGATGAGGTGATAGCCGAGCATCTTGCACGCGGCGATCGCCGCGAACGCCGCGCCGCCCGCGCCGATGATCACCGCGCGCTGGCGCGGGCTCGAGCGCGCGCCGTACGGCCCCTCCGGATCGTCCCCGCGGGGCGGGGCGGATCCCAGGAGCAGCGCGAGCTCGTCGCGGAGCGCGGCCACGTCGGTGTTGTACGCCGTCACGCGCCGCGCCTCCGTCGCGCAGAGGACGTTCGCGGCGCCGACGTCGGCCGCGCTCGCGTCCACGTCGTCGACCATCGACATGATCGCGCGCTTGTGCGGGATCGTGACGTTCGCGCCGGCGATGAGGCCGCTCCGGATGTCGCTGACGAAGCGCGCGAGCTCCGGGCCGGTGGGCACGTCGAAGGCGCTGTAGATGTGCGGCAGGTGGTGCGCCCGAAACGCGGCCGAGTGCATCGCCGGCGAGACCGAGTGGCCCACCGGGTGCCCGACAAGACCGAACATTCGCCGCTCAGCGTTCGACATGGTGCCTCTCCTCAGGGCCGGCCTCCGCGCCGCCCTGCCCCACCGAGACCTGGCCGGCGGCGCCCGTGCGACCGAGGGTCGGGGCGCGCTCCTCGGCCGCGAAGCCGAGCCCGAGCTGCTCGCACGCGGGCGCGCCGGGCTGCGTCCTCTTGCGCCTCGGCGCGCGGCCGGACGCGGCGCGCGGGCCGCCGCCCTGGCGCGCAGGCGGCGCGGGCGCCGCAGCGGCCGACGCAGCCGCCGCTGCCGGCGCGGGCTCGTGGCCGTCGACGAGCGGCTCGTCCGGACCCGCGGTGACGACGACCCGCACGAGCAGCGCGCCGTGGTGCACGCGCACCGCGATCGGATCGCCCGGCGCGACCTCGCGGTGATCGCGGACCGCGCGCCCCGACGCGTCCGTCGCGATGGCGTAGCCGCGCGCGAGCACGCGGAGCGGCGACATCGCCTCGAGCCGGGCCACGTCGCCCGCGAAGCCCTCCCGCAGGAGGGCGACGTGGCGGTGCGCGGCGGCGGCGAGGCGCACCGACAGCGGCCGGAGCGCGCCGCGGGCGCCCGCCAGCACCGCGCGCGGGTGGCGCGCGGCGAGCCGTCGCTCGAGGCGCTGGAGCGCGGCGCGGTCCTCGACGAGGATGCGTTCCATGCGGCGCCGGAGCCTCGCCATGGCGTCGTCGATGCGCTGCTGGGGCTCCGCCAGGATCTGCGCGGGCGAGCCGAGCCGGGCGCGCTGCCGGTCGAGATCGGCCCGAGCGCCCCGGATCCGGTGGGCGATCGCGCGGCGCATGCGGGCCTCGAGGTGCTCCAGCGCCGCGCGCCGCGCGGCCGCGTCCGCGACGAGCATCTCAGCGGCCTGCGAGGGCGTGGCGGCGCGCGCGTCGGCGGCGAGGTCGGTCAGCGCGACGTCGATCTCGTGCCCGACGGCGCTCACGATCGGCACGCGCGCGGCCGCGACCTTCCGGACGACGATTTCCTCGTTGAACGCGCTGAGGTCGTCGGCCGAGCCGCCCCCGCGCCCCACGATGATCACCTCGATGCCCGGGAACTCCTCGAGCAGCGAGATCGCGCGCACGATCCGCTGCCCTGCGCCGGCGCCCTGGACCGGCGTGCGCGCGAGGATCAGCCGGGCGCCGCCGCGGCGGAACGCGACGGTCACGATGTCGTGGATCGCCGCGCCGTCGCCGCTCGTGACGACGCCGATGATCTGCGGATCGACGGGCAGCTTGCGCTTGCGCTCCGGCGCGAAGAGCCCCTCGGCGGCGAGCTTCTCCTTGAGGCGGAAGAGCGCCTCGAGGAGCGCGCCGCGGCCGGCGAGGCGCGCGTCGTCCGCGGAGAACTGGAGCCGGCCCCGAGGCACGTAGACGGTGGCGCGGCCCGTGAGCACGACGCGCGCTCCATCGGCGAGCAGCTTCCGCGCGCGCGGCGCCGCGGTCCTGTACATCACGCAGTCGATGGCCGCCTCTTCGCTCTCGTCCTTGAGCGTGAAGTAGGCGTGGCCGCTGCCCACGACGCGCAGGCCCGAGATCTCGCCCTCGACGCGCACGTCCGCGGTCGACCCCTCGAGGATCCGCTTCAGCCGGCGATCCAGCTCCGCGACCGAGACCACCTCCGGCTCGGCGCCCCGCTGGCGGCGCGAGGGCGGCGGGCTCGTGAGCTCGCGAGGCTCGGCGACGGGAAGGGCCGCGAACGAGAGCTCGGGCGGGATATCGCGGCGCTGCACAGGGCAGACGTACCCTTTTGCTCGGCCTGTGGAAAGACTCTCGCGGGCCTGATCCCCCGTCAGGCGAGCCCGCCGTCGGGCGCGCTGCGAGGCTCGGCGCGGAGCGGCGGAGCGACGGGCCGTTCGCGGAGGCGATTTCGTGTGAGAGGGCCAGCTCGCGATCCGCAAGGTCCTCCTCTCCCACGGCGGCGAGATAGCCGTCCGAGTCCTCCGATCGCTGCATGAGGTCGGCCTCCGGCGCATCGCCGCCTGCAGCGATGCAGACCGCGACGGCCTCCATGTCCGCCTCGCGAGCGCGTCGTACGCCATCGGCCCCGCGCCTGCGTCCGAGAGCTACCTCCGCTTCGGCCGGATCCCCCGCGTCACCAGGCGTTCCGGGGCGGGCGCTATCCATTTCGGGTACGGAAAACCGCGAGTTCGAGGAAGCATACGAGGCGAGCGGACCTCGTCGGGTTCCTCCTTGCCGAGGAGGGATTGCCTTGATGGCCCTCGCAGAAGCCGGCCGCCCTCACAAGGGCGCCCCTTCCCGCAGCCGCTCCCATGGGAGCGCGATCGCCGGCGTGCGCGTCCTGCAGCGCGGCGTGACACGTCGCAGCGCGCGCCGTCCGCGACCCGCCGGGGACGTCCTCGGTAGGTCGTGACCGGTCGTAACAGGTCGTACGAGGTCGCAACCGATAGTAACAGACCGGCGCGCCGACAACGCGCAGCCCCCTACGCAGCGCGTTGTCCCAAAGTCCCCTCGCTCCGGCCTCGGTCAATGCTATTCTACCGCGAACTTTCGGCCGGGGTGGAGGTGCGATGGGACGCGAGGCGAAGGGCCAGAAGGACCCGCTTGGGTCCGTCGCGATGCTCCCGTCGATCGAGGTCCGAGCCCACGAGCCTCCCTCTGCGACAGGCAGGTCGGCGACGCAGCGCGCGGGCGAGCCGGTGAGCGACGCCGCCGTGACGCCTTCCCCACGAGCCCGGTGGTTCGACGCGACCGCTCCCGCCGTGACGCCGGCGGGGGGCACGGACACCCGGCGGCGCTGGGCGATCCCGCTCTTCCTGGCCGCGCTCGTGCTGGTGGTGACCGCGCGCGGCCTGATGCTCCGTGCGCTGTTGCCGGTCGCCCTCGTGACGGCGGCGGTCACGCTGCTGGCGCGGGGACGACGGCACCTCCTGCCCCCTCCGCAGGTGAGCCGCCGCGGGCTGAGCCTCGAGGGCGATCAGCTGCTCCTTCGAGGCCAGGGCAGCGCTGCGCCGCACGTGCTGCTCACCATCCGCGAGCGGTTCGGCGTCACGCTCCTCGCTACGCCGCGACGCGATCGCATCGTCGCCCTGCTCAGCTCCAGCGCCGGGATGTCCTCCATCGGGGCCGGCTTCGACGGCCCCTCGCGGCGCACCTTCGCCGCGCTCCTCGACCACGCGTCGGTCGTGGGCTCCGACGAGGTCGGGCTCGAGGCGATCGGCCCGGACGGCGAGCCGATCTCGCTCAGCCCCGCGGCGCTCGCCGCGCTCCTCGAGGAGCTCACGCTGCGCTCGCCCGGGTGCCTCGATCGCTTCCTCCTGACCGACGCGCGCGGCGCCGCCCTCGGCCTCGACAGCCGGGAGCTCCGCGCCGGGGGCCGCGTCTTCGATCTGGCGGCGCCGCTCGAGTGGCGCGCGTTCGTCTTCCAGGAGGCGCTCGGGCAGGCGATCGCGGTGTACCAGGGAACGTGGGTACGCCAGGGTACCAACGAGCTCTCCCTCGTCTGCCTGCTCCCCGCGATGACGCCGGCGCTCGACGGGCTGGGGGCATCGCTCGGCCCGCTCGATCGCGGCGCGCTCCGCGACCTTCGGCTGATGCAGGGCATACCGGAGAGCCCGCCGCCCGCCGATCAGCGCGTCGCCATCGATCGCCTGCTGATGGTCCCGATCCGATCCGCGCTGGACAAGGCGCCCCGGCCCGCCGCGCAGGCGCCGCGCGCGCGCGCATGACGCATCGACCGTGAGTGAACGCAGCGCCAGGGTTGTCCTGATGGGTCGACGGACAGCGCGCCAGGGCTGTCCTGACGGAGCGACGAGCCCGTGCGCGGGCGTCGTGCTTCGCTTGACTCCCGCGCGCGAGCACGGGTAAACCGCGCTCGGTATTCAGGCGATTTCGAGTCACCACGTCCCACACGACATCCGGAGGCGATCCATGGCCGTCGATATCCAGAAACTGTTCAACGAGGAGCTGCCCGCTGCGCTGGCGAAGCATACCGACGCGGCCAAGCAGATCGGCGGGAAGTACCAGATCAACGTGACGGGCGAGGGCGGCGGCGAGTGGCTGATCGACCTGTCCGACAGCGGGCCCAAGCTCTCCTCGGGCAACCCTGGCAACGCGGATGTCACGATCTCGCTCACCAGCGAGGATTTCCAGAAGCTGCACGAGAACCCGCAGGCCAACTCGATGCAGCTCTTCTTCGCGGGCAAGCTGAAGGTCACGGGCAACCAGATGCTCGCGATGAAGCTCCCGAAGCTGTTCCAGCTCAACGCGGGCTGATCCGGGCGCCGGCGGAGATCCGGCGAGCCCCACCTGCGCCGCCGTGCGCCCCCTCACCGACACGCGCATCCTCGATCTTTCGAGGCTCTTGCCAGGCCCCTTCGCGACCCTCGTGCTCGCGGATCTCGGGGCGACGGTGGACAGGATCGAAGACGTCGCCGGCGGAGACCTCCTGCGCCGGCTCCCCCCGCAGATCGCCGGAGAATCCGCGGCGTTCCAGCTCTTGAACCGCGGCAAGCGAAGCGCCCTGCTCGACCTGAAGAGGCCCGAGGGTCGCGACGCCTTCCGCCGGCTCGTCGCCAGCTACGACGTGCTCTTCGACCAGTTCCGCCCGGGGGTGCTCGATCGGCTCGGCCTCGGTCACGCGGCGCTGCGCGCGGACAACCCGCGGCTCATCGTCTGCGCGCTGACCGGCTACGGTCAGACGGGCGCCCTGGCGGCGCGCGCGGGGCACGATCTGAACTACATCGCGCGCGCGGGGGTCCTCGGCGCGCAGGGGCCCGCCGAGGGGCCGCCGCAGGTACCGGGCTTCCAGGTGGCCGACATGAGCGGCGGGATGTGGTGTGTGATCGCCATCCTCGCCGCGCTGCGCGAGCGGGAGCGGACCGGGCAGGGCGCGGTGCTCGACATCGCCATGACCGACGGCGTGCTCGGCTTCGCCCTCCCCACGCTGGCCGCCGCGCTCGCGAGCGGCGCAGGAGGGGCCGGGGAAACGTCGCGCGCGGCGGGCGGCGAGCCGCTCACCGGCGGGCTCGCGCCGTACAACACCTACCTCTCGAAGGACGGGCACGCGATGGCCCTCGCCGCGCTGGAGCCGAAGTTCTGGGTCTCGTTCTGCGAGGGCGCCGGGCTCGATCCCGATCCGAGCGCGCTCGTCCCCGGGCCGCACCAGGCCGAGCTCAAGCGCAAGCTGGCCGCCGTCGTCGCGGAGAGGACGCGCGCCGAGTGGGAAACCCTCGCCGCCGAGCGCGACTGCTGCCTCGAGCCGGTCCTCGATCCGCGGAGCGCCGCGGCGGATCCCCACCTCGCCTCGCGCGATCTCCTGTTCGAGATCGCCTCGCCGCGCGGCCGGATCCCCCAGCTCAGGACGCCGGTCACGCCGGCGGGCGTCGCGTTCGCGCCCGCGCCTCGCGCCGGCGAGCACACGCGCGCCGTGCTCCGCGACGCGGGCTTCTCGGAAGGCGATATCGATGCGCTGATCCGCGCCGGAGCGGCGCGGGAGGCGCGCTGACGGCCGCCGTTCGCGAGCGCGCCGCGCGCATCGTCGGCGCGGCGCGCGCCGCGCCGGCAGCGGCGACCGACGCTCCTGCTTCGCGTCAGATCTTCTTCAGCTCGTCGACGAACTCCCAGTCGGCGATGAGGTGCTTCTTGAGCATCAGCGACAGGAGCGCGGCGAACATCGCCTCCCAGCGCACGTTGTTGCCGAGGATCTCGCTCGCGTCGGCCCCGTGCGACACCGCGCGCAGCGCGGAGACGAGATCGCGCGCGGTGAGGCCCGAGTCGTCCGCCGTGGGAGGAGGAGGCGGCTCGGAGGCCGCGGTGGCTCGGGGGGACGGAGCCTCTTTCCGCGGCTGCTGCTGCTGCTGCTGGGACTTGCTCCCGCGCGCGGGGAGCGTGATCGTCGTCCCGTCGAGGAGGGTGAGCGAGACCATCCGCCGGCGACCGCGGCCTTGCGGCGCGGGGATGTTGCGCACCTCGCGCTCGCTCGGGGGCTCGTCGCCGTAGTCGGGCACGCTCTCCGGGACGGCGCGCGCCGCAGCGCTGGCGCGTCCGAGCACGGCGCCGAGGAGGGCAGCGGCCGGCGTGCTCGACGTCGGGGCCCCGTCCACGCTCGGCGCCGCGTCGCCGGCGGGCCCCGGCGCGGCGCTCGGGCGCAGCGTCTTCCGGCGCTCCGGCTGCGCTGCCTGCGTGGACGGCGCCTGCGCCGCCTGCGTTGTCTGCGCAGCTTGTGCTGGCTGCGCGGCTCGCGCTGCCTGCGCCGCCGCGAGCAGCTCGGGCGTCGGCGCGACCTTCAACGTCGGCCGCGAGCGCTCGTCCGGGCGGCCGCGGATCTGCCGCTCCTCCGGGGAGCTGCGGACCTCCCTGGCCGCGGGGCGAGGCGGTTCCCACGCCAGCTCGTCATCCATGACCCCCACGTCGGAGGGGTCGACGTCGGAGGTCTCGATCGCCGGCCCCGCATCCTCGACCAGCCGCGACCCGGATCGCATGACGGGCCTGGTGAGCAGCAAGGGCTCCGGCGTCGACGTGGGCATCGGCGTCGACGTCGACGATGGCTCATCGGCGTGGCGCGCGGTCTCTGGCGCTCCGGAGAGCTCGGACGAAGGCGGCGGGTCGGCGGGGCGCGCCCGCGACTGCGGCTCGCTCACCTGGGCTTGCTTCGCGGGCGCGGGCGGCGGCACCGAGCGGGCGCGCGCACCGTAATAGACCCGGATCGCGTTCCGGATGTCGCTCGGCGGAGCGATCATCGCGCGCACGGGAAGGCCGGAGAACGCCATGCACTCCTTCATGCCGTCCTCGTTCGTCGGATCGTCCATCGCGACGTAGAGCGTCTCGCCCTGGTTGCGGACGTGGCGAACGTAGATCGGGACGAGGCAGTAACGCTCGGCCACGTCGTGCGGGACGAGGTTGAGCAGCTGCCGCGAGAACTCGATGTGCAGGAGCGACACCCAGGGGACAGCGAGCTGGTGCGACAGGATCTGCGTCAGCTGGGTTTCGTTGATGAGACCTTGCTCGACAAGGAGCGTCCCCAGCCGCCGGCCATCCGTGCGCTGCTGCTCCAGGGTCCTCTCGAGGGCGTCCTGGGTGATCATCCGCGCGTCGACCAGGAGCTGACCGAGACGTAGGCGAGGCGTAACCATCGCGCCCGAGGTTACCCCAAGAAGGATCCAGGACCTAACAGACGGCTGGACGAGCCTCCCCGCCCCCTCCAGACGGCGCCCCCGCGGGCCGAGGGAGACCTCGACTCCAATCGCTATCCCGAACGTGGTAAGGTCCCGCGCGTGTCCACAGTGGTCTGCCCGCAATGCGCGAATCCGTGCGAGCAGGCGCACAAATTCTGCCCGGTGTGCGGCTTCCCGATCTCGGAGTTCAACCGGACGTCCGACGATCCGCTGATCGGGACGACGCTCCCGGGCAACTACGTGATCCTGGAGCTCGTCGGGGTGGGCGGCATGGGCCGCGTGTACAGGGCCGAGCAGAAGGCCCTGGGGCGCACCGTGGCCGTCAAGATCATCCATCCCCACCTGCTCGGCGACGAGAGCGCGTCGGTCCGGTTCATCACCGAGGCGCGCGCCGCGAGCCGCCTCAACCACCCGAACTCGGTCGGGGTCATCGACTTCGGTAAGAACGGCGGGCAGCTCTACCTCGTCATGGAGTTCCTGCGCGGGCGCGACCTCGCCCGCGTCGTCTACGAGGACGGTCCGCTCCCGTTCCGCCGCATCGTCGACATCCTCTGCCAGGTGCTCGCGGCGCTCGCCGAGGCGCACCACCTCGGCATCATCCACCGCGATCTCAAGCCCGAGAACATCGTGCTCGAGCCGATGCGCTCGGGCGGCGACTTCGTGAAGGTCGTCGACTTCGGCCTCGCGAAGCTGAAGGGGGAGGTCGCGACGTCGAACATCACGAGCCCCGGCATCGTCTGCGGGACCCCGGACTACATGGCCCCGGAGCAGGGCCGGGGCGATCCGATCGACGCGCGGAGCGACCTGTACGCGTGCGGCGTCATCCTGTTCCAGCTGCTCACCGGCCGGCTCCCGTTCGAGGCGGAATCGCCGACGCAGGTGGTGCTGATGCACCTCTCCTTGCCGCCGCCCGATCCCGCCCTGCTCGCGCCGGAGCGTGAGATCCCCGAGCCGCTCGTCGAGGTCACGCTGCGGGCGCTCGAGAAGGACGCGGCGCGGCGCTACCAGTCCGCGGACGAGTTCGCGGCGGCGCTGCGCGCGGCGCTCGGGACGTTCGACACGCCCTCGGGGCGCTTCTCGTTCGCCGACGCGACGGTCATCTGCGGCTCGTGCCGGGCCATCGTGCCGCGCGGCCAGAAGTTCTGCGGCGAGTGCGGCGCCAGGATCGCGCAGGCGCACTCGCCCGCCCCTGCGCCGCGCGCGGCGCCCCAGGCCGCCCGGCGCGATCGCGCCCCCTCCGCCCCCACGCTCCCGCTCCCGTTCGCGGCGCGCGAGGACGACCTCGCGTGGCTCGACACCTGCCTCGCCGACGTCGAGGGCTCGGTCGTCGCCGCGCGCATCGTCGGCGAGCACGGCGTCGGCAAGACCCGGCTCCTCCGCGAGTTCCTCGACGTCGCCGCGAGCCGGGGCGACATCGTCATCCAGACCGGCCCGGACCCGTGGGGCGCGGAGGTCGGCTACTACGCGCTCCGCTGGGCGATCGCCGGGCTCGCCGAGCTCCCGCCCGACGGCGGCAACGCGTCGAACTGGAACGGCGCGACGCCGGAGGCGCGGCGCGGGCTGCTCGAGATCTTCGGCAAGGGCGATCGCGGGGGCGACGTGCGCAGGCACGCGTGGAACAAGCCGACGGCGGGGGGCCTGTCGCCCGACGATCGCCGCTTCATCGCCGCGGAGGCCCTGCGCTGGGCGCTCTCTCGCGCGCAGCAGACAGCGTTCCCGCACCGGGTCCTGCTCGCGATCGACGATCTTCACGCCGTCGACGGCGCGAGCCGGAACGCGTTCGCCGACGTGATCGCGGAGCCGCCGCTCGCGGCGCTGCTCATCGTCGCCAGCCACACCCCGGGCTTCGAGCCCGAGTGGGGCGGCGCCGAGCGGGCGCTCGGCGGCCTCCCGAAGGACACCGCGCTCTCGCTCCTCCGCGGCAGCGTGGGCCTCGACCACCGCGCCGCCCGCAAGACGCCGCCAAGCGTGGGCGGCCTGCGGCTGTCGCCGCGGCGCGATCTGTCGGACGGCGCCGCCGATCAAACCCCGCTGGCTCTGCCGCCGAGCGCGGCGACGCCGGCCGTCCTCGGCGGCGAGGCCGCGACGGTGCCGCCGCTCTACATCGACCAGCTGGTCCGCTACACGCTCGAGGGGGGCAGCGATCCGCCCGCGCGGATGGCCGACCTCGTCGCCGCGCGGATCGAGCGGCTGCCGCAGGACGCGCGCCGCACGCTGCAGGCGCTCGCCGTCATCGGCGACGCGGCGGACCGGGCCACCCTGCAGCGCCTGCTCCCGGACATCCGCGCCTTCGACGACCTGCTCGGCAAGCTCGCGGCGGCGGGCATGATCGAGGAGCACTCGAGCGGCATCCGCACGGCGCACCCGCTGCTCCGCGACGTGACGCTCGCGACGATCCCGGCGGGCGTCCGGCGCGATCTCCACGCCAAGGCGACGTTCGACAGCGCGGGCGACCCGCTCGCGCTTCCGCTCGAGGTGCAGGCGATCCACGCCTACCACGCGCAGAACGCGTTCGTCGCGCTGATGCTCCTCGAGCAGGCGGCGGACCGCTCCGCCGCGCGCGGGGACAGCGCCGGCAGCGTGCTCGCGCTGCGCCGCGGCCTCGATCTGGCGCGGCGGGAGATCTTCCGGGGCGAGCTCGACGATCCGGTGCGCGCCGTCCTGATCTTCAGCCGGAAGCTCGGCGAGGCGCTCGCGCGCGCCGGCGACCTGACCGACGCCGACGGCGTGCTGCGCGAGGCGCTCGACCTCGCCGGCCCAGGCGGGCCGGATCGCGCGCTCGTCCTGGGCGCGCTCGCGCACGTGGCGCACCAGCGCGAGCGCACGGGCGAGGCGTCGATGTACCTCCGCGAGGCGATGGACCTCGCCCGGCAGGGCGCCGACAGCGACGTGGTGCAGTCGCTCGACAAGATGCGGCGCGAGTGGATGGCGCGCTGAGCGAGAGACGGTGAACGACGAGGAACGACCGCGAGGGCCCCGATCGCCGGCGAACGCAGCGGCGTCGCCGCCGCGCGCGCCGTTCATCGCGCGGTGGGACCTCGACAAGACTTACCTGCGGACCGACTTCGACACGCTGCGCGACCTCGTGCGGACCGCGATCGAGCGGCCGGATCAGAAGCGCACCGTGCCGGGCGCGGGGTCGCTCTTGCGCGAGCTCGGCCGCGCGGGCGTCGAGACCCACATCCTGTCGGGCAGCCCGGAGCAGCTCCGCTCCCGCATCGAGCAGAAGCTGCGGCTCGACGGCGCGCGCTGGGCGTCGCTCACGCTGAAGCCCAACCTGCAGAACATCCTCCGGCTGCGCTTCCGCGCGCTGCGCGGGCAGCTCGGCTACAAGCTGCCCGCGCTGCTCCAGCGGCGCTGCGAGCTCTCGGATCAGCGCGATCCGAGCGGCGCGCTGATCCGCGAGGTGCTGCTCGGGGACGACGCGGAGGCCGACGCGTTCGTCTACTCGCTGTACGCGGACGTCTGCGAGGGCCGGGTCACCCCGCTGGAGCTGGGCGAGGTGATGCGGCTCGGGCACGCCTACGACGACACCATCCTCGATGCGATCCGGTTCGCGAGCTACGTCGAGAAGGGCCCCGTCGTCGAGCGCATCCTGATCCACCTCGACCGCCAGTCTTCGCCCTCGGATTTCAGGATCTTCGGCGACCGCGTCGTCCCCTTCTACAACTACCTGCAGGCGGCGTTCGTGCTCCACGAGGACGGCCGGATCGCGGCGCACGCCGTGCTCCGCGTCGCGCAGTCGCTGGTCGTCGCCCACAATTTCGACAGCGTCGCGCTCGCGCGGAGCTACGTCGATCTGTCGCGCCGTGGGCACGTCTCCGGCAGGGGCATCGCGTCCCTCGCGGCCGCCTACGGCGAGCTCGCGCAGCGCAGGGCCGCGGGCGCGAGCGATCTCGGCGCGATGGTCGCGGAGCTCACGCGGCTCTGCAGCGATCTGCGCCCCGCCGTGAGCCGGCCGCACGCGGAGATCGACTACCGCGCGCTCGCCGCCGGCCACAACCGCCGCTCGAAGCGCGGCCGCTGACGGCGGGCGTGCGAGGTGGCCGCGCCTGCCGCGGCGTCGCGCCGCCGCGGCGACGCCCGCGCGCTCACAGCCAGGCGTTGTTGAGGATCTCGCCGACGCCGCCGGCGCCCGGGACGATGTACTGGATGCCGTTCAGGCCGCGCTCCTCGTCCCAGTGCGTGCCTGGCTCGGTCTTGAGGACGCGCGCCGGCGAGAGGCCGCGATCGAGCCGGAGCGCGTAGATGATGGCGTCCGGGTGGGCCTCGGTGACGCGGCGGATGTACTCGGGCGTGACGATGAGGTGCATGGCGATGCACTTGGCCGGCCGCCCCTCGAGCGCGGTCTTGTAGTACGTCATGGCGCTGACCATGGACGAGCCGGTGGCGCCCATCGGGTCGGGGAAGAGCACGTGGCGCCCGTCGACGTCGCGGCCGATCTTGGCGTCGTGCCAGGTCGCGCCGACGACCTCGCCCTGCTCGTTCGTCTGCCGGCTCATGAACAGGTGATCCTGCCGCACCAGCGCGGGGTCGAGGACCTCGTTCAAGAGCTCGTAGACGACCTGGGATGGCATCGTCCCGGCGCGCGCGATGCCCACGGTGACGGCCTTGGTCGCGCGCGAAAGCGCGGTGCCGCGATAGACCGCCTCCGGGTGGGACGAGATCATCCGGGTCGGGACGTCGACGCGCGCGCGCCCCAGCTCGGCGGCGAGGACGGCGCGCGCCAGGTTCTGGTAGAGAACCCCGACGAGACGCCCGACGTCGGGCTGGACCGTCTCCGGGGAGCAGGCTCGAGCCAGCAGAGTCCATGCGAGCGGGTCATCGAGCAGGTGCACACCCGGACCGTACCGATGGGCGATTTCGGGGGGCCGGAATCGACTCTCAGCGTACGCAACGTCGACCATCGTTTTTCTGTTACACTACCTGGCCCGGCGCGGGGTATTCCTCCGGGTGCGCGCCGGTGCTCTCCCCGGGAGCGGAGTGGTTTCGAAGCGATGAGGGCGCCCGCCCAGCGGGCTGTCCCGGTGGACTTGCAAAGGAAGGGATGTTCGGTGGATAGCGACCTTGCCGAGTCGGTTACGGCGCTCAAGGATGCCTTTGTCCGAAGAGGCATCCCTGCGAGGTTCGGAAAGGCGGCTCCAGCGGCGGTGGAAGAGCTGCGCAAGACGCTGCGGGTGCCCGCGAGGTACCGCGCTTTCCTGCAGGAGGCCGACCCGCTCGACGTCGAGACGGTGACTCCGGTCGAGCGTGTACGCCTCATTCCCTCCGAGAAGCTCGCGGCCGAGCAGCAAGCGAACGGCGGCGACAGCTCCCTCCCGGGCTGGCGCAAGAGCTGGATCCTCATCGCTCGCAGTGCCCTGCTGGGAGATCCCTATTTCCTCGACATCTCGAAGCTCGACGCCGAGGGGGACTGCCCCGTGTTCACCTGTATGACGGGCACCGAGTCGCTCAAGCCGGAGCTCTGTGCGTCGAGCTTCCAGCAGTTCCTGCGCATCCTCGCTACCTCGATGGAGGTCGCGTCCGGCTTCGGAGAGAGCGGCCTCGACGACGACGACGAGGCCATCTTCCGCGAGGCGCTCGCGCCCAAGATCAAGACCATCGACTCCGCGGCCCTCCGCGCGGGCCACTGGACCTGACGTAGCGTCCACGGCGCGCTGCTCGCCGGGCGCGCCGCGGATCGAGCTGATCGCGCCATGGCCAGGTGCCTCGTATGCAACGCGGAGAACCCGGGCTCCGCCCGGTTCTGTGTCGCGTGTGGCGCGTCGCTGGCCGCGAAGGAGGCGGGCGTCGGCGCGGCGATCTCCGCGCCTCCTGCGCCCGGCCCGCGGACGACCGTCCCTGGGCAGCCGCTGCTGGGCGCGCTGCTGCCCGAGGATCCGGCGCACCGGGCCAGCCTCGCGGCCGGCAGCGCAAACGGGCCGGCGGCGGACGTCCGCGCGCCGCATGTCGTCTCGGCGCCGATGGCGGGATCGCTGCCGCGGCGCGCGCCGGGCGGCCACCTGCCGGCGGGGACGCTCGTCGATCAGAAGTACGTGGTCGAGCGGGTGCTCGGCGAGGGCGGCATGGGCGTCGTCTACCTCGCTCGGGACGTCCACACCGGCCTTCACGTGGTGCTGAAGGCGGTGCGACAGGAGCTCGGGCACCGGCCGGACGTGCGCGCGCGGACGCTCGCCGAGGGGCGCGCGCTGGCGCAGATCGATCACCCGAACGTCGTCCACCTCAAGGCGGTTGTGGCGGAGCGAGACGACCTCTGGCTCGTCATGCAGTACATCGACGGCGAGAGCCTCGAGCAGACGCTCGCCAGGTACGCCGAGGAGCGCCGGCGGATGCCCCTGCCCGAGGCGCTCTCGATCTTCCGGCAGATCGCCTCGGGCATCGCGGCCGCGCACCGCGAGGGGGTGATCCACCGCGACCTCAAGCCGGCGAACGTGCTCATCCGCGGCAAGGACGGTGTCGCGAAGGTCACCGACTTCGGCATCGCCAAGGCCGAGGCGGACGCGCTCGCGGGGCGCGGGCTGACCAAGGGGATCATCGGCTCGCTCTATTACATGTCGCCGGAGCAGGTCCTCGGGCGCCGCGAGCTCGACAAGCGGGTGGACATCTACGCGCTGGGCGTCGTGCTGTACGAGATGCTGGTGGGGCAGGTGCCGTTCGACGCCGAGAGCGACATCGAGATCATGCGGCAGCACGCGGAGGTGCCGCTCCCCCTGGTCAGCGCCGTGCGCCACGACGTTCCTCCGGCGCTCGACGCCTTCCTCCAGAAGGCGTGCGCCAAGGAGCGGGCGGATCGCTTTGCCAGCTGCGAGGAGCTGCTCGCCGCGCTCGACGCGATCGCCCACCCTGCGCCGGCCGCGATTGCGGCGCCGCTCGGCGCGTCGAGCCGCCCGCCGCCGCCCGCGGCCACGACGGTGGACGAGGTCCGCGACGGGCTGCGGTCGCCGTCGGGCGCTGCGCTGGCCAGCGGACCCGCAGGGTCGCCGCGCGCGCGCGGCTCGTGGCTCGCGATCGGCGCCGGGGCCCTCGTGATGTTCGGCGGGGCCGCCGCGCTGCTCGGGCTGGGCGTGCTCGACAGGCCGCGGGACGGTCGCCGGCGGGCCGTCTCGTCGAGGGAGCAGCGCCCGGCGGCCAGCGCGAGCAGCACCACCCCGGCGGCGAGCGCGGAGCAGCCGCAGCCGCCGCCGCTCGCGACCCTGACCGGGCTGTGGGTCGGCAACGGGCGCGAGCTCGAGGCCGTCCTTGCCGGCGAGTCGCTCGAGTTCCGGGTCCGCCGCCCGGAGCAGTTCGCGCCGCAGGACTATGCCGAGGGCGAGGCCCGCTTCTCGCTGCGCGAGATCCCCGGAGAGACCGCGGTGTTCGCCGTCGAGGACCGGCTCCGGTTCATCGCCCCCGAGTCGCGCAATTTCGATCCGGCCCGCTCCCGGGGCACCTGCCAGGACGTCCGCAGCGCGGTGGAGGGCCGCCCCCTGCGCGCGAGCTTCGACGGGGCCCGGCTGAGCGTCGAGTTCGCGAAGATCGAGCCCTCCACGAGCAACTTCGTGGTGGAGCGCGGCAAGGTCGTCAGCTGCGTCGGCCTCAGCGCCCTCCCCGCCACGCGCGTCGTCAGCACGCTGTCGCGGCCGTAGCGCGGCACGCCTCGCTAGAGTCCACCGACGGCGGGCACCGGCTGCGGCTTTCCGGCGTGGATGACCGCGCACCGGACGGTGGTCGACGACGTCGGCGCGCTCGCGCGCCCGCCACCCAGGACGAGCGTGCCGAAGATGCTGCGCGCCGCCGCATCGACCTCCGCGGCGCCGCGCGGCGGCACCGGGTTCCCGCTCGCATCGAACACCGTCACCGCCTGCACGACGCCGCGGGCGATCTCGCCCTCCGGGAAGGACATCATCACCGTGGCGCGGACGTAGGCCGAGGCCCCCTCGACGATCCCGAAGCTGTACGGCTTCTTCGCGAAAGCGCCGCAGAAGCCGCTCGTACCCATGCCGCCGTCGGGCCCGTAGTTCGCCGACGCCCACTGCCCGACGTTCACCGTGAGCCCGCTCTCACCCGAGCCCTGCGCGTACTGGACGCACTGGGCGAGCGCGGGATCCCACATCGAGCCCGTTGGGCAGCGCCCTACCTTCGCGCAAGCCTGGCCGGTCCAGACCTCGTCGCGCGCGCAGGTCTGCGAGAGCGGGACGCACGCGGCGGTCGGACCGTCGACGATGAGCTCCTGGCCGGGCGGGCACCCGAGCTTCTGCCCGGCGCCGACCGCGACGCCGATGTTGGTCGCCACCTGCTCGCGCGACACGCAGTAGCCCGTGCTCTGGTCGATCTCGTCCCCGGGCCGGCAGCGATCGGTAGCGCAGCCGCCTGCCTCGTAGTGGCGGCCCACGCCGCAGTAGGCGTTCGCCGCCCGGGGCGTGAGGCACTGGCCCGCGATCGAGAGGTAGCCCTTCAGGCATCGGCAGCGGTTCTGCTTCGTGTCGAAGCCGGCGCCGTCGCTGCACGACGAGATCGAGCAGCGGCAGCTGCTGCCCTGGCAGATCTTGAGGAAGCAGGAGTTCTCCGGGCAACCGACGAGCACGGCAGGCGCCAGCGCGAGGAGCACGACCGAGAGCGCGGCGGAGGCGAGACCAAACGAGCCGGACCGCATCGGGCGACCCTACTCGATCCGCTCAGGCCGGGGAACTCGGGGAGCGACGCGCTGCAGCCGCCGCGACGCGCTGCTTCGGCTGCAGCGCGCGTGGCGCTGTCGACCGCGCGGCCGACGTACCGGCGGCCGGGGTGGTGTGGTACGGGGTGTCGCCGTCCACGCGGAGATTCCACCGCGCCGGTCCATATCAAGCCATGCTGCCCATCTACATCGAAGGTTCGCCTCAGTTCGAGTCCACCCTGTCAGCCCTGCGCACCCGCGGCACGGGCGACCTCGCGAACGTCACGCCGGCCGTGACCGAGATCATCGACAACGTGCGGCGCGGGGGCACGTCCGCCGTGCTCGGCTACATCGAGAAGTTCGAGCGGAGGACGTCGAAGGCGCTCGTCCGCCACGCAGGCCCGGAGGCGGAGGGCGGCTTCGGCGGGGCCGAGGCGCTCGCGAGGCTCCCGCCGGAGGTCCGCGCCGCGCTCGAGACCGCGGCGGCCAGGATCGCGCGTTACCATGAGCGGCAGCGCGACGCGGGCGATCTCGGCCCCGCGAGCGTGACGGCGAACGGGCCCGCCCTGCAGGCCGGCTTCAGCTACGAGGAGGAGGGCGTGCTGCTGGGCATGCGCGTGCGCCCCCTGCGCCGGGTCGGCGTCTATGCGCCGGGCGGCAAGGCCCGCTACCCCTCCAGCGTGCTCATGTCGGCCCTCCCCGCGCGCATCGCCGGCGTGCAGGAGATCGTCCTCGCGAGCCCGTCGGCCGACGACGCCACGCTCGCCGCGGCGCACCTCTCCGGCGTGACGACCCTGCTCGACTCGGGCGGCGCGCAGGCGATCGCGGCCTTGGCCTACGGGCTCCCGGAGCTCGCGCCGGTCGACAAGATCGTGGGGCCCGGCAACGCGTACGTCGCCTGCGCGAAGAAGCTGGTCTTCGGGGACGTGTCGATCGACGGCATCACCGGGCCGAGCGAGATCCTCGCGCTCGCCGACGAATCCGCGGATCCCCGGCTCGTCGCCGCCGATCTCCTCTCGCAGGCCGAGCACGACGAGGCGTCCTACGCCCTGCTCGCGACGACCTCGGCGAAGCTGGCGGAGGCGGTCGCGCGCGAGCTCGACGCGGCGCTCCCCGAGCTCACGCGGCGCGCGATCGTGGAGGCGTCGCTCTCGACGCACGCGGCGGCGCTGGTCGTCGGCTCGCGCGCTCGCCTCGCCGAGATCGCCGATCAGCTCGCGGTCGAGCACGTGGCCTTCCACGTCGCCGACGCCGAGGGGTTGTTCTCGGAGATCGGCACGCTCGGCGCCGCGCTGCTCGGCGACCTCACCCCGGTCGCCGCGGGCGACTACCTCGCGGGGCCGTCCCACGTCCTCCCGACCGGCGGCTCGGCCCGCTTCGGCGCGCCGCTCGGGGTCTACGACTTCGTGACGCGCGCGAGCCTCATCCGGTACTCGGGCGCGGCGCTCCGGACGCAAGGCCCGATCATCGAGAAGCTGGCCCTGGCCGAGGGCCTGCAGGCGCACGCCCGCGCCGTGTCGCTCCGCCTCGCGAGCAAGGCGATCGACCCCGCGAAGCGCGGCACGTCGCAGTCCTGACACCACGCTGCCGCCCTGCGCGCCGCGCCTTCGGGAGCGCGGCGCGCGAGGACGCGCTCCTGACCGCTCTCCCCTGACCTATCGATCTCGGTTCAGCCGAGAGCCGCGCGCACCGGCGCGATAGGCCGCATCGCGCGGCCTCGCGACACCGTGCGCTCCCGCCCGGCTCACTCGGCGCGGAGGTAGCCCGCGTTGATCATCTTCAACACGGACTGCGCGGTCTCCAGATCCGTCGCGGGGCTCTTGTTGAGGACCATCGCGAGGTGCCCGTGGTTGTAGACGACCTGGAGGACGTCGAGATCGACGGGCGAGAGATCGCGGAGCTGCGGCTTGAGCGGCTGGGGGATGACCAGGCGCGCCGACAGGTCCGGCAGCTGGTGGCGGATGTTGTTCAGCTCGTCGATCTGCCGGAGCCCCTCCATGAGGAGCTCCTGCACCGTCGCGCTGATCTCGCCGGTCATGACCCGCTCCTCGGCCGCCTCGAGGTCGAACGTCCCGCCGGCCCAGGTGAGGATCCGGTAGACGCTCTTCAGCGGCGGGACGTCGGTCAGATCGTTGATGGTCGCAAAGGTCACGATGCCCTTGCGCAGGTAGATCTTGCCGACGTCGTCGTCGGAGCGGACCACGAGGACGCCGCTCTTCTTCGACGTGCCGAAGAGCTGCAGCAGATCCGGGAGCGGGATCTCGTCGATCGACCCGGACATCGACCGGGTCTGACCGCTCCTCAACGATGGCTCGTCCATCCGTTTCCGCGCCGGTGGCGCGCCTGGGTCGGTGGAGACGACCTTGAGGATGCTGGTGCCGATGAGCACACGATCGCCCTCCTTCAGGGTCGTCTTCTTGATCTTCTCGCCGTTGACGAACGTTCCGTTCGTCGAGCCGAGATCCTCGATCACAATCGACTGTTCGGTGCAGGCAATCCGGGCATGGCGCCGGGAGACCATGTCCTCGACGAGGACCATGTCGAGGTCGCTGGAGCGACCCACGACGATCTCCTGCTGCTCCCCGAGGGGGAATTCGCCGCCTTGGTACTTCCCGGAGATGAAGCGCAACGCTAGTTGCCGCGTTGCCGACACCTTGGGAGCGTGGTTATCCATCGCAGGGAGTAAAAACCTTCGTGCGCTTACGAGAGCGCCAGCAGGGGGCAAAGCTTAGTTTCACCGAGCAAAGGTGGTCAAGAGATCCGGTCCGTTCTTTCAAATGAGTCGGCTCGTCCGATCCTGACGCAACGCGCCGGCCCCCCTCCCTCGGCCGCCACAGAGGCGCGCCGCGGGGGTAAGGGCCAACGTACTCGGCGCACGCGAGTGTATCCAATTTGAGGGAAAGAGGGCGATTGGCTCCGTCGAAACGGTCGGCACCGACGGTTTTCGGGGCCTCCGGGCCCTGGGCGGAGCGCCGGGCCACCTCAGCGAGGAATCCTGCGGCCGCTCGGCTCATTGCCCTTGCTTTCGAGCCCGGCATGTTGAACGGCCTCGGCGTGAGCTCCGCAGCGACGCGACCCACCCTCCCCGCAGGCGATCCGCTGGGCACGCACCGCGTGCTCGATCCACCGGGGGCGATGCCGCAGCCGGCGGAGCGGCTGGACGCCGACGCCTCGCGCCACTTCGAGACCGAGATCGTCGTCGATGTGCAGACGCTGAACATCGA
The DNA here is from genome assembly GCF_028368935.1 of Sorangium aterium. NCBI lineage: Bacteria > Pseudomonadati > Myxococcota > Polyangiales > Polyangiaceae > Sorangium > Sorangium atrum. The sequence goes on along the minus strand of NZ_JAQNDK010000006.1, from coordinate 555,894 downwards.
CGCCGCGAGCTTCCGCCAGATGGAGGAGGCGTCCGGCGGCAGCCCGGACGGCGTGGCGCGGCTCGTCCTCGAGACGGTGGCGCGCCGGGGCAAGCAGCACAACCCGGTCACCGGCTCGGGCGGCATGCTGCTCGGCGTCGTGCGCCGGGTCGGCTCGCTCGCCGAGCACCGCGGCGTCGCCGTCGGCGATCGCATCGCGACGCTCGCGTCGCTGTCGCTCACGCCGCTCTCGCTCCGCCGGATCATCGCCGTGCGGCCCGCGTCCGCGCAGATCGACGTCGAGGGCACCGCGATCCTCTTCGGGTCGGCGCCGCTCGCCCGGATGCCGACCGACATGCCCGAGCGGCTCGCCCTCGCGCTGCTCGACGTCGCCGGCGCGGCGCCTCAGGTGGCGCGCCTCGCCGGCCCGCGCGACAGCGTGGTGGTGCTCGGCGCAGGCGGAAAATCGGGCCTCCTGTGCGCGGCCGAGGCGCGGCGCTGCGTCGGCCGCGCCGGGCGCGTCATCGGGATCGAGGCGTCGCCGGAGCTCGCCGCCGACCTGCGCTCGCTCGCGATCTGCGACCACGTCGCGGTCCTCGACGCGCGCGACCCCCTCGCCGTGCGCGACGCCGTGCTGCCGTTCACCGGCGACGCGGGCGCCGACCTCACGCTCTCGTGCGTGAACGTCCCGGGCGTGGAGCTCAGCGCGATCGTCGCCACGCGCGATCGCGGCAAGACGTACTTCTTCGCGATGAGCACGAGCTTCACCGCCGCCGCCCTGGGGGCCGAGGGGATCGGCAAGGACGTGGACCTCTACATCGGCAACGGCTACGCCCACGGACACGCCGAGCACACGCTCGAGCTCGTGCGCGAGCACGTCGCGCTGGAGCGGCTCATGACCTCGCGCTACGGCTGAGCGCGCCGCTCGACGCAACGCGCGCAGCGCGCATGCGCCCGGACGCCGCGGACGCTCCACGGGCGCACCGGACTCAGCCGGGCCGCTCCTGAGGGGCCGGCTCGGCAGGCGCCAGCGCCGCGGGCGACGGCTGCGGCGCGCCCAGCTTGTCGACGGCGGCGGGGAGGATCACGGCGAAGGTGCTCCCCTTCCCCTCGTACGACCGGACCTCGATGCGGCCGCCGGCGCTCTGCGCGATGCGCTGGCTGATGGACAGGCCGAGCCCGGTCCCCTTGTCCTTCGTCGTGAAGAACGGCAGGAAGATGTTCGCGAGCACCTTCTGGGAGATCCCGGGGCCGTTGTCGGTGACGTTGAGCTCGACGAACGGCTCATCCGAGCCCGAGCCGGGCCGCGTGCCGCGGCCGAAGCGGACGCGCGTCGAGATCACCACCTTGCCCCGGCCCTTCATGGCCTGGACGGCGTTGCGGAACAGGTTCATCAGCACCTGCCGCAGCTGCTCTGGATCGATGGCGACGCGGGGGAGACCAGGATCCAGCGTGACCTCGACCTCGAGCTGGTCGTTCCTGCGCTCGATCGAGAGCACCTGCAGGGTGCGGCGCACGATCGCGTTCACGTCGGTCGGGACGACCGAGCCCTGCGCCGGCCGCGCGAGATCGAGCACCGAACCTACGACGCGATCGAGCCGGTCGACCTCCTCGAGGATGATCCCGAGGAACTCGCGCGACGCCGCGTCGATCTGCGCCTCCGGCACGGGATCGGCGAGCAGCTGCGCCGCCCCCTTGATCGCGCCGAGCGGGTTCCTGATCTCGTGCGCGAGCCCGGCCGCCATCTGGCCGAGGAGCGCGAGCCGGTCTCGCTCCTTCATCTGCGCGTAGAGCCGCGAGTTCTCCAGGACGACGCCGATCTGCGCGGCGAGCGTCTCGAGCAGGGTCAGCTCCTCGGGCGAGAACGCGTCGCGCACGCGCGTGTCCGCCACGACCAGGAGCCCGATGGGCTCGCCTTGCTCGTCGCGCGCGCAAAGCACCACGCCCGAGCAGAGGCTGCCGAGCACCTCGGCCGCCGCGAGCACCGCGTCCTCGGGGACCTGGGGCCGCACCTCCGTCCGCCGCGCGAAGTTGCCGTCGTCGTCCGCGTCGCTCTGGCTGCGGCGCGCCCGCCGCTCGCGGGCCTCGCGCTCCAGCTCCTCCATCGCGAGCGGCCCCCGGTCGAGGCGATCGAGCAGCGCCCTCGCGGTCGCCACCTCGATCCGCTCGGGGACCCGCGGCCCGAGCGAGGCGAGCCTGTCGAAGCCCGTCCCGTCCTGATCGCGCAGGTAGAGCGCCGCCGCCGTGACGCGGCGCGACTGCTCGAGCGCGCTCATCACGATCGAGCCCATCTCGTCCACCTCGAGCGTGTGCACGAGGCGCCGCCGGGCCTCCGCGAGCGAGCGATCGAGATCGAACCGCTCCCGCAGGAAGAGGCGCTGGAGCTGCTCCTCGACGCGCTCCCGCAGCGGGTCGAACAGCACCAGGATGACGATCGCGGCGAGCACCGCGTTCAGGTACATCGTGTTGAAGCCGCCGATGAACGTGAGCAGGAGATAGAAGATCAGCGCGATCAGGAACGCGACCGCCGTGGCGACGAGCAGGCGCGCGAGCATCTCGTAGGCGTCGAGCAGGCGCTCGTGACGCAGCGCCTGGGCGAGGACGAACAGGAACACGATCGAGAGCGCCGCGCCGACGGGCGGCGGCTCGGCGCCGAGGAACCAGGCGAAGTCGGCGACGCTGGCGAGCCCGGCGAGCGCGCCGATCACCACGAGGAACCGCACGCGCCGCTGCGTCGCGCGCGAGGAGCTCTGCTTGCCGCGCTGGCCGAGCGTGTACAGCCCCGCGGTGAGCAGCGCGAAGACGTAGAGGAAAATGCAGCCGCGCGTGAGCCAGTCGAGCCACGAGCCCGGCTCCCGGCTCACCAGCACGAGGATGAACAGCGGGATGACGAGCACCCCCGCGAACCGGAGCAGCCGCGAGCGCCGATCCGCGTCATGGGGGATCATCGCCTCGAAGAGCTGCAGCGCGAACTGCGGGAGCAGCACGGCGAGGATCGCCGTGAAGCGCTCCCAGATCGAGGCCTGGAAGAAGCCGAAGAGCGACTGCGAGAGGTACCAGAGCCCGACGTCGGCGGCGAACGCGGCGAAGAAGAGGTGGACGCGGCGGACGCGGTCCCGCAGCAGCGTCGACGCCGCGATGGCGAGGGCGAGGGCCCCGCAGACAAGGGTCGTCCGTGTGCGGAGATCGATCCCGAGCGGCGCCACGCGCGAAGGCTACCGCGGCGGGCCGCGCGGCGACCGCAAAACGCGCCGGGGAGCGGCGCGCGGCGACAGCAAGACGCGCGCCGAGGCGCGGGCGCGCTCAGGCCGCCCGGGCGCGCGGCTCAGCGCGTCCCGTCGCTCTCGGAGGGAGCGCTGTCGCGTCTGTCCGCGCCGCTGGGGTTCCACGGGAGCGGGTCCGGGTTGCAGCGCCCCTGCGACCGAGCCTCGATCGTCGTGGGCGCGCCGTCATCGCTCGACGCGGGCGCGAGGTCGCGCGGCCGGAGCGACGCAGGCGTGACGAAATCGGTGACGGGTACGACGACGTCGCCCTCCGCGCCATCGCTCGATCCGGACGCCTCTTCGGAGATCATCGGGTCGAGATCGCCCCACGCTTCCACGCTCTGCTCCTCGTGCTCTGCGGACGTGATCGCGCAGCCCGCCAGCAGCAGAGGCGCCGCGAAGCCCCCCGACAGCCAACTCGTCCAGCAACCTCGCATCACTTCAATCCTCCGAAGTCCCGCCAAAGCCATACTGCTTCACAAGCTGGGAAAGCCGTGGGCGCTTCATGCCCAGGAGCACGGCGGCGCGTGTGATGTTCCCACGACTTTCGTCGAGCGCCCTAGCAATGCACTCGCGCTCGATCTCGCGCTTCATGTCGCTGAGGCTGACCCCTCCGCGGACCTGAGCGTACGCGAGCTCCAGCGGCGTGCGATCCGCAGGCGTCGACGGGGAATGTGACACCGACGTCGCCTGCTCTGGCGCCGACGAGCGCGGCCCGCTGGTCGGCTCTCTGGGCAACTCTCGGGACGACTCCCTCGGCGAGTCTCTCGACGAGTCGAATGCAGGGTGCATGCCAGCCCTCGGTGTCATCGGAGCGCTCGCCAGATCCGCGGCCTCGAGCTCCCGCAGCCCTTCGACGTTCGTCGTGAAATCCTCGAGATCGATCACCTGGCCGTCCGCGAAGATCGCCGCGGCGCGCAGGGCGTTCTCGAGCTCGCGCACGTTCCCCGGCCAGGAGTGCCGCGAGAGCGCCTCGACGGCCCGGCTGGAGAGGCGCTTCGGCGCCACGCCACGCTCGCCGCCGATCCTCTCCAGGATCGCTGTCGCGATCGCGGGCAGATCCCGCGGCCGATGGCGGAGCGCGGGGACCTCGAGGACGACCTGCCGGAGCCGGTAATAGAGATCTTCCCGGAACTCGCCCCGGGCAACCATCGCACGCAGGTCGCGGTGGGTCGCGCAGAGGATCCGCACGTTGGCGCGCAGCGGCGTGACACCCCCGACCCGCTCGAAGGTCTTGTCCTGCAGGACGCGGAGCAGCGCGACCTGCGTGCGCGGCGAGATGTCCCCGATCTCGTCGAGGAAGAGCGTTCCCCCCTCGGCGAGCTCGAAGCGCCCGCGACGGCGCGACGCCGCGCCGGTGAACGACCCCTTCTCGTGGCCGAACAGCTCCGAGAGCAGCAGCGTCTCGACGAGGGCGGCGCAGTTGACCTTGATCAGCGGGCCCGCGCGCCGCGCGCTCACCTCGTGGATCGCCTCGGCGACGAGCTCCTTCCCGGTGCCGCTCTCGCCATGGATCAACACGGTCGCGTCGCTCGCCCCGACCTTCCCGATCTGGTGGATGAGGCTGAGCAGCGCGGGCGTCGTCCCGACCATCCGCTTGATCGCGGGAACCACGCTCGCCGGCCTCGGGGCGCGGGCCGCTCCCCTGGCGCACCCGGCGCACGCGCTGGAGCCGCAGAGCTCGCAGCCCCTCGGCTCCGCCTCGGCGGCGCTGCGCGCGCACGCCTCCAGCCGGGCGAGCTCGGCGAAGCTCCGGCGCGAGAGGAACTTGCGGGCGATCTCGGGCGGGAGCGACCCGGCGATGCGATCGCGGAGGACGATCGCCGCCTCGAGGTGCGAGCGCGCCGCCGTGGGCTCGTCCTCGAGGGCGCGCGACACACGGTCCCCGGCGGACGAGGCGTGGTGAAGCAGCACGTGCGCCTCCAGGGCGCACTCGTGGCTGTGGGCCCGGCGCGACAGCGCGAGCGCCTCCGCGGCGATCTGCCCGAACGGCGCGCCGGCGGCGCGGGAGCACATCGCCTCGAGGAGCGCGACCTCGGCGCGGTGCCGGTCGGAGGTCGCCTCGGCGCGCGCCCGCTGGATCATCTGACCGGCCTGCAGGAGGTCGCCGTCGTGCAGCGCGATGCGCGCGGCGGTCGCGTAGCACTCGCCGAGCTTCGAGCCGGCGCCGCAGGCGAAGGCGGCCGTGAGCTCGGACCAGGCGTCCACCGTGCGCCGGCACTCGAAGTGGATCTGCGCCGCGACGTAGGCGACGTGCGTGACGCGAACGCCAGGGACGACATGGCCGCAGGCCTTCCGCGCGAACGCGAGCGCCTGCTCGGCCTCCTCGATCATCCCGAGCTGCAGCCGGATCTCCGCGAGGTTCGTGATGAGGTTCACGAGCGCGACCTTGTCGCCGATCCTCCGGAAGATCTCGATCGCGCGCTCGAAGAGGCGCAAGGCCTCCGGGTACTCGTGCTTCAGGTGGGCGATGACCGCGAGGTTCGTGAGCGCATAGCCGCTCGCCGCGCGCTCGCCCCGCCGCTCGCCTTCTTCGAGCACGCCGGCGAGCATCGTGCGCGCCTCGTCGAGCCGGCCGCTGGAGAGCAGCGAGATGGCGCGGTTCAGCCGGGCGCGCAGCTCGCTCACGTGCTCGCCCGCGCACGCCGCCTCCCACGCGTCGGCCGCGAAGTGCAGCTCCGCCTCGGCCCAGGCCTGCTGCGCGAGGAGCAGCTTGCCGAGGATGTTGCGCGCCTGGAGGCGCGTCGCGATCTCCCCCGCGCCGGCGAGCCCTTCCTCCGCGCGCGCCTTGGCCGCCGCGAGGTCGCCCGTCTTGCAGCAGAGCTCCGCCATCTCCACGGCGCCGCGCGCCCGCTCCTCGGGCGTGGCGGCGAGCGACAGCGCCCGCGAGAGCACCATCGCGGCGGTCGTCAGGTCGCCGCGCGCGCTCGTCGCGCGGCCCCGGACGAGCAGCGCGGCGAACGTCTCCCGCTCGCGCTGGGCCGCGGACGAGAAGTCGATGGCGAACTCGATGTCGCCGAGCCGGAGCGCGAGCTGCGCCGCGCGGAGCAGCCGCTCGCCCGACGCGGCGCTCTCGCCGGAGAGCGTCCGCATCGTCCGGGTCCAGCGCTGCCAGAAGTCGGCGCGCGCCGACGGCTCGCCGACCGAGGAGATCGCGAGCATCGCCGCGGCCTCGGCGCGCTCGTCCTGGCCCAGCGAGGCGAGGAGCTCGCTCGCGCGCGAGAGGCTCCACGGATCGGACGACTGCTCCTCGAGCGCCTCCGCGATCGCGAGCACATCCTCGGGATCGACGTCGGCCGGATCGACGACCGCGCGCGGCGCGGCGACCCACCCTCGATCGTCGACCTCGATCAGGCCGAGGGCGGCGAGCTCCTGGGCGACCCCCTGGCACGCCGCGTCCCCCGGCCCGGGCTGCGCGCGCCGCGCCGCGAGCTGGCGGAGCTGCGCGGACGGCCAGGGCCGCTGGCTCAGCGCGAGCCGATCCAGCAGGCGCGCGGACTCGCGGCTCGGCGGCTGCCGCGCGGCGCGCTGCTCGGGCGGCGCGGCCAGCACCGCGGAGCACCAGCCCTCCAGCGCGTCGAGCCGCTCGATCTTCGCGACGACCCGGCGCTCCGCGTCCGCCGCGAACGCCTCCCAGAAGCGGTGCAGATCGTCCGGCGACGCGACGCCGTCGATCGTGAGCGCGCTCGTCCAGGGCCGCATCGCGGCGTCGCTGCACACGATGACCAGCGCGGAGCACGACCCCTCCGCGATGAGGCGCGTGACCTCGTCCAGCACAAGGCTCCCCCAGCTGGTGGCCTCTCGCTCGGCGACCAGCAGGATCGCGCCTTGCGCGGCGGCGCTGATGCCCTGCGCGGCCGCGGCCGGATCGGCAGAGGTGACGGCGCAGCGAAGCGCGAGATCGCGCCAGGGATCCCGATCCGCGGCGTGCGCGGCCGAGATCAGCGAGCGTCCCACACCTCGAGCGCGGCGCGCGAGGTGGGAACAAACCGCGTCCAGGACCGGCCGCTGTCCATGGACGTGGAGCACCCCACGCGACGCGGCATCACGGACGCGCTCATCGAGCGCCCGGAACCCCCCGGAGTCGCTCGTGATGACGGAAGGAACGCAGGCTGCGGCAACGGATCCCAAGGCAACAAAAGCGTACCTCTCCGCCGGACCTCGCATCAACGGATCCCGCCGTTATCTATAATGAGGCAATTACCTCACCATAAGAAAATTACACTATTATTGCTGTATTCCGTCCAGGACCCGCTGGATGGCGTCGAACGCATCCGCAGGTGCTTCGCCCAGGACGCGGGCCAGCGGGAGCTGCGTCGCCGCGGCGGCCACGTAGAACGGCACGAGGTGCGGCGCGAGCCGGCGGAGCGTTTCGAGGTGCCGCGCGACGCCGGCCGCGTCCCCGCGGCGCACCGGCCCCGTCAGGGCTTCGGGCACGCCGAGGACCTCGACGTTGTCCGCGACCGTGCGGAGCAGCGGGCCGAGCATCTCGGCGGCCGTCCTTCGGTCGATGCCCGCGCGCTCGAGCAGGTCGACGCCGGCGGCGGCGAGCGCGGCAGCGCCGTTGGCGACCAGGCCCGCCGCCGCGTGGTAGGCGACGCGGTCGAGACCCGAGAACGTGCGCGGCGTCATGCCGAGGCACACCCCGAGCGAGCGCGCCGCGCGCACGGCGGTCGGATCGCCGTCGATGTGGAGCTGGCCACGCTCGAGGAAGGGCGCGAACGAGGGCGAGGCGAACGAGATCATCGGGTGCATCTGCGCGACCGAGACGCGGTCGCCTCGCACCGCCGCGAGCGCCTCCGGGCCGAGCGCGCCGGCGCAATGCACGACCGCGACGTCCTTGTGGCCGACCAGCCGGCGATCGCGCAGCGCCTCGGCGCAGGGCGCGATGTCCCGATCGCGCACGGCGAGGATCACGAAGTTGGCTTCGATGCGCTCCGACGGCAGGCCATCCCGCGCGGGCCGGAGGGTCACCCGCAGCCCCGCGTCGCGGATCGCGCGCGCGAGCCCGCGGCCCACCTTGCCGCCTCCATAGATGAACACCTCGAGAATGGTGTTGTCCTCCGGGTGCATCGGCGACGGGCGCGTGCTGTCCATCTCGGTCATGAGCCGCTCCCGTATAGCCGGTGCGCGATCACGTAATCCAGCACGGCGCGCGGCACGCGCTGGTGGACGGCCTCGAGATCGCCGGCCGCGAGCGCCCGGCGGATGTCGCTGCTCGAGATCCGAGGGAGCTCCACGTCGGCGGGGCGCAGGTGAGGACGAGCATCGGCCGGCCCCGCATCGAGGCGCTCCGCGGCGGGCGCGACGACGCCGGAGCGGCCGAGGACGATCGGCGGGGCGAGCTGCTCGATGCGGTCGAAGCGGTGCCACCTCGGCAGATCGGGGAGCACGTCGGCGCCCACGAGCAGGCGCATCGCCCAGTCCGGGTGCGCCGCGGCGAGGTGCTCCAGCGTGCGCAGCGTGAGGCTCTCGCCGCCCAGATCGCGCTCGACGGGCGACACCGACACGCGCGGGAGCCACCCGAGCGCGAGGTGGCACATGGCCAGGCGATGCTCGAACGGCACGAGCTCCTTCGAGAAGGGGTGGCGGTAGACAGGGACGACGAGCACCTCGTCGATCGGCGCGATGGTGAGCGCGTAGGTGGCCGCGAGGACGTGCGCGACGTGGGGCGGGTTGAAGCTGCCCCCGAAGATGGCGACGCGGCGCGCCTCGGGCGCGGGCGCGGCCTGGGCGCGGGCGGGCGCCTCAACCGTGCGAGCCACCTTGAACCCTCAGCCTGGGGCCGGCCGCGGGCGGGCCCACGATCTCGCGCGCCGTCACCGCGCCGCTCGCGTTCATCACCTCGATCCGCACGCCGCCCTGTCCATCGTCGAGGAGCGCCGTGCCGCCGTCGGAGCCGATCGGCCCGGGAGAGAAGAACGTCCGCGAGCCGACCCTCTTGATGAGCGGCTCCGTGCTCTTGCCGAAGACGAGGAGCGACGCCGCCACGATGTCCTCCTCGTCGAGCGCCGCCTTGTCGAACACGAAGAGCGCGACGCGCCCGTCCAGGATCTCGATGGTGCGCCGGCCCGACGGCAGGCTCATCAGCACCCGGAGTCGCAGCCGAGCGCGCTCGGACGCCACGAAGGCGTCGATCTGGTCCGGGGTCGCGGCCGCGCACCGCGCGGCCCGATCGAACAGCGCGCCCTCTGTGGGGTCCGCGCCGACCAGGCGCTGCGCCCAGCCCACGACGACCCGGTCGAGCGCGTCGTCCTCCGCAACGTAGATGACCCGCTCGGCGTGGCCTTCGTCGAGCAGGTGCTGCGCGCCGCGAGCAAGCGCGGGCAGATCACCCTGAGCAGGGCCGAGGACGCCGAGGCGCATCGGACACAGCATAGATCACCGCGCGAAGGTGAGGACACCTTCTCCACTCCGCCCGCTCTGCGCGCTCCCGCGCCTCCGCTGCCTCCCAGGCTTCCCGCGCCTCCCATGCTTCCCGCGCCCTGCGCGATTGCACGCCTCGCGCGCCTGCCGCCGGCGATCGTCTGTCTTTCCCTGCTCCGGCCTCTCTCCGTCTCTCTCCTCCTGCTCGCTCTCTCCTCGTGCTTGCCCCCGCGCCCTCCTCTGCCGGCGCGGCGCGCGTCTGCTAGCGTCCGCCCATGTTTCGGCGAGGTCGCGCGCTCCAGCATCCGGTCACCATCACCCTCGACGGGGCGGCCGTCCCGGCGGAGCTGGGCGAGCCCCTGGCCGTGGCGCTGATCGCCTCGGGGCGCGTGACGCTCGCGCGGAGCCCGAAGCTGCACCGCCCCAGGGCGCCGACCTGCCTGCGTGGAGGCTGCGACGGCTGCCTCGCGCGGGTCGACGGCGTGCCCAACGTGATGACCTGCCTGCGGCCGGCGGCCGGTGGAGAGCGCATCGAGGTGCAGAACGTCGTGGGCTCGCGGCAGGCCGACCTGCTCCAGGTGACCGACTGGTTCTTCCCGCAGGGGATCGATCACCACCACCTGATGGCCGGCGTCCCCGGCCTGTCCGGGGTCATGCAGTCGATCGCGCGCAAGCTGGCGGGGCTCGGGCAGCTGCCGAGCGCCGCGCTCTCACCCGAGCGCGCCGCGCGGCTCGACGTGGACGCGGCCGTGATCGGCGCCGGGCCCGCCGGCGTGGCGGCTGCGTCGACGCTCTCGGCGCGCGGCCTCCGTGTGGCGCTGGTCGACGACGGCCTCGCCCCCGGCGGGTCGCTCGCCGGCGCGCCGCGCCGCGCGGCGGAGCTGTTCGCGCGATACCCGCTCGACGGCGTCCGCGAGCTCCGCCGTCACGTGGCCGCCGGCGTTTACCTCGGCGAGCTCCTGGTCGCCGGCGACGCGGGCGCGACCGTGATCAGGGCGCCCGCCAAGATCTTCGCCACCGGGGCGCACGACGGCGTCGCGGCGTTCCCGAACAACGATCTGCCAGGGGTCTTCTCGGCGCGCGCGTTCTGCCGGCTCCTCGCGTGCGGCGTCGAGCCGACCGGCCCCGTCGCGCTCGCGGGAGAGGGCCCCTGGGCCGACGAGCTCGCGAGCGCCCTCGGCGACCGCGTCGCGGTCCGGATCCCGCTCGCCGCGCTCGCCGCGGTGAACGGGATCTCGCAGGTGAAGAGCGTGACGGTGCGCGACGCGCCGTTCGCCCCCGACAGCCCGACGAGCGACGTCCGCGTCGTGGCCGTCGCGGTGGACGCGCCGGCCGCGCCCGCGTTCGAGGTCGCCGCGCAGGCGGGCGCGCGCGTCGAGATTGACCCGCGCGCGGGGTACGCGGTGCAGGTCGACGCGCGCGGCAGGGCCGGCGACGGCCTGTGGGCGATCGGCGAGTGCACCGGCGCGTCGCTCGATCTCGCCGGCGTCGAGCGGGCGGCGACGATCCTCGCCGACGACGTGCTCGCGGCGCGCGGCGCGCCCGCGTGAGCTCGAGGGCGTCCGGCGACCGCGCCGCGGCTCAGCCCTCAATGATCAGATCGAAGAGGCCGATCCCGCCCGCGAGGAACACGACGTCGAACACGCCCATGAGCGCCACGTAGTCGGTGAGCTCGCCGATCGCCGCGCCGCCGAAGAGCTCCCGCGTCCCCGCGACCGCGGCGAGCAGGGTGGGCGCGAGCAGCGGGAAGAGCACGCTCGCGAGCACGAGGTCGCGGGCGCGGGTGCGCACGGTCATGGCCCCGAAGAGGGTGCCGCTCGCGGCGATGCCCGGCGTCGCCGCGAGGCAGAAGAGCGCGAGCCCCGCGCCCGTCTTCACGAGGTCCACCGCGAAGAGGAGCGCCGCGACGGGGATGATGATCGCCTCGACCGCGATGATGAACGCGCAGAGCCCGAGCGCCTTGCCGGCGAAGAGCGCGCTCCTCGCGATGGGCAACACGAGCAGGCCCGAGAGCGCGCCGTCCTCGCGTTCCCGCTGCCACGTGCGGCTCAGCGCGAGCACCGACGCGAACGCCACGCTCACCCAGATGACCCCCGGCGCGACCCGCTCGGCCGCGTCCTGGCCCGCGTAGAACGCGAGCGACGCGATCACGGCGACGAGCACCGCGAAGAACCCGCTCGTTGTGACGATCTCGCCCGTGGCGAGCTCGATCGCGAGGTCCTTCCGCGCGACGAGCGCCGCCTGGCGCGCCCACCCGGGCCGGCGCCGGGGGAGCGACGCGCGGACCGCGGGCGCCGTGCTCTCCGACATCACGGCGCGGAGGTGAGGCTCAGGTACGTCTGGTCCTTGAGCCCACGCTCGTAGTCGGCGAGGAGGCGCATCCCCTCCGTCGGCTTGAGGAGGTCCTGCTTGATCGCGCCGTCCACCTGGGCCTTCACCTTCCCCACGAGATCGCGGTTGTCGTACTGGGTCAGCGCCAGCACCTCGTGGATCTTGTTCCCGGCGATCGTCTCCTCGATGTAGTACCCGCTCTCCTCGTCCTCATCGAGGAAGACGTGCACCTCGTTGACCCGGCCGAAGAGGTTGTGGATGTCGCCCATGATGTCCTGGTACGCGCCGGTCAGGAAGATGCCGACGTAGTACGGCTGGTCGCCCGAGATCGGGTGCAGCGGGAGCGTGTCCTTCACGTCGTTGAGATCGATGAACTTGCTCACCTTGCCGTCGGAGTCGCAGGTGATGTCGACGAGCGTGCTGTCCGACGAGGGGCGCTCGTTCAGCCGGTGGATCGGCACGATCGGGAAGAGCGCGCCGAGCGCCCAGTGATCGAGCAGCGACTGGAACACCGAGAAGTTGCAGATGTACTGGTCGGCGAGCTGCTTGCGGAGCTCGCCGAGATCGTCCGGCACCTCCTCGGGCTCGAGCGACGACGCGATCTTCTGCATGCTCTCGGCGATCTCCCAGAAGAGGATCTCGACCCGGGCCTTCACGTCGAGGTTGAGGAGGCCGAGCTCGAACATCTTCTGCGCCTCCTCCTTGATCTGGAGGAGGTCGTGCCACGACTCACCGAGGTTCGGGCCGGAGATGTTGTCCTTGATGTAAAGGAGGTTCTGGATGAGCTTGTGCTCCTCGGTCTGGATGTCGATCGGCGACATCGGCGTCTTCTCGATCGAGCCGAACGCCTGGACGACCAGCACCGAGTGGTGCGCGACGATCGCTCGCCCGGACTCGGAGACGATGTTGGGGTGAGGCACCCGCTCCTCGTCGCAGATGTCCGCGATGTTGTGCACGATGTCGCGCGCGTACTCCTCGACCGAGTAGTTCATCGAGGAGTGGAAGGTCGAGCGCGAGCCGTCGTAGTCGATGGCGAGCCCGCCGCCGACGTCGATGTACTCGATGCGCTGCCCCATCTTGCGGAGCTTCGCGTAGTAGCGCGTCGCCTCGCGCACGGCGCGCTTGATGATCAGGATGTCCGGCACCTGCGAGCCGATATGGAAGTGGAGGAGCTTGAACGAGGAGCTCATGCCCGCCTCGTCCATGATCCTGATCGCCGCGAGGATCTCCGCGGTGGAGAGCCCGAACTTCGCGTTCTCTCCGCCCGAGGTCTTCCACTTGCCCGCCCCCTCGGTGAGCAGCCGCACCCGGAGCCCGATCATCGGCTCGACGTTCATCTCCTTGGCGACGCGGGTGATCATCCGCACCTCGGAGAGCTTCTCCGCGATGAGGATCACCTTCTTGCCGAGCTTGCGCCCGATCAGCGCCGTCCGGATGAAGTTCTCGTCCTTGTAGCCGTTGCAGACGATCAGCGACTCCGGGTCGCTGTGGACCGACAGGCCGGCGAAGACCTCGGGCTTGGAGCCGACCTCGACGCCGTAGTGATAGGTCTTTCCCGCGTCGAGGATCTCCTCCACGACCTCCCGGAGCTGGTTCACCTTGATCGGGAACACGCCGCGGTACGTCCCGCGGAACTTGCTCTCGGCGATCGCCCTGTTGAAGGCCTCGTTGAGCGCCCGCACCCGGTGATGGAGGAGATCCTGAAAGCGGATGAGCAGCGGCGTGCGGAGCCCTTGCTCGAGCGCCGCGTCGACGACGTCGCGGATCGCGATCTTGCTGCCGCGCTCCTGGAGCGGCGCGACCGTGAGGTTGCCGTCCGGGCTCACATCAAAGTAGCCGCGACCCCAGCGGTCGATCATGTAGAGCGACTTGGCGTCTTCGGTCGTCCAGACGTCGGTCTCGGTCTCGTGCGCGCTGCTCACAGTCGTTCTCCTTGGCGGGGGCCGCGGCCGGCGGCGCCCACACCTTCTCTGGGAGGGCCCCCTGGAGGGGGCTTCTGGCTCATCAGGGGGACGTCAGATCGTCGGTCCGACGCAGGACGGCTGGACGCCGCGCGCTGGCGACGCGGCTCATTACGATAGGAACGCCGGACCTTCAAGGGCAGGCAGCCCGGTCACAACCGGCGGGAGGGGGCTCCGAGCAGCGCGCGCTCAGGCCTGGGCCTTCGAGGCCGCCTTCGCCCGCTTCGAGGCCGACTGGTAGAGATCGTAGAGGCGCGGGACGGGGTACGCCTCGAGGCGCTTCCTGTACCCCTGGTCCTTCGACCGGTTCAGGACGGTCAACGTCTCGTCGATGAGCTTCGCCCGGGTCCCGAACTTCTCCTTTACAACGCTGAACGTCGCGTGCAGACGGAGGAGCTTGGCGTTCGAGACGTGGTCAAGACCCTTCGTGCCGCCCCGATCGGAGCTGACGCGCCCGAGCCAGAGGTCCTCGGTCGCGAACCCTTTCACGGCCTCGACGAGCTTCGCCTTGTCGCCGAAGCGCTCCTTCACGATCGCAAGCGGATTTTTGCTGGCCATTGCTGAGACTCCCACGGGCAGGCGAGGCCTGCGCCGGACATGCGCGAGATGACTCGCGCGGCTTTGAAGAGGGGCGCGATCTAGCAGAGCCGGGCGGGGCGCCGCAAGGCCGCGCTGCGGAAGGGCGGCGCCGGCGGCGGTCGAGACCCCGCGTCGCCCGTGTGTCGCCGCTGTGCTGGGCCGCGGATCGTGGTACAGGGCGCGCCGATGCTCAACCTGGGGAGCTGGCTCGTGGCGCACGTCGACCGGCTCCGGCCGCTGCAGCCACCCCTCTCGGACGTCAGCTCTCGCCTCGCCGGGCCCTCGTCGGCCCTGGGGAGCACCGTCCTCAAGGCCCTGTTCCCGGTCATCGCGTACATCGCGCTCGCGCCCGTCCTCTGGCTCTTCTTCCGGCGCACCTGGCGGGAGCTCGACGTCGAGGCCCACGAGCACCAGCGGCGCACCCTGGCCGCCGGCGGCTACGACCGCCGCCCCGCCGTCCTGTTCACCATCACCGCGGTCGTGCTCATGCTGCAGCAGTACTACGGCGGCCGCGCCGTCTACGACGAGCACATCCGGCCGTGGCTGCGGGAGATCGAGCTCGCTCAGGCGCTCTCGCCGGCCGGGACGCTGCTGCCCGTCTCGCTCCGCCGCTACGACGAGCTCTACGGCTACGTCTGGTGGTCGTTCACCCGCGTCTTCGGCTACGTCGCCATCCCGATGGTCGCGTGGAAGGCCTGCTTCCCGAAGGACAGCCTGCTCGACATGGGGCTGCGCGTCCGGGGGCTCGCGAAGCACGCATGGATCTACCTGCTCTGCCTCGCCGTCGTGGTCCCGGCGGTGTTCGTCGTCGCGAGCGCGCCCGACTTCGGGACCTATTACCCGTTCTACAAGCAGTCCTCCCGCTCCTGGTTCGACCTCATCGCGTGGGAGACGATGTATTTCGCCCAGTTCTTCGCGCTGGAGATCTTCTTCCGCGGCTTCTGGCTCGCCGGCCTGCGGCACACGCTGGGCTCCGGCGCGATCTTCGCGATGATCGTCCCCTACTGCATGATCCACTTCGGCAAGCCGTACCTGGAGGCGGCCGGCGCCGTGGTCGCCGGGATCGCGCTCGGCTCGCTCGCGATGCGCACGAAGAGCATCTACTCGGGCTTCCTGGTCCACGTGACGATCGCGCTGCTCATGGACCTCGTCGCGCTGTCGAACCGCGGCGCGCTGCCGCGATCGTTCTGGGGGACGTGACGTCTCCTGACATCTTTGCACGTCCTCGCGGCCGGCCGGCTGCGCGCCCGATGACGCACCCTCGCGCCGCAGGCTCAGCCGAGCGTCCGGGTCAGCTTGCGCATGATCTCCGCCCGGCTGCGGTCACGGATCCCGCGCCGGTAGAGCGCCTCCAGCCCGCCGGCGGCCGCGCGCACCGCGTCGCGGTGCTCGCCGTCCCAGGGGAGCACCGCGAGCCTCCGCCAGAGGATCTTCTCGAGGAGCCGGGGCTTGCGCTTGGCCAGCGCGCCGCTCGCGAGCTCGATGACCCGGGCCGAGGTCGGGTCGGCGCGCATCGCGCGCACGAAGAAGCCCACGGCCGCCGTGACGCGGCGGCCGCCGTGCATCGCCTGTACGCCAGCGTCGCACAGGGCCTCGGCTCGCTCGCGCGGGGTCGCGGCGCGCCGCGCGCGCTCCCGCGCTGCCTGCACCTCGGCGCTCAGCGCGTCCCGGCGCCGCCGGGCAGGGCGCATCTTGACGACGAGGAACAGGATGAAGAGGGCCGCAACCCCCGCGAGCACATGCCGCCAGCCGATCTCCATGGCGCCCGCCTTACTACAGCGCCCGGGACGTGCTCACCAGACCGAGCTTCTACGACTGGGGCGCGGCGCGCCGGATGGCCTCACGACGGCGTCCTCGGAATGACGGCGTGGGCCCGCGGCGTTGCTCTCCAATTCGGCTTCCTCCGATTCCACCGGCACGACGATTTCCGCCGATACGGTGCGGTTTGCGCGAGCGGACGATCGCAACCTATGCTGAACCGAGAGATGCCTGCCCCGCCGACCTCCGGGCCTTCCCTTCGCGTGCCCCTGCGCGCCCTCGCCGCCGCGCTCGGGCTCGCCGTCCTCGCGCTGCACCCGGGCAGCGCGCTCGCCGACATCTTCACGTACACCGACGCGGATGGGACGGTGCACTTCGCGAACCGCCCCACCGGCGACGCGCGGTTCAAGCTGTACATCAAGGGCGACGGGCGCCGCTCCTCGGCGCGCGCCGGCGTGACGCCCGTCGCGCCGAGCGACAAATCGCTCGAGCGCTTCGGCCGCTACGACGCGTGGATCCGGCAGGCCGCGGCGCTCTACCAGATCCCCGAGGAGCTCGTCCGCGCGGTGATCAAGTGCGAGAGCGACTACGATCCGCGGGCCGTCTCGCCCGTCGGCGCGCAGGGGCTGATGCAGCTGATGCCGGAGACCGCGCTCCGCATGCAGGTGCGCGACGCGTTCGACGCGCGAGAGAACATCTTCGGGGGAACGCGGTACCTGCGCATCCTCGCCAACCTCTTCAACGGAGATCTCGATCTCACCATCGCCGGCTACAACGCCGGCGAAGGGGCGGTCATGAGGCACGGCGGCATCCCGCCGTACGCAGAGACCCAGGCGTACGTGACGCGCGTTCGGACCTACTACGCGCGCTACCGCACGACCCGGGACACCACGGTCGCATCGATCGAGCCCTGACCGGCTCGCCCGCCGCGCGCGTATACACGCCAACCAACCGCCCGCCCGCCCGCCCGCCCGCCGGAGACACCGTCGGCGACGAGCGGCGCACATCGCCCCCGACGGGGTACCGCGATGCTACGCTCCCAGGAACCGCTGCCGCAGCCTCTCCCGGGCAGGCCCCGAGACGCGCAGGCGCAGGCACGCGGCCATCCCTCGACGCTCTCTTTGCTCCGCGCGAGCAAGGGTCCACGACATGACGACCACCTCGAGCCTCATCGAACTCACCAAGCGAAGCCACGACATCGCGCCCCTCAAGCCGCCGGTGGACCCGGCGTCCCTCCATCACGCGACCCTGCTCGAGCTGCCCGATTTCCGGAGGATCCCGGCCTACGCCGACGTGACCGACGAGCAGTTCATGGACCACCGGTGGCAGGCGAAGAAGTCGATCACCCGCCCCGACAAGCTGCTCGACACGCTGCGCGGGATGGTGTCGGACGACTTCATCCGGGACGCGACCGAGGGCTTCGCGCGCGCGCCGATGAGCGTCCGGGTCTCGCCGTACATGCTCTCTCTGATCGACTGGAACGATCCGTACGGCGATCCGCTCCGTACGCAGTTCATCCCACTGGCCTCGCGCTTCCTGCCGGATCACCCGAAGCTCGGGCTCGACTCGCTGCACGAGCGCGCGGACGCGCCCGTCCCCGGGCTGACGCACCGGTACGCCGACAAGGCGCTCTTCCTGCCGCTCGACACGTGCCCCGTGTACTGCCGCTTCTGTACGCGCAGCTACGCGGTGGGCATCGACACGGAGGAGGTCGAGAAGACCCACTTCAAGGTCGACGAGGAGCGCTGGAAGCGGGCCTACGCGTACATCGCGTCACGCCCCGAGCTGGAGGACATCGTCGTCTCCGGGGGCGACGCGTACAACCTGCGGCCCGAGCAGCTCGGCGCGATCGGCGAGACGCTCCTCAGGATGCCGAACATCCAGCGCATCCGCCTCGCCACGAAGGGCCCGGCCGTGATGCCGCAGAAGATCCTGACCGACGACGAGTGGATCGACGCGGTCACGCGCACGGTCGAGCTCGGCCGGAAGCTGCACAAGGAGGTCGTGATCCACACGCACTTCAACCACCCGAACGAGATCACGGGCATCACCCGCGACGCGATGAACAAGCTCTTCGAGCGGGGGATCACGGTCAGGAACCAGTCCGTGCTGCAGCGCGGGGTGAACGACACGCCCGAGACGATGAAGCTGCTCGTGAAGCGCCTGGGGCACGTGCACGTGCACCCCTATTACGTCTACATCCACGACCTCGTCCGGGGCGTGGAGGACCTCCGAACCACGCTGGCGACAGGGCTCACGATCGAGAAGCACGTGCGCGGGTCGACCGCCGGGTTCAACACGCCGACGTTCGTCGTCGACGCGCCCGGCGGCGGGGGCAAGCGCGACGCGCACTCGTTCGAGCACTACGACCGCACGACCGGGATCTCGGTGTTCGAGGCGCCGAGCGTGAAGCCGGGGCAGCGGTACACGTACTTCGATCCGATCGATCAGCTCCCGCCCGAGGGGCGCGCCCGCTGGGCGGATCCGGCGGAGCACCAGAAGATGATCGACGAGGCGCTCTACGCCTCGCGCTGAGGCGGGTCGGCTCCGTGGGCCAGCGATCCGCCAGGGGATCGCTGGACCGCGGAGCTAGACCTCGGCCGGCGGCTCCTCGTAGCGGGCGAGCGCGCCGGCGAGCTCGCGCTTCACGCGGTCCACGAGGTCGGGCGGCTCGACCACGCGCGCGGTCTCGCCGAAGCCGAGGACCCACGTCGCGAGCTCCGTCATGTCGCCGATGAGCATCGTGAGCCGCACGCCGCCGCCGGACAGCGGCGTGATCTCCTGAGAGGGATGCACCTTGCGCGTCCGCACGAACTCGGTCACGCGCTCGTCGAAGTCGATCACGACGCGCCGGGGCTCGCCCCCGCGCCAGATGCCGAACTGGCCCTGGAAGTAGTCGTCGATCGAGAAATCCGGGGGCAGCTCGAACCGCTCGGTGACCGCGCACTCCGTGTCGCGCATGCGATCGAGCAGGAACGTGCGCACCTCGCCGCGCCCCACGTGGAGGCCCACGCAGTAGATCGCGTCCTTGTAGAGGACGAGCGCGTACGGGTGGATGAGCACCCGCTCCTCGCGCCCGTCCCGCGAGCGGCGGTAGCGGCACCGCAGGGGTCGCAGGTCGGCGACGGACTGGAACAGGTCGTCGAGCTCCTCGGTGCGCGCGGCGTAGTCCTTCGGGGCGAACGGGAGATAGAGGAAGCGCTCCTCCAGCCGCGCGTCGGCGACGCCGGCGTTCGGGCCGCGCCCAGGCCTGCGGGCGACGCCGAGCAGGCGCTGCGCGGCGAGGTCGATCTCCTCGAACAGGGTCGAGCCGCGCATCGGCTCGAACAGCCGGCGGGCGGCGAGCAGGGCGTACGCCTGCGTCCGCCGCACCTCGACGCGCCGGGGCGCCTCGCTCGGAGACAGCCGCCAGAGACGAGGGCCCCCGGGGCGCGTGGCGACCGACACGAGATCGAGCTCGCGCTTGACCTCGACGAGGTAGCGCCGGAGCGAGCGCGGCGTGACGTTGAGCTCGCGCGCGAGATCGTAGATCGTCAGGCCGGCAGGGTGCTTCTGCAGCAGGCTGCGCAGCGAGTCGAGGCGCCGGTGCTGCGTGAACGGGCCTCGCGGCCGGCCGCGCTGCGCGCCGCCCCGCGCGTCGTCGTCGTCGTCGTCCTCGTCCTCGTCCGGCGGAGGAGGCCGCTTCGAGGCGGCCGCTGGAGCACCCGCGTCCGCCCGCGCAGGGGCCGCTGGAGGGCGCACGCTCGGCGCTGCTGGAGGGCGCACGCTCGGCGCCGCTGGAGGGCGCACGCTCGGCGCGGGCGGGGCCGCCGTGCTCGACCTGACGTCGAGGGCCGTGTCCCCCGTGAGCCGCGGCGCCGCACCCGCGCGCGGCTTCGAGGGCGGCGTCGCGCCGCTCGAGAACGGGTCGGCGGCCTGGCCGACGCGCGGGCGCGGACCAGCCGCTGCACCGCTCGATCTGCCGGCCCCCCGCGCGCGAGTCGACGAGGTGGCAGGCGCATGGGCACCCCCGGGGCCTGTGCGAGCAGCGCGCGCCATCAGATCAGCGCTCTATCGCATCACCCCCGCCCGTCCAAGATGTTTGTCCCGCGCCCTGCCGGCCGAGCAGCGATCGAGGGCCGGGTGCGCGACGGCGACGCTCGCCGCTCGCGGCGCTCCAGGAAGCGGCGCGCAGCGCTCGCGAGGGCGCCGTGAGACCGCGAAATGTCGTTCGGTTACGGGAACTTCGCTGCGGCGAGCCGCGGGGGCGCAGCGGCGAGCGGCGCGAACCGGAGCGGGTCCGCCGCGCCGCTTGCGGGCGCTCACCAGGGGCGATCGCGCATCGTCTTCTTGTACTGCTCCTTGTAGAGGTCGTGGCACTGCTTGCAGCTCGCCTTCGCGCCGTCGACGTCGCCGGCCTTCGCCTTGGCGATGCCGGCCTTCGAGATGCCCACCCAGCTGCCCATGCCGGGCGGCGGCTTGCTTGCCACGTACTGCAGCGCCGTCGCGATCTTCGCGGCGTCGCCGCTCGAGGTCGCGGAGGCCATCGTGCTCTTCATCCAGGCCTGCATCGGGCAGAGCTTCTGGCCCTTCGCGCCGCACTCGAACTTCTTCTCGCCCGCCTGAGCAGCGCCGGTCGACGCTGGTCCCGCGGCCGCGACGGCAGAGGCAGCGGCCGTCGCCTTCGGCGCGGCCGTCTCCGCCGGCTCAGCGGTCGCCGCGGCCGTCTCCGCCGGCGCGGCCGACGCAGCGGCCGTCGGCTCGACGGTCGCCGCGGCCGGCACGGCCGCCGTCGCCGCCGGCGCGGCCGTCGTCGCCGCAGGGGCGGCGCTCTCGGTCGGCTTGCCCTCGGCCACCGCCCCCGGGGTCGCGTCGCTCCCCTTGCTATCGCAGCCGAGCGTGGCGAAAGACAGGCTCGCGAGCAACAGCGCGAGCGGCGTGATCGTTCTCCTCATGCAGTCTCCTTGGGTGATGAACGGAAGCGCTCCTGACGAGCGCGAGGCCGAGGGATGCGTGCCGCGGTCCTCGGTGCGCCGCGCAGTGTAATCGGGTCGCCGTCCGTCCGCTGCGGTCGCGCGCCCCCGCACTGCGCGGCGCTTCACTCGCGCGTGCCGGGCGTCGAGGCAAACGTCGACCACTGGAAGTTGTCGAGGAGGGCCACGGAATCGTTCCAGGGATCGCCGGTGTCCCAAAGTGCGAAGCGCAGCTCCATGATCTCACCTGGGGTGACATTGCCGTGCATGACCAGCCATCCGGTCCCGCCGCCCGCGCGCTCGCTCGAGCCGCACCAGCCGGGCTCACCGTCGAACTGGGCGCGCGGCCTCGTGGCATCGAACCCCGTCCCGCGGAGCTGGGCGATGCTCGTGCAGGTGGTCGTCGTGCCGGGGGTGGCGCCGCCGCCGCACCCTGTCGGTCCGTTCACGCACTGGGTGAAGAGCCCGGTGCCACCGAACGCGAGGTTCGTGCCCAGCGGGTAGACCGGCGCCCCGGCGGGCGGCGGGTCATAGAAGGCGAGGTTCCCGTCCGCCGGGTTCGCCGTCTCGCCTGGAAAGGGCTCGAACGTCGAGTCGAGGAGCGCCAGAAAGAAGTCGTTGAAGCGGCTGCACACCCACTCGGGATACTCGGACGAGAGGAAGAACGTCGAGACGCTGAACGCGCTCGCGTTGGTCGGCACGCGGACGCGCAGCTTCAGCATCACGGGATCGTAGGCTGTCGCGCCGCCCTGCGGGTCAGGGCACCCGGGCGCGTTCGGGAGGTTGTCGCCGTTCGCGTCGAGCCAGTCCGCGGGCACCCTGCTCGACGTCCCCATGTCCTGGCCGCCCTGGAACGGGGCGAAGCTCGGCCTCGTGTTGTTCGGCGCCGCCTCGGCCGCGGCGACGCCGGTCGAGAGCACAGCGAGCCGCGCGCCCCGGAGCGGAGCGATGCCGGAGCCGAAGCCCTGGCGGATCGACCGCTGGGCCGCCGCCGGCGCGCCGGCGCCGTCGGCGCGGTGGAAGCTCGCGGAGAGGACCCCCCACGTGCGCTGCGACCGCGACGGCGGGCTCGCCGTCGTGGTGACGCAGAGGTCGATCGCCTTCGCGTAATCGAGCGCGGTCGCCGAGTCGCTCGTGAGCCCGGCGTCGCAAGGCGCGGTGTTGTCCGCCACGCCGTCGCAGTCGTCGTCGATCCCATTACCCGCCACCTCGAACGCGCCGCGGTTCACGAGAGCCGGGGCGCTGCACCCGTCCGACGGGGAGTCGCAGCAATCGCCATCGCAGATCGTCCACCCGTCGCCGTCCTGATCGGGTGTGTTGTCGACGGTACCGTCGCAGTCGTTGTCGACGCCGTCGGCGCACACGTCGAGCGCCGGCAGCACCTGGTGGAGGCACGGCCCCCACGAGAGGCCGCTCGGCCTGCACGTGGAGACCCCGGGGGCACAGGGAGCGACCCCCTCGGTGCCGGGCGGTCCCTCGTAACACGCCCTCGTGTCGCCCGGCGTGCACGAGCAGCGCCCGCGCTCTGCTTCATCGTGCTCGCACCCGTCCGCCGGGTCGTGGTTGCAGTCGAGGAACCCGTCCTCGCAGGCGGTGAGCGCGCACGCGCCCGAGACGCAGCCGATCCCGGCGTGCGAGAGCTCCGGACAGGCGCGACCGCACATGCCGCAGCTCAGCGCGTCCGTCTGGAGGTCCCGACAGACTCCATCGCAGCACGCCGCGCCGCTCTCGCACGGGTGCGCCGCCGAGCAGCCCTGAACGCACTCGCCTTCTCCGGTGCACAGCGCGCCCAGGGGACAGTCGCCGTCGACGATACAGGCAACACAGGCGTGCTTCGCTGGATCGCAGGTGAGCGGAGCAGCGCAGTCGGACTCGGCTTCACAGCCGGCCAGGCAGCGCTTCGCCTCGGGATCGCAATAATGACCGGGCGGGCACGCGACGGGGCCGGGCAGGCAGGCCACGCAGTCGCCCGTCTCCCTGTCGCACAGCGGGGCGGTCGGGTCCGCGGCGCAGTCGGCCGGACAATCGGCAGCGCCCTCGCCTCCGCCTCCTCGCGGCATGTCGGGGCCTGCCGCGCCGGCGCAGGACGGCGCCACACCGGACGCCAGCGCGAGCCCGACCACGGCGGCGAGCCCTCCGCTCCAGGCCAGCGGGCGGCGACGGACTGCGCGGGTTCTTGTCGACATCGGCAAGCGGCTCCCCTCCTCGGCGCGACGCACCCGAGGGGTGGCCGACCGCAAGGATCGTAGACTACCCTGTCGGTGCCTGGAACGACGGCAGATCGGCGGGGATGAGGCGCCTCGCCTGGACATCACCGATGCGCGCCGGGTGTTCGGCAACACGCGACACGCGACACACGACCGCGGCGCGCTCGGCCGCGCCGAGCGGAGGTGCGACCGGGGCGTCGCTCAGCGCGTGTGCTGGTACAGCGTGAAGGCGCCATCGCGCTCGATCCGGCGAAATGAGGGGTGCGCCGCGGTGAATAGCGGTTTATCGGGCCGCTCGTTCCGGAGGATCACGTAATCGTACGCGACGCCATGGACATCCGGCTTGAACCACTCACCGCGGTTCGACGGCGGCGCGGGGAGACGACGCTTCAGCGTGAAGGGGAAACCCACGTTGTGCCAGCCGTCCGCGCTGAAGCCCCCGTGCAGGATCTGCACCCACGACGAGAAGTGGTTCGTGCCCTCGATGATCAGCGATTCATCGGTCCGTGGAGGCAGGGTCAAGAAGAGGACCTCGGCGCCCGGCGGGATCCGCTCCACCATCCGGGCGAACGGCTCGACCCGCTCATCGAAGCGCGCATATTTCTCCGAGAGGTGGAGCGGCAGCACGAGCGCGGCCGCCGCGGCGGGGGCCACCAGGAGGCGCGAGCGGCCCTGGAGCGGCGCCGTGATGGCCAGGAAGCCGAAGAAGCAGATGAACGGGGAGAAACGCCCGCTCACGAACCACCAGTCGAAGGGGCGAGCCAGGTGCAGCGGCACGAGGAAATAGCAGAGCGCCATCGCCGCGCAGAGGGCGAGAGAGCGATGGCGGTGCAGCCGGTCGAGGAACGAGCCGGAAGGCGGGGCCGGCTCGCGCGCGGGAAGGCTCCGGCCCGGGAGGAAACGCCGAGCGACGCCGGAGAGGCCCAGCAGCGACGCCACCGCGACGAGCACCCAGAAGAGCCGGGTGTCGAGATCACCCGATACCGAGTCGAGCGTGTACTCGGGGAACGATCGGAGCATCTCGTGCCATGGCACCCAGACGCCCTGGAACCGCGGGCCGCTCCGCAGATCGACCATGGGGCTCTTGAAGGCGACGAGCTGCCACAGGACGAGCGCGACGGCGGGCGCGAAGAGCGGCAGCGCGACGGCGATCCGCGACCACCGGGGCAGGTGGCAGAGCATCAGCACGGCGACGCAGACGTAATAGCCGAAGAGGATGAGCGGATGGCTGAGGCCGCAGCCGACGCTGAGCAGCGCGACGGCGACCCCGCGCCCGGGGCTCGGCCGATCGAGGTAGGCGTCCAGCGCGACGACGCCGACGAGCAGCAGCGCGACCCCGACGAGGAACGGCAGGAAGCCGCACGCCCAGGAGAGGCTGAAGGCCAGCGGGAAGGTGAGGACCGAGAGCCAGGGGCTGCGCCGCGTCCGGCGCGCCCAGCCGAGCGCCGCCGCCGGAATGGCGAGCACATAACCGGAGAGCACGACGCGATTCGCGTTCTCGAGGCCGACGGCATAGGCGATCACGTGCGTCAGGATGTGATAGGCGCCGTACGGGGCCGGACGGAGGCTGAGCTCGTAGAAGTCCCTGAAGCGCGTCCAGGGCTCATCGAAGCTGTGCCAGATATGGACGGCCGCGAGGTGGTTCGGCAGATCGAGCAGCGGCAGGAACCGCACCCGCCATATCGGCACGACGGCCGCGACGGCGAGGAGCACGAACGTCGCGACGAACGCCCTGTCGCAAGGCCAGCGCTTCTCGCTCCCGACCGCGGGAGGCGCCGCGCCGGGAGGTCGGGGTGGTGGGGCGGCGGACGCGTCGGCCCGCGGCGCGGGATCGCTGTCGGGCGGGCTCGAACCGGGCATTTCCATAAGAAGTGTGGCGCTCCCCTTCCCTCCGCTGCTGCGCGAGGAGCGGGCAGGCCGCGAGCGTTAGCACAGCGCGCCGCGCGGATTGCAGCGCCGCGTGTCTTCCTCTAGTTTCCCGGGCACCTCGCCGGGTGGACACGGCGCGGGGGGACGACCACTGGCCATCCGGAGCGGCACGGGGCGCTCCAGGCAGCCCTCCAGGAGACCTGAATCCATGAGGCACCTCGCTCGCGTCGCAGGCGGCGCCGCAGTCCTCCTCGCCGTCGCGACGCCGCGTGCGCAGGAGCCCGAGCCCGCGGCGGAGGAGCCCGCCGCCGCGATCGCGAGCCCGGGTGACGCGCAGGCAGGAGGGGTCGAGGCGGCCGGCGAGCCGGAAGGCGCAGCGGCGCCGGCCGCTCGGGCGAGCGCGCCCGCGCGGGAGCCACGGCCGCGCGAGGCGCCAGCGCCGGCGTCTCCGGCGGCCGCGAGCGGCGACCTCTTGCCGCCGGGCTTCCGGGAGCGGGTGCGGGTCGCGCTCGGACCGCTGGAGATCGCGCCGATCGCGCTGCTCGCGCTGCAAGCCGCGCCCTACGTGGGCGACGACGCGCTGAGCCAGGCCGGCGACAGCGCCGAGCGGCCCGGCTTCCGGCTGCGCCGGGTCCGCGCCGGGCTGCGCGGCGACGTCGCGGGGCTCGTGCGGTTCGCCATCTCCACGGAGCTCGCCGGGGACGACGAGGGGACGGCGCGAATCCACGAGGCGTGGGCCGGCGTCACGGCGGCGCGCGCGTTCGAGGTGATCGCGGGCGCGCGCACCGTGCCCTTCTCGCGCTCGGCGATGACCGGCGCCGGTGACGGCGCCCTCGCCGAGCGGCCGCTCGCCGTCCGCGCGATCGCCCCGTTCACGCAGGTCGGGATCCAGGCCGAAGGGCACTTCCAGGACCGCGCCTTCAGCTGTCACGCGGGCGTCTACAACGCCTTCCAGCGCTCGGATCAGTTCTACGCAGGTCCCTCCGAGAGCCTCGCTCCCCTCGGCAACCGCTTCGAGGGGATCGCCGTCGCCGGCCGGGTCGCCACCGAGCCGCAGGGCCCGCTCGGCCGTACGCTCCAGGACGTCGCCCGCTCGCCCTTCCGCCTCGGGGTCGGCGCCGACGGCTTCTTCAGCGACGGCGGCGCGCGCGCGCTCTATGGCGCGAGCGCCGACGTCCTGGTGCACGCCGCGGGGCTGCACGCGCTCGGCGAGGTGCTCTGGACCGGGGCGAGCCCCAAGGCGGTGCCCACCCAGCCGATCGCGCAGATCACCTCGGTCTCGTCGCTCGCGCTCGTCTTCGAGGCAGGCTACATGCTCATCGCCCGGAGGCTCGGTGTCTCGGGTCGGGTGGAGTGGATCGACCCCAACCTGGATATCGACGATGAAGGGGACAACCTCGTGCTCACCGGCGGCGTGAGCTACCACGCGTACGACGATCTGGTGAAGGCGCAGCTCGAATACACGCATCGTGAGGAGCTCGGCGGGCTGTCGCTCTCGAACGACGCGCTCCTCCTGCAACTCCAGCTCTCGCTGTAGGGGAGATCTCTGTGCGGCGAACCCACCGCTCGCTCACCAGGGTAGCGCTCGTCCCGCTCGCCGCCGCCGCGCTCGCCGCCCCCGCGCTGCCGAGCTGCGGGGGCGATCGGCTGCTCCGCGCCAAGCGGATAGAGCAGCGCGCCGAGCTCGTCGGCGGCCCGGTGGCGATGGCGGACATCGGCGACTTCCTCCTCGAGAACGACCAGATCCGCGTGGCGATCCTTGGCGGGCGGGACTCGCCTGGGCCGGGGATCTTCGGCGGGGCCATCGTCGACGTCGACCGGCGGCGCGGCCGGATCGGCGAGGAGGGCGGCCAGGGGCGGGACCGGTTCGCGGAGATGTTCTCGCTCGCCAACCTCATCGTGCCCGACCCCACGGCGACCGACGTCTCCGTGCTCGCGGACGGCTCCGACGGCGCAGAGGCCGGGATCCGCGTCGAGGGAGACGGAGAGTTCCTGTTCGAGGCGATAGGCCTGCTCCGGGCGCAGGAGGATCTGCTCGGCCTCTTCTTCCCCGACGTCCGCTCCAGGATCCGCTTCCGGACAGACTACCTCCTTCACCCGGGCGATCGGTTCGTGACGGTGCGCACGGTGCTCCTGCTCGACGACAGGCCGCCGCCCGGCTGCGAGCCCCAGAGGAGCTGCGCGCCGTGCCCGAACGGGGTTCAGCAGGATCCGGGCGGCTGCCTGACCTGCGCGTGCAGCGACGTCCTGCCGCTGGACAACGCCACGGCCCCTGTCTCGGTGTTCGGCGGCATCCTCGGCGACCCGCCGGAGGCCGCGCAGGAGGCGTCGTCGCGCCGCGCCGGCATCGTCGCCGGAGATTTCGTGTTCTTCGGCAACCAGAACGACGTCTTCGCGCCCGGAGCGGGCTTCGACGAGGACACGGCGGTCCAGGACGCGTGGAACGCGGGGCGGAACTCCTTCCAGGCGCCGCTCACCTTCGATTTCGTGGCCGCGGCGGGCGGCGACGTCAGCTACGGCTACTTCACGAAGGCCGAGGAGGGCGCGGCGCCATCGGTGGTCAACGTGCCCCTCTTCGCGAGCGCGGCGACGGCGTTCTTGTCCGCCAGCCGATCGTGCCTGTTCAGCGAGGAGGACGACGCGGCGTGCGACGCCCACCGCGCGTTGAGCTACGAGCGCTACCTCGCCGTGGGCGACGGCGACGTCTCGAGCGTGACGGGCGTGATGCACCGGCTCCGCGGGACCGCGACGGGCGCGGTCAGCGGCCACGTGCTCTGGGAGGACACCCTCGAGGCCGCGCCGAACGCCCGCGTGTTCGTCTTCGCCGATCCCGATCCCGCGCGGCCCTTCGCCTCGCTGGACGAGCTCGTGGCGGCCAACCGCGAGGCGCGCGGCGACGTGGGCCTCATCGACGAGATCGACGCGGATCTCGGCCTCGACCCGTCCGAGGACGGCGATTTCCGCGGCGCTCTGCCGCCCGGCAGCTACCTGCTCGTGGCGAGGAACGCGGCGGGGACGGCGATGTCGGCGCCCGTCCGGGTGAGCCTGCGGGCCGGACAGGAGGTCGCCGTGTCGCCGCGCCTCCCTGCGCCGGCGAGGGTGCGCTACCGCGTCGCGGACGAGGCAGGCCAGCGGGTGCCGGCCAAGCTCGCCTTCGCCTCGCTCGACGAGGCGGGGCGGAGGCTCCAGGGCGACGGCCGGCGCAGGGTCTACCTCGGCGACGGGCGTCTCGGGAACGGCAAACGCGCCGTCGAGGTCACGGCCACCGGCGAAGGAGAGGTCGAGATCGAGCCGGGGCGATACCGGATCACGGTGTCGCGAGGCATCGAGTACGGCATCTACGTGGAGCGCGACGTCACGCTCGCGCCGGGCCGCACGTTCCAGCTCGACGCCACGCTCGTGCGCGAGGTCGACACGAGCGGGTGGATGTCGGCCGACATGCACCTCCACTCCGAGCCGAGCTTCGACAGCGGCATGGCGCTGCCGCGGCGGGTGGCCGCCGTGGCGGCGGAGGGCGTGGAGCTCGCGGTGTCGACCGACCACGACGTCGAGACGGACTACCGGCCGACCGCGCGCGCGCTCGGTCTCGCGCCTCACCTCGCCACGGCGGTCGGGGCGGAGATCACCACGCTGGAGCAGGGGCATTTCATCGGGTTCCCGCTCGAGTACGACGAGCTCGACGTCCCGGGCCACGGGGCGCACGACTGGACGTGCGAGCCCGGCGGGGCGATCCTCGACGCGATCCGGGCCTCCGGCGACGGCACGGTGGCGCCGCTGACCATCGTCGCGCACCCGCGCGACGGCTTCTTCGGCTACATCGACCAGCTCGGCGTCGACACGTACACGATGGGCCGGACGCCGACGTTCCTCGAGGAGAACAACCCCGTCTTCCGGACCGCCAGCTGCGCGTTCGACGCGATGGAGGTCATCAACGGCAAGCGGTTCGATCTGGTGCGCACGCCGAGCGTGGCCGAGGTCGTCCACTGGAACCGCTGCCTCGCGCGGCTGAACGCCGCCGGGAGCGCCGCCGCGATCGAGGCGGCGTGCCCCGAGGTGGCGGGCTGGCTGCGAGCGCCGTGCGCGGCGGCGTCCGCGCCGGGCGGCGCTTCCGGCGCAGGCGCGGCTGGCGTCGCTCTCGCTGTCGCTGTCTCCGATTGCAAGCGCCGCGCCCGCACTGAGCTCGCGTGGGCGCTGATGAAGCGCATCCTCGCCCGGACGCCCGACGAGCAGGCGAAGAACTGGGGCTTCTCCGGAACGACCTCCGACAGCCAGGAGCTCTGCGGGCCCGCGGCGCTCGGCGGCGATCCGGTCCCCGAGGACGCGCGCGACGCGCCGTGCACGTACCGCGCAGGCCAGGTGGACGACTATTTCCGCTACCTCGAGCGGGGCTTCGCGCCGGCGCAGATCGCCAGCAGCGACAGCCACGACGGGTCGAAGGAGCCGGGCTTCCCGCGGACCTATTTCCGGAGCGCGACCGACTCCCCTGCCGCCCTCGAGGCGCCGGCTGCGGTCGAGAGCTTGCGTGGCGCGCACGCCTTCGCGACGTACGGCCCCTTCATCCGCGCGACGATCCGCGGCAAGACGTATGGTGAGGTGGCGGCGGCGAGCGCCGGGGAGTCGCTCGAGCTCCTGTTCGACGTCCAGACGGCGAGCTGGTTCGGCGTCGATCGTGTGGAGATCTACCTGAACGGCCGGATGGTCCGCTTGCTGGAGCCGGCCATGCCGCCGAGCGCGATCGTGGACGTGCGCGGCAAGGTCACCTTCACGGCGCCGGATCGCGACTCCTGGGTGGTGATCATCGCCATGGGGCTCGAGGACAGGAACCTCATGAGCCCTGTCTCCCTGGACGTCCCCTTCGGTGAGATCCAGCTGTCCCGGCTGGCCGGCGACGCGTTCGGCAGGATCCCCGCGCTCAGCGCCCTGTTCGCGCCCACGCCGACGGTGCCCGACTGGTCGCCGGTCCCGCCCTATGCGATCACGAACCCGATCTACATCGATGTCGACGGCGACGGCCGCTACGACGCCCCGCTGGCGAGGCCCGATTTCTGCTCTCGTCCCTGCGATCCGGACGTCCTCGATCCGGAGCAGTGCCCCGCCCAGCAGGTTTGCCTGACGGAAGAGGCGGTCTGCGGCTTTCCGATCCCCGGCAAGTGCGACCATCGTCGCCCGGCGCTCGCGCACCGCGACGACTGAACGCCGGTCCCCGGGAGCGCCGACGCGCGCCCGCGTGGCCGGGTCGAACCCGACCGGCGCTCAGGAGACGACGTTTGCGTGCACATGACGGGGCACGTGCACGCAAACGTCGCTTGATCTCGGGGGGAGAATAGGCCGGCCGCTCCGGCCGGAGCTTAGCGGCCCTCGATCGACTGCGACTTGATATGGAACTCGACGCGCCGGTTGCGCTGCCGGCCGTCCGGCGTGTCGTTGGACACGAGCGGCCGGCGGGAGCCGTAGCCGACGGAGGTCAGCCGCTCCGACTGAATGCCCTTGTTGATCAGGTAGACCCTGACCGCGATAGCGCGGTTGTGCGCGAGCCGGTCGTTGTAGTCGATGGTGCCCTGGTTGTCGGTGTGCCCCTCGATGCTGAGCAGCTTGATCTCGGGGTTCGCCTTGAGCAGGCGCACCACCTCGTCGAGGATCGGATAGCTCTGCGGGAGGATCCTGGAGCTGTCGAACTCGAACTCGACCTGCTTCATGATCTCGATCTCGGCGGAGCCCGTGATCCTGCGGATGTAGAAGGGGCAGCCGTTCTTCTCCGGGTCTTCGACGACGACCTGCCCCGGCTCCTTCGGGCACTTGTCCTGGGCGTCGGGGATGCCGTCCTGGTCCGCGTCCTCCTCGGGGCAGCCGTCGCGATCGTCGATGCCGTCCTTGTCCTCGGGGTCGTCCGGGCACTTGTCGACGACGTCGGGGATGCCGTCGCCGTCGCGGTCGGGCATGTCCGGACATCCGTCGCTCGGCTTGGGCTGCTTGCCGTCCTCGGGGTCCTCCGGGCAGAGGTCGATGACGTCGGGGTAACCGTCGCCGTCGGTGTCCTTCTCCGCCGTGATCACGTAGTTGAAGCCGGGCGAGCGGGCGTCGGAGTCGGCGATGCCGAACGAGCCGCCGACGAGGGCGACCCCCCGGAAATCGGGCGCGTAGCCGCCGCTCATGCGGGTGCCGACGCCGGCGCCCACGTAGACCGCCTTGTCCTTGGTGAGGAACATCTTGCTGTTGAGCTGCCACTCGATGGGTGAGGCATCGAGCTCGCCCGCGGTCTCCTTGAGGAGGCCGAACGAGCCGAAGATCTCGGCCCCGAGGCGGAGCTTGCCGTCGAGGAGCGGGACGTAGCCGCCGACGCCGTACGTGAGCTCGCTGCCGACGACGAGCTCGTGGAGCTGCACGCGCGGCCGGATCGCGACGCCGGTGTTCAGGGTGACGAAGAAATCCTTGAAGTCGTACTCGGCGCCGAGGCCGAACGAGCTGCTCACGCCCCGGTCGCCGGCGAAGGAGTACGTGTTGCCGATGGGCGCAAAGACCGCGCCGGTGAGGCCGAGCCGGAAGCGGCGCTCGTCGAGCTCCAGGGCGAGGAAGCGCGCGTCGATCCGGAGGTCCATCGGGGAGGCGGTCTTCAGGTCGACGCTCTGGTTGAGGCCGATCTCGCGGTGGTAGGTCTGGTTGCCGTCCTGGAACACGACGATGGGGAACGAGACCTGGAGGGCGCCGCGGCCGAGGATCTCGACGCCCGCGTTCAGGTAGGTGATGAGCTGGGCGGTGACGGGTCCGTCGCCCTCGATCCGCTCCTCGACGGCGAGGTTGTCGACGTAGTTGTCGTCGCGGAGCGGGTGGACCGACATCCCCAGCCCGAGCTGCCCGAAGAAGCGCGTCCGTTCCCCCATGTGCGGGCGCCAGACGCCGATCCCGTCGTCGGGGGCGCCGGCCATCCTGAGGCGATCGAGGTAGAAGGTCCGTTCCTGCGCGCGGGCGGCGGAGGGCGCCAGCGTGGCGAGGGCCGGTGCGGCCAGGGCCGCTGCGGTCAGCGCGCAGCGAAGGCGCGACGGGCGTCGCGGCGCACGGCCCGGCAGGTTTCGTCGATCCATCACGGTGAGCTGTCCTCCAAGCAACGCTCGAAAAACGAGGTTGACGCGGGCGTTCCGCCGCATGCGGGCCGGCGTCCGGGCGGGAGACTACTCGGGCCGGGGGAGGATGTCTCCTGGGTCGAACCAGGAGGTGCGAGGACCGCCGCCGAAGCCGGCGGCTGTGTCCGGGGCGCGCGGGGTTGAGGCGGCGGGCTGGCGCGCGGTGCTTCCGCGACCTCGGCACGGTGTGTAGCGTGGGCCGCATGTCGACGGTGAAAAGGCGGCGCACGGGCCACGCCGCGGGCGCGCGGATGGCTCCGCTGGCGATTGCGGCCGGGATGACGGGCTGCGGCCTGGTGCTCGGGCTCGACGACTTCAAGGACGCTCCGCGGGCGAGCGCTGGAGGAGAAGGAGCCGGTGGCGACATCGACTCGAGCTCCGGCGCAGGAGGTTGCGAGCACAGCAAGCGCGACTGTGTCGGCGATACGCCCCGGCAGTGCGCAGATGGGGAGTGGATCCCCCAGCGGCCTTGCAGTGGAGAGGCGCCAGTCTGCGCAAAGGGCCGATGTGTCCCATGCACCGAGGGCGAGCGCGGGTGCGCAGGTGAGAAGCCGCGGCGATGCGAAGGGGGCGCGTGGGTCGAGGAGGCGCCGTGCGCGCCGCCCTTCCCGGGGTGCCGCGACGGCGTGTGCGTCCCGACCAGCTGCCAGGGCGGCGACGCGCCTGGCACGGGAGTGAGCTGCGGGCCCGACGGAGACGCGGATTGCTGCGCCGCTGACCTCGTGCCGGGAGGCACGTTCTACCGAAGCAATGAGGAGAGCTATCCAGCCACCGTCAGCGACTTCAGGCTCGACAGATACGAGGTCACGGTAGGGCGATTTCGGGCGTTCGTGGAGGCGCTCAAGGGGACGCGGAGGGATCCGCCGGCGCTGGGAGTCGGGGAGCGCCCCGGTGTAACCGATAGCGGGTGGCAATTCGATTGGACATCCTCGCTCTCGGCGAACACCCAGGAGCTCAAAGTACAGCTCGAATGTGAGTACTACCCGACATGGACCGCCGAGCCGGGCCCCAACGAACACCGGCCGATCCATTGCGTGACGTGGTATGAGGCATTCGCATTCTGCGTATGGGACGGGGGCTACCTGCCCACCGAGGCCGAGTGGAACTACGCCGCCGCCGGCGGTGACGAGCAGAGGGTGTATCCGTGGGGCGCTTCGAGGGAGCGCGGGTTCGCTGCCAATGAGTGCCGAGGAGACGGCTCCTCCAGCGGATGCAGCGTCGCCGCGTTCCTGCCTGTCGGCTCGTTCTCGCCGTCCGGCGATGCGAGGTGGGGCCATGCCGATATGCTAGGAAACGTCTCGGAGTGGACCTTGGATTGCAACGGCGATTATCCGATGCCGTGCGAGGACTGCTCGAACCAGGGCTGCTCTGGAGCAGCAAGATACGTGGTTCGCGGTGGGAATGCCATCGCCCCGCTCTATGACACAACGTTCAGAAACAGCGAAGATCGCACAGGCAGGACCCAGGGCGTGCGCTGCGCCAGAAAGATCCAGGCGGAGTGACAGAGCCGGCCCATGAGGCCGAAACTTCAGACGTCAGCGCCGACGGCCGCGTATGAGAGCGGTGGACAGAGATTGACACGGGCGTTCCACCGCACGCCGATCGGCCCGCGGCATAAAGTCGCTAGACATCTCGCGCGTCGAACCACGAGGAGCGAGGACTGCTGTGGGATGGGACCACTGTATCCACGGTGCGCGGCGGTCGGCCGACGGGGGTAGCTGGACACGCGGGCGTGTGCAGCAGGCCGTGTAGGATGAGCCCGTGGTGGCTCATTTGCTGTACCTCCCGACCGATTCCGGTGCTCGATAATGCGCATTGCGCTATCGCCTTGCTACCGCCGAACCGAATACCAAATCAATCAACGGCTGTATTACAGAGCCGTCCTCTGGATCAGGGTTCTCCGCCTTCGACTTGCCGAAGAACACAAAAACGGCGTCATCCTGAGGCGCAGCGATCGTGAGATCCGAGAAGCCATCGCCATTCACATCCCCCGAAGAACCTAGGACCGGTCCAAATCCATCACCATTGGCCGGTCTATGAAACGCCACGTCCGCACTGCCATTCAGCATCGTCCCCGAACCGCCCATGTAGATGTATACCGTCCCAGGGTCATTGCTGTAATCGCTCGTACCGACAGCTACGTCGCCAAACCCGTCCCCATTCATATCCCCGGCGGACGCGACAGCCAGACCGAAATTTGTGCGCGCCTTTCCCTCGAGCGTCAAGTACGGTGCAGGTTTCAATCCATCTGGCCCGCCGATGTATATATAGCTACGACTGAGACCATGTGACCCGACGATCACATCCCCGAATCCATCTCCATTCACATCGCCTGCCCCAGCGATCGCAGAACCGAAATTCGAGTCCTCCATGGGCGCGGCGAGCTCGATGTCTGGGACTGCATCGAACCCAAGCCCTGTCCCCCCGAAGTATAACCCCACCGCTTGATGCCCCAGAGAGTCACGAGGCTGAAACGATACCATCACATCGGAAAAACCGTCGCCATTCACGTCGCCTGCCGATGCCACCGCTGCAACCACGCTCGACGCATTCACATCAAGAGAGAGCGATATCGGATCCGCAATACGCTCTGAGGAGTCCCCGCGATAGAGGTATACATAAGGTCCTCCCAACTCTCCTACGATGATATCGTCAAATCCATCCCCATCGACGTCTCCAGCCGCGGACAGGGCTCCGCCAAACTCGACCCCCTCTTCCAAACCATGTCGAAGCTCCCATGGCACACCCGAGAAAATATCGCCGCCGTCGCTAAAATAGACCCATGCGTCACCGGTCAAGTGGTCGCTGAAGGGCGCCCCTACCAGGAGGTCAGCGAAGCCGTCACCGTCGACATCGCCCGCGCAAGAAAGCGCCGTACCAAAGCCGGCAACCGAGTCAGACGGCCTTGTCTTTGTACCGTTGGATGCCGCATCGAACTCTACTCCGGCGGATCCATAGTAGAAGTACACAGCATTGATGTCATTCCTGGTAACCGAGACAGCGCCTACGGCCACATCATCATACCCGTCCGCGTTAAAATCACATCTTACCCGACCGACATTGAACCACCACACAGGAGAGAACGAAGAGCATTCCCCCTGTGAACAGGCGCGCACCCGCCAATAATAACGCCTTCCCACAGGCGGAAGCAGCTCACCTTGCAGATCTGAATCGATCTGGTACTCGGCTCGCGCTGTGGTGATCGTTACAACGTCAGCCATCGTCGGGTCGGTGCCATACTGGATTTCGTACTCGACAGGCCGGTCCGTCATTCCCATCGACTCTTCCCATGCGAACCTTGGACGTCGCGACCCGCTCTTTCGCATTGTGCCAACATCTGCGCCGTTCATGGGAAGTCGCGGGACCGGCACCGTCGGGGCTAGGCTCGGATTTGCGCCGCCCCCTGCTGTCGACGTGCTGCTACCAGAGTCCGCAGTCGTTGCCGTCGAGCCGCCGACGCCCGCGCTCTCGGCGTCGGAGAACTCATCGAGGCCGAGGATCATGCCGCAGTTAAGGGACGATCCGAAAACCGAGACCGAGATCACAATCACTGCAACAGGGTGCTTCTTCATGCGTTCTTTCGCTGCAGCCGCGCCTCAGCGTCTTCCTGACGCATTCGCCTCATGATGGCGGTCGCGGTGACGGACTCGGCTCATGCTACCGATGGCCGTCGCGATGCTCGGCAGCGCATGCAACGACGGCCACTACTCACACAGCAATGAGCACCAGCCAAAGAGCTAGCGGAAACATTGATTATTACTGAACGGAAGGGGGCACAACAACATCGTTGATTGGCTGAAAGCCTGCCCCCGCAGGATAGGCATATGAGACCAACTGGTGGTTCTGGATCGCTCCCCACCCCCAAACAGTAACACCGAACGGAAGCTCACTAATCATCTCGCGGCGTCCATTCGAGCAGCCCGCAAAGCCTTCGAAGTTCCCGCTGACGAGATTGACACGCGTATACTGGAACGCACCGATATCCTCCCAGCCCGTGAGCGGCCCGGCGCAATCGAGCTCCACGTCGGCAAACGAACCATCTCGCTTGGAAGGCGTCCGAACGACCACGAGACTCGTCTCTGGAAAGTTCGGGTCGGTGAAGAACACGTAATAATCCAAGAATTGGCTCGGAGGCACAATGTTCACCCACTCAGGGTCGCCTTCTCTCTGAAACGGCACACCCCCTGTCATGTAGCCACCAAGATAGAACGGGTTATTCGGACTCTGGCTCTTGACCGTAAACGGCCCTCGCGCATTAAACTGATATGTTTCCCCAAGCTTGAGCGACATGGGAGCGCCTTCGGGAGCGCTCGGAATCCATGTCAACT
Organism: Sorangium aterium; assembly: GCF_028368935.1. NCBI lineage: Bacteria > Pseudomonadati > Myxococcota > Polyangiales > Polyangiaceae > Sorangium > Sorangium atrum. The sequence goes on along the minus strand of NZ_JAQNDK010000006.1, from coordinate 519,183 downwards.
CCGTGTCGTCGACCATGCCGACAATCCGCCAAGGGGGGGCTTCCTCATCGTCCCCATTGCGCCCACGATAACGAACGCCCACATACTCGTTACCCGTCGCGCGGACCGGGGCAATCTGCTGCTGAGCGGAATCGCAATCGTTTACATTGTCGGGCACCTTCATGCATTCATGCCCGCCAAAGACCCCCACAGGCTTCGTTGACGCGATCGGGCTCCCGGTCAGCTCATCCTTCTGAGTAAGCTGCAAAAATTCGCCCGCACCGAGAGTATACGTAACGGGCTCATTCGCTTCTGAGCCAGCCACATTCTCCCCTTCCTCTATCTTGGCTCGGGGCAAGATAGTTACCTCGGTATCATCCTCATAGGCGACAATGTCCAAGGATGGGGAGCCATACGCAGGTGCGCCGGAGTATCCATAGGCGTTGATTGCCAGGTAGTTGTTGTCCCACGCGCTCGTGGGCAGCAGCAGCGTCGCCGACGAGAGCGCCACACCTGTGCTACTGAACGGAGCCATCTGATAAGCGACGACTGGATAGTCCGTCGAGATATGGAAGGCACTTCCTCGACCCGTCCCTCGAACGCCAGCCTCGTCCTGAATTGCTGCCACGGCAGGGTCGGGGCAATCGTCAGCCGAGGTACCACCGAACGGATTCCTGGCAAGGAACAAGACGGCAACCTTGCCAATGCCAAGACCTTCAGAAGGAACATAAGGCCGATATGTGGTCGTTGCGCCTTGCGTCTCTGGAATAAAGATGAATTCGGAGGGCAAGTCAGGGTCGGTGAGCTCGTTCCCCTGGTATTGCACATTAATTTTGACGGGCATTTGCCATGTGTTCGCCACGAAAGCGGCGAAACATGTTCCGCTTCCGTTGTTCACCATTGCCGTCTTCAGCGCCCAATAGTCACATCCGTACGAACTCTTCGACCTCCTCGCCGCTTCGCATGGGTCCGGTATGCATTCCGCGTTGACGCACCCCTCTTCCGGCCCGCACGTGTCCAGCGTCTCCCCATTGCAGCTGAGGATCTTCTTCAGATCGTTGGAGCAGATCGGATCGCATCGCCCCCCCTCCCCGAACGTCCCCGTGCTCCCCCCCTCGCCGCCCGCGCCGCCGGTGCCGCCGCTGCTGCCGCCGGTCCCGGTGGGGCCCGAGCCGGAGCCGGTGAGCCCGTGACGGTACGAGTCCGAGCACGCGGCGAACGAGCCCGTCACACCGGCTGTCGCTGCAAGTAACCCCACAATCGCGTGTCGACGGTATCTAGCCATGTTCGCCATCTCCACAGGGCTCCTTCCCCCACAAGCATCCTGAAAACTTCGCGCTTGGGAGCGTAACACGGTTCGCCCGCCGTGGGGAGGCCCGCGAAAGCGTTCGCATTTTTTCGAGGGAGCCGCGAGAGCGGGTTGCAGGTCCCAGGAATGCAATGGGCCGCCGGCATCCCGTCGTCGCGCCCTAGCGCCGGGACGGACACAGAGCCACTGTTCAGCCAGCCGTCCTCACGCCTCTCCTGCGGGTAGGTGAGGTGGTGCATCAAATTTGGCCACCGCGACTTCCACGTACGTCGACCCCACTCCCGCTCAATGCTCGTCGTCGCCGTCCGACGCCGCCCCCGCCCGGCCGCTGCCAAAGACGCGGAAGAGCACGTACAGCGAAGGGAACAGAAGCACGGATCCGACGCCGAGCACCCAGACAAGCAATCGCAACGTCCTCGGGTTCGCCGCCGCGCCCTCGAGCGTCACGTCCGGCACCACCAGGAACGGGTACTGCGAGGCTGCCCAGCCGAGCAGGATCAGGGTGACCTGGGCCGCCGCCGCCAAGCGCGCCAGACGGAAACGGCGGGTCCACAGCCCGAAGAACGCCGCGGTGGCCGCGAGGCCCGTCGTGACGTGGAGCGGCCACGTGATCGGATGATCCATCAGCCCCTCTCGAATGAGCGGGGCGCCCCGGAACGACGCCGCGAACGACGCCAGCGCGAGCGCCGCCACCACGCAGCCGGAGGCGAGCGCGCGCAGCCGGAAATCGTCGACGAGCGCAGGCTCCTTCGCCTCGTTCGTCAGGTACACCGCCGCGAGGAACGCGAACAGGGCCAGCGCGAACAGCCCCACCACGAACGGAAACAGCGAGAGCCACGGCGCGAAGAAGCCGCTCGTCACCACCCCCGACGCCACCCGGATCCGCCCGGACGCCACCGCGCCGACGATCATGCCGAGCAGCACAGGCGCGATCACGCTCGCGAGCGAGAAGACGAACCCCCAGCGCTTCTGCCGCCGATCCCCCCGGGAGTCGTAGCTGCGGAAGCTGAACGCCGAGCCGCGAAACACGACGCCCACGAGGAACAGCGTGATGGGGACGTGCAGCGCGATCGAGATCGCCGCGAACGCGGGAGGAAACGCGGTGAAGAGCAGCACAACGACCAGGATGAGCCACACGTGGTTGGCCTCCCAGATCGGGCCGATGACCCGCTCGATGAGCGCGCGCTGCTCCCGCTTCCGCGGGCCGGAGGCGAGCAGATCCCACACGCCGCCGCCGAAATCGGCGCCCCCGAGCAGCGCGTACAGCACGAGCGCCGCCATCATCACCCCGCCGAGGAACCACTCAGTGCGCATCGGCCTCGCCTCCGCCGGACGCGCGCGGCGCGCCGCCGCCTCCCGTCCCCCCGAGCGGCGCGCCGCCGCCGCCCGTCCCCCCGAGCGGCGCGCCGCCGCCGCCCGTCACTCCGAGCGGCGCGCCGCCGCCGCCGCCCGTCACCCCGAGCGGCGCCGCGCGGAGCTGGCGCACCAGCAGGTAGACCACCACAACGCCGAGGAAGACATAGAGCGCCGTGAACGTCCAGAAGGGCGCCGCGAGGTGCGGGAACGGGGTCACCGCGTCGCGCGTGCGCATCGCGCCCCGCACGATCCACGGCTGGCGACCGAGCTCCGTCACCAGCCAGCCGGCCTCCATCGCCACGATGCCGAGCGGGCTCGCCAGGATCACCGCCCAGAGGAACGGGCGCTGATCCGGGATCCCCCTGCGGCGCCACGCGAGCACCGCCCCGACCACCGCGAGCAGCGCCATCGCGGAGCCCGCCCCCACCATCACCTGAAACGAGAGGTGCGTCGCCGCGACCGGCGGCCACTCGTCCCGAGGGACCGCATCCAGCCCGGGCACCACCGCGTCAGGATCCGCGTGCAGGAACACCGAGAGCCCCGCCGGGATCTCGATCGCGTAGTCGACCTCGCCCCGCTCGACGTCGGGCAGGCCGCCGACGAGGAGCGGCGCGCGCGCCGAGGTCTCGAAGTGCGCCTCCATCGCCGCGAGCTTGGCGGGCTGCCCCGTCCCGACCTCCACCGCCGCATAGTGACCGACGAGCGGCTGCGCCAGCGCCGTCACCCCGGCGACCACGAGCGTCACCGCGAACGCCTTGCGGAACAGCGGGCTCGACGGGTGCCGCAGGAGCACCAGCGCGTGGATCCCCGTCATCACGAACGCCGTCGCCTGATAACACGCGAGGATGCCGTGCAGCGTCTCGTGCTTCCACGGCGGGCTGAACATCGCCGCGACCGGGTCGATGTCCGCGGGGCGCCCGTCCACCATCGTGAAGCCGGCAGGGTGGTTCATGCACGCGTTCACCAGGATGACGAAGAACGCCGACAGCGCGCCGCTCAGCGCGACAAGCGCGCCCGAGAGCAGGTGCAGCCTCGGCGAGAGCTTGCCGCGCCCGTAGAGGTAGATGCCGAGGAAGATCGCCTCCGTGAAGAACGCGAACCCCTCGAGCGAGAACGGGAGCCCTATCACCTCTCCGAACGTCCCCATGAAGCTCGGCCACAGGAGCCCGAGCTCGAACGAGAGCACCGTCCCCGACACGGCGCCCACCGCGAACAGGATCGCCGTCCCCTTCGCCATGCGCTTCGAGAACTCGAGGTAGTCTCGATCGCCCGTCCGGTGCCAGAGCGCGTCCGCGATGACCATGATCAGCGGCAGCGCCACCCCGGCGGCGGCGAAGATCATGTGAAATGCCAGCGACAGGCCCATCTGGGCCCGGGCATAGAGGAGGCTGTTCATGAGGCCCAGTGCGGCTCCCTTCTCCCGCGCGACCGCTCCCTGTGCCGTGTCCGCTCTCCTGCGGGGACGGTCCGCGCGCTCCCGCCGACCATAGGGGGGCCCGCGCCAGGGACAAATAGGGGCGAACCCGGCTAAGCTCGACG
>NZ_JAQNDK010000006.1:0-207500 GCF_028368935.1 Sorangium aterium | reverse complement strand
GCCCGCCTCCGCCCCGCGCGACGAGCCCCCTCCCCTCGGGCCTGCCCTGGGAGCCGGTCGCTCGATCGCGATCGCGATGGGCAGCGCCGGGCGCGATCGCGATCGCGTGCGCGGGGCGAATCTCGGGCCTAAGTGATTGAATTTACATTGGATATCGTCGGCACACGGGCTGCTACGGGGGCGCTCGGAGAGGAGCCCCGATGTCGATGATGAGCCGAAATGCCTCCGATACGTCCGTCACGTTCTCCCTCGCGGAGCTCGCGAAGCTCGAGGAAGCGCGCGTGCGGGAAGAGCACCTCCAGCGCGCGAGAGCGCGCGAGAAGGAAGCCTGCGAGCAGCGCGAGGAGGAGGCGCGGCGGCGCGCTGCAGAGACGACGCGGGCCGCCGCCGAGGCAGAGGCGCGGGCGCGGCGCGAGCGGGAGCAGGCCGAGACAGAGGCGCGCGCGGAAGCGCGGGCGCGGGCGGAGATCGAGGTGGCACGCATCGAGGCCGAGGCGAAGGCGCGCCTCGAGGCGGATAACGCGGCGCGCGCGCACGAGCTGGCCGTCGTCCGCGCTCGCGCCGAGGGCCGGCGCCGCAGCCAGGCGCACGCGCTCGCCGCTGCGCTCGGCCTCGTGGTGTGCGGCGGCGCAGCGGCGGCCTACGGGGTCGCGCGGCACGTGGCAGGCCTCCAGCAGGAAGCACAGCAGCTCCGCGATGCACAGGCGGCCGTGGCAGCGGAGCGCGAGAGCGCGAGGGCGGCCGAGCTCGCGGCCCTCGACCGGCGCCACGCGGCGCTGCGAGGCCGGCCCCTCGCCCGCGACGCCGAGGAGGCACGGGCGACCGCGGAGGCGGCGCGGAACGCCCTCGATCCGCGGGCGCTGGACCACAACCGGCTGCGGGCGTTCGGGGACGCGCTCGATGCGCTGGAGACACGGTTCGACGCGCTCGAGAAGGTCGCGGCGCTCGATCGGCGCCACGCCGACCTCGCGGCATGGGCCGCCGAACGGCGGCGGCCCGAGGCCACAGCGGCGGCCCAGGTCGCCGCGGCGCGCGCGAGGACGCCGGGCGCCGACGAGGGCGCGATCCGCGCCTACGAGAGCGCGCTCGCTCAGCTGCGGGAGGCGCTCGCCCGGCCCGCAGCGCCGGGCTCGCGACCGCTGGTGGGGGTGGGATCCCGACAGCCGGAGTGCGCGAACCCGGGAGACCCGATGTGCGGGTTCGACGGGCGGCCTCTCTGAGGCGCTGAAGCCGCGATTCGCTGTGCGCTGAAGCCGCGATTCGCTGTGGGGAGCTGCGCTGCGCTGCGGGCGAACGACATCACCGTCGCCCCCCGGCGCGGCGCTTCCACGCTCCGGAGGTGCATGGCACCCTGCGAGGAGAATGGCCAAGGACGTGTCGAGCACCATCGAGCACCGGAGCCCGGTGCGGCCCGAGGCCGGGCGGCGGCGGCCAGCGCTGGTGTGCGCGTTCCCGCGGCCCATGGCGTTCCCGCTGCCCGACTCGGGGACCACCATCGGCCGCACCTGGCTCGCCGAGCGCGGCCTCGCCGACGAGGAGGTGTCAGGCAAACACCTGCGGATCGATCGCGCCGGCGGCGCGCTGCGCGTCGCGGACGTCGGGTCGCGCAACGGCACGTGGGTGAACGGGTCGAGGCTCGCGCCGCGCGACCTCACGCCGCTCGACGACGGAGCGGTGCTGAGGCTCGGGCGCGTCCTGTTCGTCTTCCGCGAGGAGCTCCTCGGCCCGCTCGATCCGGCGCCGCCCGTGGGCGGGCTCGTCGGGCCGTACGGCCTGCGCGCCGTGGCGCAGCCCCTCGCGGGCCTGCCGCGGAGCCGCCCCGGCAACGTGCTCATCGAGGGGGAGACCGGCGTCGGCAAGGAGCTCGTCGCGCGCGCCACGGCGGCGGCGCTCGGGCGCGCGGCGCCGTTCGCGGCGGTGAACGTGGCCGGCGTCGCCCGCGGCGTGTTCGAGTCCCAGATGTTCGGTCACGTGGCGGGGGCATTCTCGGACGCACGCAACGCCGCGCCCGGGATCGTCGTGGCCCACGACGGCGGGACGCTGTTCCTCGACGAGATCGGGGAGCTCGATCTCGATCTCCAGGCGAAGCTGCTGCGGCTCCTGGAGAACCGCGAGGTGCTGCCCGTCGGGGCGCAGCGGCCGGTCCACGTGAACGTGCTCGTCGTCGCCGCGACCCACAGGGACCTCGAGGAGATGGTGGCGCGCGGGGCGTTCCGGCACGACCTGTTCGCGCGGCTCGCGATGGCCCGCCTCCACGTGCCGGCGCTCCGCGAGCGGCGCGAGGACCTCTTCACCGTGGCGTGCGAGCTCGCGCGGCGCGCAGGCGTCGCGCTCCCGGCCGAAGCGGTCGAGGTCGAGGCCATGGAGCGGCTGCTGCTCGATCCCTGGCCGAGCAACGTGCGCGGGCTCGACGCGGCCCTCGCGGAGATGCGCCGCCTCGATCACGAGCCCGGGCTCCGACTGTGGGCCGTCGAGGAGGTGCTCGGGAAGGCGCCGGACGACCAGAAGACCGCGCTCACGCAGGAGCGCGTCGAGTCCGCCCTCGCGGCCGCCGGAGGCAACGTGACGTCGGCCGCGGAGCGGCTCGGCGTCTCGCGCGGTAAGCTGCTGCGCTTCCGCAAGCGCACACGACAAGGGGAGTGATCGCGCGGAGTGATCCCGCCTGGCTCCGGGTGTCAGAAATCCCGCCAGGATTTCTGCGACGACGCGGCGGACGCGGACGAAATATCAATAATTTCAATGCGTTCTATCTGATTCGCGGCCGGGTCGCTCGCCGGCGTGGCCCAACGCGGGCCCAATGAATAGGCGTTTGCGGGACTGCGCCCGAGCAGCAGCGGCGGCGAGGTCCCGGCGCAGTCCCGTAAACGTCGGGTTGGACCTGGCCGGTTCGCGGCCGGGCGGGGCGGCCGCGGGGTCTATGGAGATCCTGCCCGAGAAGGCAGCAGAGGGCGGGCGCGGCGGGGCTCGCACGCGTGGTGCATCCCGCCGCCACGACGTTGGGCGCAGACGTGCCGAGCGTGCCGAGACAGAGCGCGGCGCCGACGGAGGCCCAGCAGCACGCACGCCGCCGACGTGGACGGCGCAGAAGGCGGATCGATGCCTGGCCGTCGTGCTACGGAGGTGGTGTTGTCGCTTCTGCCCAGGCCAGCGATGCTCATGACGTGTCCGGAGGAGCAGCGGAAGAGGCGACGACGCACGACGGCAGCGGGCGGCGAGTCATCGCAGCCTGACCGCAGCGAGGACAGATGGACAGGTCGACCCCCGTGAGCGCGGCGAGCAGCGTGCACCAGTCGACCTTGACGACGTGGCGCGCAGAGGGCTCGTGAGAGCTGCCTTCCCGGGGCTCATCTCCCCCGACAGCGCGCTGCCCTGCACCTCGCGCCGCCAGGATCCTCGTGCGTGCCACCTCGAGCGTGGTGGTGGCGTGACACGCGGCCATTGTTGATGATCGCGGCAATCCGCGGGGGTTCGGTGAAGTTCACCGGTGAAATCCGCGCCCGGTGCCGGTGAAACCCGCATCCGACGCCGGTGAAGTTCACCGGTGAAGAGGTAGCTCAGTGCTTCTTGGCGCGGCGCTGCTTGATGCGGGAGGCGCTCAGCTCCTTGGCTTCCTTGAGCCGGTAGCTCTCGGCCTCGATCTCGATCACCTCGGCGCGGTGCACGAGCCGGTCGACGAGCGTGACGACGCAGGCGGCGTGCGGGAAGACCTGGCCCCAGTCGGAGAATGCCTTGTTCGTGCTGAGCAGGATCGGCTTCTGCGCGTCGTAGCGACGAGTGACGACCTCGAACAGCAGGTCGGCGTAGCGGCCATCGTAGGAGAGATAGCCGACTTCGTCGATGCAAAGAAGGGTGGGAACCGTGTAGCGGTGCAGCCGGCGCGCTAGCGCGGCCGAGGACTCCTGCGCGGCGAGGTCGGCGAGCATGTCGCTCGCGGTCGAGAAGCGGACCGTGTGGCCGCGGACGACGGCCTGGTGGGCGACGTTCTTGAGGATCATGGTCTTGCCGACGCCGTTGGGGCCGACGAGCACGGCGTTGTGGCCGGTGGCGATGAAGCCGGGAGCGAAGAGGTCGTCGACGGCCTCACGGTCGATTTTCTTGGGCCAGGACCAGTCGAAATCGGCCATGGGCTTGAAGGCGGCTACGCGGGAGTTTTTGAGGCGGCGTTCGAGGCTGCGCTTGTGGCGCTCGCGCTCCTCGATGGCGAGCACCTCGCGAAGCCAGGGCTTGTCGGCGAGCTCCTCCCAGCAGGCGAGCAGGCCAAACAGGCCGAGGCCCTTCAGGCGGGCCTTCGTCTCGGTGGGCGTCAGGTCGGTCATGGCGTTGAGTCCTTCTTCAGCGCGTCGTAGGTGGCGAGCGAATGCGGCGTGACGACGAGGTTGGCGTGCTGGCCGCGCGTGACGGGGATCGAGACCGGAGGCGGCAAGCAGCGCTCGGAGCGGTGGCGGTCGAGCACCTGACGGACGGCACCGACGTGGAGGGTGTCGCGCTCAAGCACCTCGACGAGGGCCTCTTCGAGGTCGGCGGCGCCGACGGCGTCGAGCAGTTGCAGGAGCCGGGCGATCGCGCTGCCGACGTTGCCGCCGCGCTCGGCGACGATGCGGAGGAATGCCTGGCTGCTGCGGGCGGCGCGGGCGAGGCGATCGAGGCCGCGGTGCTCGCGGGCGCGGCGCTTCTCGTCGGCGAGGCGCTGGAGGTGCTCGGGCTGCTCGATCTGCTGGCCGCGGTCCCACGAGCGGACGTGGGTCGCGATGATCTCGTTGCCATCGGCGATGCGCACCTGTTCGAGGTCGGCGAGGACAACGAGCGTGCGGCTGGTCCGGTCGTGGGGAACAGAGTAGTCGTTGAGATCGAAGCGCGCGTAGGGGGTCTTTCCGACCTCGACCTCGACGCGCTCGTGGGCTGGAAACGGCGTGTCAGGGTGCCCGAGCAGCACGCTGCGCTCGTCGTCAAAGGCCTGGCGCACGGTGCGGGCGCGGTCCTCGACCCAGGAGCGATCGAGCGCCGCGGAGCTGGTCCATTCGGTCGCTTGTCGGTTGAGGTCGCCGAGGTCGGCGTAGGTCCGAGCCTCGAAGAATGCCTCGCGGACGTAGCGGATGGCGCGCTCGACGCGGCCCTTCTCGTTGCCGCGGGCGACGGCGACGGGGCGCGGCTCGAAGCGGTAATGCGCCGACAGAGCCAGCAGTGTGGGGTGGAACCGGATCGCATCGCCGTGGCGCTCCACGACAGCGCTCTTGAGGTTGTCGTAGAGCAGCACGCGCGGGACGCCATCGAAGTCGGCGAACGCCTCGACGTGCCCGCGCACGAAGAAGGGCATCGCCGCGCCCGGGAAGAAGCGCAGGAAGAGCCGCCGCGAGTAACTGAGCACCATGATGAAGGCCCAGAGAGGGCGCAGCGCCCGGCCGACAGCCAGCTTGCCGAAGTGCGCCCAGTCGACCTGCGCTTGCTCGCCGGGCAGCGTGCGCAGCCGCTGGAATGCCTCCGCCGGCTTCTTGGGGCGGAGGCGGCCGATCACCCGGCGCAGATGATCGGGACCGCCCGGATAGCCGCGCTCCTTGAGCATGCCGAAGAGGCGACTCGAGCGCAGCGAGGGATACTTGCCGAGCTGCTCGACGATGAAGGGCACGAACGAGTCGACCATCGACGGGCGCGGCGCGACGACCTTCGGGTCGACGCCCGCTTGCCCGAGCACGCGCTGAACGGTGGTGTGGTGCAGCCCGAGCTGGGCGGCAATGGTGCCCACGGGCCACTTCTCGCCGTGGTAGAGGCGCAGAACCTCGGCCTCCTTCTCTTTCGCGATCACCGCCGCCTCCCGTCACCGCGGAGGCCCTTGTGGGACGCGGGGAGCGCGTCGGTGAACAGCTGACCGAGCGCGCCGCTCGCGCATGGCCCAGGGCGGAAGTCGCGCTCCGCAGAGCGAGCAGCGGCCGACATCTCGGATCCAATCGTCATCGTTGTCCTTTCGGCCGGGGGTGATCTCCGGCGCGAGCTGGGACATCGACGCGGCCGCGGCTTGTGTCACCCCGTGATGCGTCACTTTCTGCGCGGAGAACTTGTCCCGCTGCCGGTCCCGATACCGGGCCTAGCGAGCGGCATGGAGGCGGCGAGCGCGAGGCCGGGTCTGGTAGGCGGCGCCGGCGCGGCGGAGCGACTCACGACGCCGGAGCGGGCGGCAGTCGGGGCAGAGGCGCTGGCCGCGATCGCAGCGACGGCAGAGGCGAAGCTGGACGCGGCAGCGGGCGCAGTGGGCGAGGCGGTAGGCGGACGAAGGCAACGGGCTCCATGCCGCCGCTTTCTGGACCTGGAGCCCGGCTTGTGATGAAGGTGAGGGACTCCGGCAACGCGGAGCTCCAGAAGGCCCGAGGGTGGCAGCCCTCGGGCCTTCGACTTTTCGGCGGGCGTAACGTCTACGCCGCGGAGGCGAGCGTGGCCCAGATCGGCGTAGGTGCCGGCGGTGAACGGTGAACGCTGCCGATCATGGGGCCGCGGTCTTCACCGATCAGACGCGGGACGCGATGATCACCGACACGAGCAGGCACGCCACGTCATCGAGCTGCTCTTCGAGCAATTCCAGCGCCGCGGCACCATCCAAGGCGTGCTCTGCTACCTGCTCGAGCACGACCTGAAGCTGCCAGTCCGGATCATGTCGGGTCCGGACAAAGGAGAGCTCCGCTGGTCTCGTCCTAGCCGCAGCACGTTGCAGCAGGTGTTCATCAACCCGGCTTATGCGGGTGTTACCGAGCAGGCTGCTTGATGGCCGGAAGATCCGGCTCCGTGATGGCCATCGTCGACCCGGATCTCCGCTCACCGCGATTGCAGCGAGGCGAGGCACCGGGGTGACTGCGGTGGTCGCAGAGCGCCGGTGCGTTCAGTCGGTGTGGAGGGGGAGGCGGTCATCGCCGTCGAGGACGGCGTGGTAGCGAGCGAGAGCGTGGTCGAGCCGATCGAGGTAGTGGAGCACGACGTCGACGGCGTAGAGGCGAGGGCAAAGCGGATCCGGGTCGCTCGGGTAGGGCGCGGTGAGCGCGTCGCGGGCGAGCGCGAGGGAAACGACGAGGGCGGCGACTGCGCTGCCCTCGACGTCACCGCGCCGCGTGTCCCCCTCGGCCAGGGGGGCGGGGTTCATCCGGGCTCCTCTGCGTCCAGTTGCAGGATGCGGCTGAAGACATCGCGCTCGACGAGCTTGCGCTTCTTGCGCGCAGCGGCTCGAAGAGCGGCCGTGGCGAGTCGGTCGGTGTCGCGCAGGCTGCCGGCGGCCGCCTCGTGCAGCATCGCGATCGCGTCGGTGGTGAAGAGCTCTTTCGCGCAGCCGACTCGGTTGAGACGTACACGCAGATAGTCGGCCGTATCGTCCGGCGTGAGCGGATCGATGGTCAATCGGTAATGGAGGCGCGAATACAGGGAGCGATTGCGGCGCACGCGGAGCCGCTCGCCGAGCTCGGGCAAGCCAAGCAACACGAGCGAAAGCAATGCGCGGCTATCCCAGGCGTAATTAAGGAGTATGTGAAGATGATCGAGTGTATCCTGATGAAGTAGATGGGCCTCATCGAGGACGAAGACCGGAAATACTCGTTCCTTCGCGAGTTCCTCGACGTGCGTGCTGACCGCGTAGAAGACGTCTCCAGCGGTGCTGCAGCGCGCGAGACCGAGCGCCAGACAGAGCTGGCGATAGAAGTCCCGGCGTCCAAGCGTCACGTTGGCGCAGTAGGTCAAGCGAAACGTCTGCGGCGAAAGGGCATGACGGAGCGCGCGGAGGAGACACGTCTTGCCAACGCCTGGGTCACCAGCGAGGAGCACGCTCTTTCTGGCGTGCACCGCTTCGATGAGCATCTCGAGTATCGCCTGCTTGGACGGAGGGAGCCAGAGCTCGCCGTCTTCGACCTCCTTTGAAAATGGCTCTGCGGTGAAGCTGAAGTAGCTACAAAAGTCCATGGTCATTCCTCCTCGCCATCGCGGGGCGTTCGTCCGAGAGCCTTGTCCAGAAGCGTTTTCGGCGGGTCGAAGGGCACCCGCGCCTCGTGCGCGACATCAAGGTTGCAGGCCGGCCGCGGGCGACGGGCGTTCTTCACCGGATCGACCCGGTGCAGGGCGAAGCGTTTGCCCTCGTGTTCGATCCAGGGCGGCTCGTTCGGCGTGACGAGGCACCGCGACACCGTGACGAGGTGGCCGGCGAGGAAGCCGAGATCGGTCTCCCAATCCTCTCCATCCATCGAGAGCGTGCTGTCGCGTCGGACGCGCCGACGGGCCTGGGTCGTGAGCGCGTCGCGGAGCTTCCGCTCGTCGAGGTTGTCGGTGACGTGGGGATACCCCTCGTACACCTGCGCGGGGGATTTGCCGAAGAGCGCCGCGTGCGGTGTGCGGTGGTAGTGCTCGTCGACCCAGGCGTAGAGCCGGACGTTGAGGTCGTGCAGCGAGCCGAGCGCTCCGGTGAAGTCCACGCACCTCTCTCGCAACGTCCTCCAGAAGCGCTCCATCTTGCCGCGCGCGGGGGCGTCGTACGGACGGGCGTGGATCAGGGTAGTGCCGAGTCGCTCACACGCCAGGTGCAAGGTGTGCCCGCGGTAGGTCGAGCCGTTATCCAGGTAGAGGGCGTCGGGAGCGCCATGTTTGCGCAGTGCTCGGATGAAGAGCGCCAGCATGTCGACCTCCCGCTCGGCGCTCATCGCCTCGATCGCGAGGATGTACCGGGAGGCGTCGTCGAGCAGCGCGTGGATCCGCACCGGCGCCACGCTGCCGCCAACGAGGATCGGTGACACATGACACACGTCGCCGTGCCACAGAGCGCCGGGGTGCTCGGCCTGCCAGCGCAACCGCACCTTGCCGCCCGTGCGATCGCGCAGCGCGACGCGATCAAGGCGGTGTTCGGCGTACAGGCGTCGCACCGTGGTGGCGGAGATGGCCTCCTTGTCGATCCGGCCCGCCGCGATCAGCGTGTCGAGGATGAGCGAGACCGAGGCGCTCGGGTGCTCTTCTCGAATGTCGAGCAGCATCTGCCGTTGCTCGGGGGTGAGCTCGCGCGCCCGTCCCTTGTCCTTGCGGGGCTTGGGACGCAAGCCTTCGAGACCTTCGGTCTTGTACGCGTAGTACCAACGCTCGAGCGTGGGGACCGAGTAAGTGCGCGGAGAATGGGCGCGCGGTGGGCGAAACCGCTGTTTGCTCAGGTCGGCGAGCGCTTCGGCGAGCTCTCCCCGGTCGAGCTCGCGGTGCATGAGCGAGCCGATGATCTCACTGCGATAGAGCGCTACCGCTTCCGCGTGGTCCTTCGGCTTGAGGGGGTCTTGCACGTCGTGTCCTTTCCGGACCGGTGACACCGCACCGGCCGCACAGCCATCCAAGCGCAAGGCGCTCCGCCGACCGAGGATCCAGCCGGGTGGAGCCCGACATGAGCCCGAGAAGCGGGCCGCTCGCCATCACGCAGCTCGCGCGGCGCCGGCCATGACGGCGGCCTCGAGGACCTCGGCCGCAAAAGGCGCCATCGCGACGAGCGTCATCGCGGCCCGCTCGGCCCGCTGCCGCAGCGAAGCAGCAAGGGGACTGGGGCGGACTGACGGAAAGAGGCGCCCCTGGTCGATGGCGCGTAACCAGCGCCGCACGGTCGCCCAGCTGTCGGCATCGAAGCTGGCAGACCAGGGGCTGACACGCCGCCGCACCTCGATGAGCGCTGCACTGGCGATGCCGACGAGCAGCAGGGCCAGACCGATCGCCGTCGCGGCGAAGTGCCGTCGCGGTGCGACGCCCCGCGGTACGACCGTGATCGTCGCGCCGCAGCGGCGGCATCGATAACGGCGCACCTCGATCGTGACGAGCCCGCCGCGCTCGCCGGCAGCCAGCGGCCCGCGTACCTGCCGGGACCGCGAGCCGTGACCCCACAGCCCCAACCCGCCCCCCAGCGGGCAAGCCGCGGCACCGCAACGCGGGCAGCGGGCTGGCCGCGCGCGATCTACGGTGGGCGGTGAAGCGAGCCAGCCTTTGACATCGAGGTCCAGATGGACGATCTGTTGAGGGCTCCGCTCTTTCAAGCGATTCGGAGCACGACGGGAGGGGGCACGCGGCCAAACGAGCTCCTCCCGTCGCCTATTTTGTGGCCCGCGCCGCGCCGATGCTCCGCTCCTGTCGCTGACCTACCCCGTTCGTGACGCGGACGGGCGAGGAGTCGTGCTGGTAATTTTCGGGAGACGAAGGGAATGCGCGCTCCCTCTTTTCCTGTGCACCCGCATTCGACCGACGCGATCGTGCTCAGGAGGAGCTACGCTGAGAATTTGATCGAACGCGGCGCAATGCATCGCCGGAGAAGGTCCTGGCAGCTTGCTGCCCCCGGACAACGTCGCCATCGACCATGATCCGCCTCGGCGATGGTGCGCTGCGGTGAGCCGGCCGCCCCGCCATCAAAGAGCTGGCTCGACAAGCGCATCATCGGCATCAACGACGGTGCTCAGTAACAATGCGGGTGCCTACGTCTATGGGCGGCGCTCGAAGGAGCCGCGCGCCAAGCTGCCGGGTCACCCCGCAACCCGGCGCAGGGACGCACAGGCGTGGGCCGTATGTCTGCGCGACAAGATCCCGGCCTATATCTCGTGGGAGCAATACGAGCAGAACCAGCGCCAGCTGGAGCTCAACGACAACGCCACGCGCGGCGTCCCGCGCGAGGGGGCGACGCTTCTGGCTGGTCTCGTGCTCTGCGGTCGCTGTGGTCACCGCATGCAGGTGTCCTACAATGGCGGCTACGCGCGGTACGCCTGCGTGTATGACGCAAGGCACTTTGCAACGCCCCTGTGCCAGTCGCTCGCAGCGCGTCCAGTCGATGAGGTCGTCGAGGCGCTGGTGCTCCGCGCCCTCGCGCCCTCGGCGCTGGAGCTGAGCTTGGCGGTGGCGTCGGATCTGGAGCAGGAGCGCGCCCGCGAAGAGAAGCTGTGGCAGCAGCGGCTAGAGCGCGCTCACTACGACGTCGAACGCGCGCGCCGCCAGTACGACGCAGTCGAGCCCGAGAACCGCCTCGTCGCGCGCACGCTCGAACGAGCGCTCGAGGAGCGACTCGGCGCCGAGCAGAAGCTGAGGGAACAGTACCATCGCGTCTGCGCGACGCGCCCCGTCACGCTGACCGACGCGGAGCGCTCGGCGATCCGCGCACTGGCGACGGAGCTGCCGAAGCTCTGGAACAGCCCCACGACGACCAACGAGCAACGCAAGGACGTGGTCCGCCAGCTCCTGGACGAGGCGCGTGTGACCGTCGAAGGCGAGAGTGAGCGAGTCGAGCTGACCTTGCGCTGGGCGGGTGGCCATGAGACCACAACGACGCTGACGCGACCCGTCGCCAAGTTGTCGCAGCTGAGCTATCATGACGACCTGACGCGACGTGCAGCGCAGTTGCAGCGCGATGGGGAGTCGCTACAGCAGATCGCCGACTCGCTCAACGCGGAGGGGTGGCGCCCCGCGAAGCAGTGCGAGACCTTCAGCAGGAGCATGGTCAGGGGCCTGCTCCCGTCGCACGGCACGACGCCTCCCCAGCGATCGATCATGGAGAGGGTCAAGCTGAAGACGAACGAGTGGACGATGCAAGCGCTCGCCGCTCGGCTTCACATGCCGCGCGTGACCCTGCACTGCTGGCGCAAGCGCGGCTGGATTCGGGCACGCTGGGTGCCGATTCCTCGTCCGGTAGGGGCATGGATCATCTGGGCCGACGACGAGGAACTCGAGCGGCTGGCAGCGCGGCGCAGGCCATCGCGCAAGCGCTGGCCGCGGCGGCCGCAGGCTGCCTGACCCAGCGAGCCGCGGCGACGGCGGGACGGCGTGCTCTTGCACGAGGAGCGCGCCGTTCTGACGTCAGGCGGTGCTAAAGTGCCACCGTTGCTGCTGGCCCGTCGCGATGGATGCGGCCGGGCTCAACAGCAGGAGTTAACAGGCCCGTCACTTGGGGTGCACCATGGCCAGTAGATCTCGATCGCAAATGTGCGGCGCAGGAGCTCGGCGCGGTTTATCGACCGCTCGATAGCCGCCACGCTTGCGTTTCGGAGCGGCGCCTTCGTCCGCCTTCGTAGGCTCTTGTGGCTTAGCAGGGCGCGGTCCGATGCGATTGCGCCATGGACTTGCCGAGGCGAGCACGCCCGCGTACTTGACGGTGTGAAAGCGCGGCGGCGGGACGCTGGCTGCGAGGCGGCACAGGAGCGAGAGTGGATCCATGTCCACCGCGACAGTCCCGTCAGCGAAGACGCGCTTGAGCGAGAGCCGCACCAGACCGTCCTGCTGCGGCTCGACGCGCTCCTTTGCGATCGGGGGTCGCAGCACGTAACGCAGCAGCGCCTCCCTCGCCGCGGCATGGTGCGCACCGGCGCGCGTCGCTGCGTGCAAGGTGAAGCCGTCGAGCGCAGCGCACAGCGGCTTGTCGTACGCGAGCGCGCTCGGAGAAGACGGCGAGAGCCCGCGGAGCCATTGCGGGGCGACGACGTGTGGCGCGGCTCTCGTCCCGAGACGGCGGAGGCACAGAGCGCGGCCTCGGGCTCGTCGTCCTCCTCGACGTCGTGCTCGATCTCGAGATGCCCGTGCCGCCGGAGGTAACGGAGCATCCGCCCGACGGCGTGCTCTAGGACTTGACCGACCTCGCCCGTTCGCAGGTGACCGAGTTCGTTCCACACGAGCTCGGTGCCGTCTTCGTGATAAGCCCCGTCGAGGAAGACCACGTGCAGGCTCACCGAGGTGGAACCGCCGCTCGCCGCGCCGGAGGAAGCGTCCTGCTCGGGGTCGGCGCAGGCGGCGTCGAGCAGCGCAAAGGCGAGCAGCGCGCCCGCGATCGTCCAATGTTGCGACATGGCGTTCTTCCTTGCTGCCTTGGTGGCTGGAGGAGGATCGAGGATACCGAAAGCCTGGTCCGCCGAGAAGCGATGAATCGTGGTCTGCGTGTAGGTGTGGCGTGAGCGATGGCCGACAGAGGTCCTGATAGAAGCAGACTGCGGGACTATAAATTTGACGCCCCACTGCGCCGGGACCATGCTCCGGCGCTGGTATGAAGCATTGTAACCAATACGGTAGATGGCTGCTGGTCGCAGCCCTGACCATCCCTGTTCCCGCCTGCGGGGACGACTCCACGGATCCCCCGGCTGACGCGACAGGGTCGGGCGGCTCCGGCGCAGGCTCCACCACCGGCACCGCCGGTGGCGGCGGCGACGGCGGCTCCGGCGCGGGCTCCACCACCGGCACCGCCGGCGGCGGCGGCGACGGCGGCTCCGGCGCCGGCTCCACCACCGGCACCGCCGGCGGCGGCGGCGACGGCGGCTCCGGCGCGGGCTCCACCACCGGCACCGCCGGCGGCGGCGGCGAGGGCGGCTCCGGCGCAGGCACCACCACCGGCACCGGCGGTAGCGGCGGCGCGGGCGGCTCCGGCGCAGGCACCACCACCGGCACCGGCGGCAGCGGCGGCGCGGGCGGCTCCGGCGCCGGCTCCACGGGCACCGCCGGCGGCGGCGGCGCGGGCGGCTCCGGCGCCGGCTCCACGGGCACCGCCGGCGGCGGCGGCGAAGGCGGCTCCGGCGCCGGCTCCACCACCGGCACCGCCGGTGGCGGCGGCGCGGGCGGCGAGAGCGCGTCGGTCGAATGGCCGACGGTGACGAGCGAGATCGCGCTCGACCCGGAGATCGAGGACGCCATCGCCGAGCTGCTCGCGCAGATGAGCGTGGCGCAGAAGGTCGGCCAGATGGTCCAGCCCGAGATCCTGGCGATCACGCCGGACCAGGTCCGGGAGTACCACATCGGCTCGGTGCTGAACGGCGGCGGCTCCTGGCCGGGCCGCTCCAAGCACGCGACCGTGGCCGACTGGGTCGACCTCGCGGACGCCTATTACGCGGCCTCCATCGACACGAGCGGCGCGCCCGGCGAGCACCTCGGCATCCCCGTCATCTGGGGCGTGGACGCGGTGCACGGCCACAACAACGTGATCGGCGCGACGCTGTTCCCGCAGAACATCGGGCTCGGCGCCATGAACGATCCCGATCTCATCGAGGAGATCGGCGCCATCACCGCCGCCGAGGTCGCCGTCACCGGGCTCGACTGGGCCTTCGCCCCCACGCTCGCCGTGGTGCGGGACGATCGGTGGGGCCGCTCCTACGAGGGCTACTCCGAGGATCCGGAGATCGTGAGGAGCTACGCGGGCCGGATGATCCGGGGCCTGCAGGGCCGGCCGGCGGACAGCGCGGACCTGTTCAACGGCGCGCACGTGGTCGCGACCGCCAAGCACTTCATGGGCGACGGCGGGACCGAGCAGGGCAAGGACCAGGGCAACACCGTCTGCTCCGAGGAGGCTCTGCGCGACATCCACGCCCAGGGCTACCTCTCCGCGCTCGCGGCGGGCGCGCAGACCGTGATGGCGTCGTTCAGCAGCTGGAACGGCGACAAGATGCACGGCAATCAGTACCTGCTCACCGACATCCTCAAGGGCCAGCTCGGCTTCACCGGCTTCGTCGTCGGCGACTGGAACGGGCACGGCCAGCTCCCGGGTTGTAACAACACGCGGTGCGCCGCGGCGATCAACGCCGGGGTGGACATGATCATGGTGCCCAACGACTGGATGGCGTTCATCGAGAACACCATCGCCCAGGCGGAGAGCGGCGAGATCCCGATGGCCCGCATCGACGACGCGGTGACCCGGATCCTGCGCGTGAAGATGCGGGCCGGCCTCCTCGGCCCCAGGGCGAGCAAGGGCGCCCCGTCGACCCGGTCGGTCGCCGGCGACGCCGCGCTCCTCGCCGCGCCGGAGCACCGGGCCGTGGCGCGCGAGGCCGTGCGCAAGTCGCTCGTCCTGCTCAAGAACAAGGGCGATGTCCTGCCGCTCAGCAAGTCGATGAACGTCCTCGTGGCCGGCAAGACCGCAAACAACATCCAGAACCAGTCCGGCGGCTGGACGCTGACCTGGCAGGGCACCGGCAACACCAACGCCGATTTCCCGAACGCGCAGTCCATCTACGCCGGCATCGAGGAGACGATCACGGCCGCCGGGCTGAGCGGCGCTGCGACCCTGAGCCCCGACGGCACCGCCGCGGCCGACACCTTCGACGCCGCGATCGTGGTCATCGGCGAGACGCCCTACGCCGAGGGCCAGGGCGATATAGGCAAGTTCGAGACGCTCGAGCACGCGAACCTCTACCCCGAGGACCTCGCCGTCATCGAGACCATCCGCGCCCAGGCGCCGAGTGTGCCCATCGTCACCGTGTTCGTGTCGGGCCGCCCGCTCCACACCAACAAGGAGCTCAACCGGTCAGACGCGTTCGTGGCGGCCTGGCTGCCGGGCAGCGAGGGCGGCGGCGTCGCCGACGTGCTCTTCGGCGATCACGAGTTCCAGGGCAAGCTGTCGTTCTCGTGGCCCTCGGCCGACTGCCAGACGTCCATCAACAGGGGAGACGGCGAGGAGCCGCTCTTCGCGTATGGCTATGGCCTCGTGACCACCGACGCCGACGCGCTCGGCGACGATCTGCCCGAGGTCTCCACGGGCCACGGCTGCGATGCCCCGGACCCGGGGGCGGCCGGCACCACGAGCGAGCCGCTCGAGATCTTCGTGGATGGCGAGGACAGGGGCGACTACGTGCTGCGCATCGGCGGCCCCTCGAACTGGGGCGGCATCGACGTGGGCATGGGGGCCACCCTGCCCGGCGGCGAGGTCAGCGTGAGCACGATCGACGGCGAGATCCAGGGCAGCGCCAAGCAGGTGACCTGGAGCGCGACGGGCCAGATCTACGCGCAGGTCTCGGCGGGCGCGCCCGGGGTCGATCTGTCGCCTTACTACAATTCGGAGACCTCGATCGTCTTCCGGGCGCGCGTCGATGCTCCGCCCGAGGGCCCGCTGGTCACGCTGTCAGCCCACTGCGTGTATCCCTGCCTCGGCGACATCAACATCGCCAATACGCTGACCTCCATCGCGGACGGGGAGTGGCACGAGGTCTCCGTCCCGCTGAAGTGCCTGACGGACAGAGGGCTCGACATCACCAACGTCAACACGCCCTTCCTCATCTACTCGGAGTCGCCGATGGACGTGGCGATCGAGGACGTCCGCTGGGAGCCCTTCACCGCCGGCCCCACCCCCACCTGCGCGTTCTGAGCCTCTAGAGCGGCGGGCCCCCGCTTCGGATACGGGCCCACCTCGACGTTTTCGGTGCTCAGCTCCCTTTCGTGCGCTTCCGCGCCGAAAACACCGATCTGGGCCCGTCTCCTGTGCGGGTGACCGCCGCTCTGTTTCTCATGTACCGGACGCGGCTGAGCACCGCTCCCGGGCGCCTTTCGGGCGCCCCGCTTCACCCCTGGAGCGCCGGCCGGGCCGCCGCCGCGCGTGCCGGGCGCCTCCCGCGGCCGGCGTCGCTGCCGCGCGCCGCCGCCGCTCGGGTGGTGTACCCGGCGATGCGCGCGTAGCGCGTAGGTAAAAGAAGCCGGATCGCAGCGCGAAGCAGTGTAGCGCAGCAAACCGAAAGGGTGGGGCCGCGGGCGTCGTGATGGCTCGGTCCTGGGTCGAAAGAGCGTGGTCCGGGCGGCGCCGAGCGCGCTACGGGGCGCATCGGCGTGCCGTGGGCACACGTGTCCGTCCGGGCTTTGGTCTGGCCCGGGAGGCGCGTCGCGAAGCGCGGCGGCGTCCCCGGGCGCCTTGCGGCGCAGAACGGTGCTCTTCCAGTACGGCGGCCGCCGCCTCGGCGCTGGGAGAGCGTGCTGGGACGTCGGTCGGTTCGCCGAGCGCGGAGAGGAAGCGGGCGATGTTCCTTGGCTCGGTCACCATGGCGACGAGCTTCATCCGCCCCTTGCAAGCTGGGCACTCGAGGACGTCGATCGCAAATGTGCGGCGCAGGAGCTCGGCGCGGTTTATCGACCGCTCGATAGCCGCCACGCTTGCGTTTCGAAGCGGCGCCTTCGTCCGCCTTCGTAGGCTCTTGTGGCTTCGCAGGGCGCGGTCCGATGCGCTTGCGCCATGGACTTGCCGAGGCGAGCACGCCCGCGTACTTGACGGTGTGAAAGCGCGGCGGCGGGACGCTGGCTGCGAGGCGACACAAGAGCGAGAGCGGATCCATGTCCACCGCGACAGTCCCGTCAGCGAAGGCGCGCTTGAGCGAGAGCCGCACCAGGCCGTCCTGCTGCGGCTCGACGCGCTCCTTTGCGATCGGGGGTCGCAGCACGTAACGCAGCAGCGCCTCCCTCGCCGCGGCATGGTGCGCACCGGCGCGCGTCGCTGCGTGCAAGGTGAAGCCATCGAGCGCAGCGCACAGCGGCTTGTCGTACGCGAGCGCGCTCGGAGAAGACGGCGAGAGCCCGCGGAGCCATTGCGGGGCGACGACGTATGGCGCGGCTCTCGTCCCGAGACGGCGGAAGCACAGAGCGCTGCCTCGGGCTCGCCGTCCTCCTCGACGTCGTGCTCGATCTCGAGATGCCCGTGCCGCCGGAGGTAACGGAGCATCCGCCCGACGGCGTGCTCTATGACCTGACCGACCTCGCGCGTTCGCAGGTGACCGAGTTCGTTCCACACGAGCTCGGTGCCGTCTTCGTGATAAGCCCCGTCGAGGAAGACCACGTGCAGATGCGGATTGAGCCGCATGTCGCCGGACGTGCGTTGCACGACGGTCACCGCGCCGCTCTTGACCGCGCCGCACGCGCCTCGGTGGCTCGGCCGTGATCAGCAGCGTGAACACCGAGCTGTCGCTGCTGGGCATTGCCAGCGCCGACATCGTGATGGCCGGCGGCGGCGCGGGCGTCGACTCCACGCCCTTCGTCTTCACGCTGGAAAACATCGTGGCGGCATGAGCCGCAGGAAAGACTCACCGGCGTCGGGCAGTACGCCGGCAACGATGCGACGCACGGTGCGTCGCATTCTTTCGACAGGGAGAGTAGACATGGATATTCAGCTCAATTTCATCAACGACTCGAACGACACCAACAACTCGCGGATCGTCATCTTCCAGAAGAACGTGGGGACCGACTTCGACGAGCTCTCCGTGGCGTGGAAGGTCATCCGGTACTGCGGGCAGGGCGACAACCATCCCTTCGTGTTCCCGATGGAGATGGCCGTGTGCGCCAGCGACAGCTACGGGAACTACACGCCTCAGCTGCTCGCCCAGAACGGCCAGCTGTTCACGATGACCTGCACGGCCTCCGGCGACAGCCTGAGCGAAGCCGGCTACGGCACAAGCACGAGGGAGGTGCAGGTGCTCAACGGCCTCCAGAAGGGCGCGATCAACGCCAGCATCTACAGAGGTGGCAAGCTGCTCGCGCTGAAGACCTCGATTGCCCCGCAGCAGAAGGCGGTGTTCCAGTTCAAGCCCACGATCTGGATCGGCGTGGCGTCGCAGGTCGAGGAGGGCCAGGTGATGAACTCGGCCATCATCTCCAGCGTGAACACCGAGCTGTCGCTGCTGGGGCTCGTCAAGGCCGACATCGTGCTGACCGGCGGCGGCCCCGGCACGGACTCCAGGCCATTCCAGTTCAACCTCGAGAACACTGTCATGGCCTGATGGACCGGTCCGTCTGCTCCCCGCGCGGGGGAGCAGACGGACCCCGCCTATGCCTGTCAGTTCTGTCAGTTGCAGAGCTCATGCCTGAGAGTTGCAGAAGGACATCGTCATGAACGAGATGGTCAAAAGGACCTGGACGACGCTCGACGGGCGCCTGATTTTCGACGTCATCATCAGCTGCAACCCGGGCGACGGCGTTCCTTCGGTGGCCAGGATCGTCTGCAAGATGGGCCCGGAGGAGGAGCATATCGTCAAGATCCACGAGAGTCGGTCCACGCCGTTCCGGATCGGGTTCCACTCGGGTCTCCAGGTCGAAGGCGAGCTCCAGCAGCGGGCCCATGTGCACATCGACGGCGTGGACAGCGTCGGCATCTTTGCCGATATCCGGTTCGGCACCACCCGCCTCTCCGGCGAAACCCATTTCGAAGGCCTGATGGTCGCCTGTCCGAGCCGCGGGGGGCATGCTCCCTGGCCACCGGCACCGGCACCGCCGGATCCACCCGCCCCGCTGCCCCCGCCGCACGACGACCCGACGGAGCCGGGCAGTCCGCTGCCCATCCTCTCGGGCCAGCCTGGTGAGCTGTTCTCTTATGTGTATGTGCGCCGCTGGCCTCGTGTGACCGACGAGGACCGGGCGCGTAGGTAAAAGAAGCCGGATCGCAGCGCGAAGCAGTGTAGCGCAGCAAACCGAAAGGGTGGGACCGCGGGCGTCGTGATGGCTCGGTCCTGGGTCGAAAGAGCGTGGTCCGGGCGGCGCCGAGCGCGCTACGGGGCGCATCGACGTGCCGTGGGCCCACGTGTCCGTCCGGGCTTTGGTCTGGCCCGGGAGGCGCGTCGCGAGACGCTATGCGGCGTCCCCGGGCGCCTTGCGGCGCACAACGGTGCTTTTCCAGTACGGCGGCCGCCGCGTCGGCGCTGGGAGAGCGTGCTGGGACGTCGGTCGGTTCGCCGAGCGCGGAGAGGAAGCGGGCGATGTTCCTTGGCTCGGTCACCATGGCGACGAGCTTCATCCGCCCCTTGCAAGCTGGGCACTAGCTAGCGATTCTGACGACCTACAGTCGAAATGACGGGCCCGATCGATGCGGCTCCGGCCGGGGGCTGGGCCGCCTCCCCGAGATCATCGCGCGATGGCGCGACGCCCACCGGCCTCAGCGCTTCGGCGAGTGCGTGCCAGGGAAGCAGCGCGCAGCCATGCCGGCTGGGCCGCTCGCGCAGGGCCAGCAGCGGCTCGAGGGGCGCGAGCTCGGCAGGCAGGGCAGCGCCAGTGAGCGCCGCCTCGAATCGCGCTTGCCAACCCGCAATCTGCTGGTGATCCGCTCCGGGCACGAGCTCGGCCAAGAGGTGGGCCGAGGCCTCGGCTACGGCGCAGCCGCGGACGGTGCACCGCAGCTCGCCGATGCGATCGTCCTGCCCGAGGGTGAGCTCGGCCAGCAGCTCGTCGCCACACAGGGCATTGACCGCCCGCCCGCGCCGATCGGCGTGGGGCATCGGCCCGCGGTGGTCGGGGGCGCGAGCCAGCCAGAGCAAGGCCTCGCGGTAGAGGCTCCGGGGATGCTGGCTCACGCGAGCACCCGCGTGACGTGCCGCAGGCCCGCGAGCAGGGCCGTGACGTCGCCCTCGTCGTTGTACGGCCCCAGGCTTACCCGTACGGTCGATGGCGCTCCGAGGTGTCGCATGAGTGGCACGGCACAGTGATGGCCCGCGCGCACGGCCACACCCAGCTCGCCCAGTAGCCCCGCCACGTCGTGGGGGTGGTGGCTCGCAAATGTGAAGGACACGATCCCCGCGCGCGCCGCACCGGGCCCGGGCCCCAGCACCCGGATGCCCTCGAGCTCGCGCAAGCCGTCGAGCAGCGCGCGGACCAAGCTCTCCTCGGCCGCGGCGATCCGCGGTAGGCCAAGGGCTGCGAGGTACTCGGCAGCGGCGGCCATGCCGATGGCCCCGGCGATGTGCGGGGTTCCGGCCTCGAGGCCCCACGGCGGCTCGCGCCATCGCGACGGCCCGTCGCTCCCCAGGGCGGCGACCTCCCGGACCATCCCGCCGCCCACCCGCACCGGCTCGAGCTCGAGCAGCCGCTCGCGACGCGCCGCCAGCACGCCGATGCCCGTGGGCCCTAGCATCTTGTGGGCCGACAGCGCCATGAAGTCGCAGCCGATCGCCGCGAAGTCGACTGGCTCGTGCCCCACGGCCTGGGCCGCGTCGACGACCATGCACACGCCGTGCTCGCGGGCCAGCGCCGCGAGGGCCGGCAGCGGCATGCGAACGCCGAGCACGTTGGAGATGGCGGTCACGGCCAGCACCGTCGCCCCCGGGAGCTTGGCCGCGGCGTCATCGAGATCGAGCCGCCCCTCTTCGTCGATGTCGATCGTTTCGAGCCGGGCTCCGTGCTGGCGGGTGAGGCGCTGCCAGGGCAGTAGGTTGGCGTGGTGCTCGAGGACGGTCGTGAGGACCCTGCTCCCCGCGGTCACGCGTCGCCGCGCCCAGCCCTCGACCACCAGGTTGATCGCGTCGGTTGCGCCGGACGTGAACACCAGCTCGCTCGGATGGCGCAAGCCCAAGAAGCGCGCCACCTGTGCCCGCGCCGCCTCGTAGGCCGCCGTCGTGCGTTCGGCGAGCCCGTACACGCCGCGGCCTACGTTGGCGTGGCCGTTTCGGTAAAAGGCCGCGATGGCCTCGATCACCGCGAGCGGCGCCTGGGTGGTCGACGCGTTGTCGAGGTAGACGAAGCCCGGGGCCGCAAGCGCGGGGAAGTCGCTGCGCGCTGCCACGGCCGTGCTCATCGCTCGCCTACGCCCGCATCGAGGCAGGGGCCCCCGCGCCGGGCCGGGAGCTCCTCGAGCGCAGTCAGCGCGCGGCCGCTGCGGCCGTGCAGCAAGGCAAGGATCTCGACCACGATGCTCAACGCGATCTCGGCAGGCGTGCGCGCCCCGATGGCCAGCCCGGCCGGGGCTCGCAGCACGCCGGGCGTATCCGCGAGCGAACCCGGGAGCCGCTCGCGGATCAACCGCGACCGGCTGGCGCTGGCAACCAGACCTACGTAAGGCGCTCCGGCCCCGAGCGCCGCCGCGATGGCCCGCTCGTCCCCCTTGTGGTGCGAGGCCACCACCACGGCCGTGCTCGGGGACGCCGGCAGCCGTTGAAAGCCGGGATCCTCGCTCACCCAGCGGACCGTCGCGGGGTAGCCTGCGCGCTGATGGGGTGCGGGCGCGACGGCATGCAGGGTGATCGGCCATTCTAGCATCGCGGCGAGGTCAGCGAGCGCCTCGGCAATTCGGCTGTGTCCGACCACCACGAGCTCGGGGCTCGACCAGCCCGGGGAGGGACACGCGGCGGGCCCCGCTCCGGCCGCTCGCTCGAGGGCATCCACGTCGACCCCGCGCTCCTCGGCCAGGATCTCGGCGAGCACGCTCATGGCGATCTCGACGGGGCGGCGCCCTCCGAGATCAAGGCCCGCGGGAGCGCGGATGGCCGCGACGCGCTCCGGCGCGGCCACCTCGGCGAGCCGCGCGCGGGTCGCCGCCGCGCGGGTGCGATTGGCGACCAGGCCGAGGTAGCTCGCGTCGGCTCGCAGCCCGGCCGCGAGCGCCGCCTCGTCGCCACGATGGCGGGAGGCCACCACCATCCGCGCCCCTCGAGGGGGATCACAGACCTCGTAGGCGGCGTCACGCACGGACACCATCGGGTCCTGCCAGTCATCGACGAGCCCCGGCGCATGGGCCACGACCCGAAAGCCGAGCCGCGCGCCCAGCGTGACGACGGCCTTCGCGCTCGGCCCATCACCGGCAACGAACAGCGGTGGCCGCGGGCGCACCGGCTCGATGTAGATGTCCATCACGCCACCGCACGGCATGCCCAGGCCGAGCACCTCGTCGTCGAGATCGGCCACGACGAGCCGCGGTCGACCCTCGGCGATCGCCGCGACCGCCTGCTCGCCGGTGAAGCGCTCGACGCAGCCGCCCCCCACCCAGCCGTGGAGGTTATGGCCGTGCTCGTCGAAGATCGCCTTGGCCCCGGGCTTGCCTGACGCGGAGCCGCGCACGTTCACGACCGTCGCGACGGCGAAGCTGCGTTCGGATCCGAGCATCTCGAGGAGCGTGACGTAGAACCTGGGATCAGAGGGGGTCATCGTCGTGCTCCACGAGTGGATTGACCACGCGAACAGCGCGGCATGGAGGCAAGGGTCATCGTGGCGATGCTCGCGGCTCGAGGAGCGGGCCGCTACCGCGGCCCGCTCTGCTCAGAGGGTCAGATCCTCCTGGGTCACCAAGCACGCCTGCTGCACGCGCTGGACGGTGGCTGGCGCCTGGAGCTGGAACCACTCGTTATGCCCCCGATCCTGCCGCGCAGCCAGGATCGCGTGCTTGAGCGCGAAGAAGGCCGTGATCGCAAGCACCAGCGGGGGCTCGCCGACCTCCTTCGACGAGTAGAGGTCGTAGGGGCTCTCGGGGACTTCGGGCGCGGTGGAGCGCGGGAAGAGGTCGACGTTGAACTCGATGGGGATCGAGGTCGTCGCCGGCACCTTGTAGCGCCAGGTGTTGTCGGCGTTGAGCGCGCCTGCGTCGGGGCCGTCGGGCTGGAACAGCACATCCTCGCTCAGCACGTAGCCGAGCCCCTGCACGTAGGCGCCCTCCACCTGTCCAATGTCGATGGCCGGGTTGAGGCTATCGCCCATGTCGTAGAGCACGTCGGCGCGGAGCACCGTGGTCTCCCCGGTGAGCACGTCGATCTCCACCTCGGTGCAGGCGGCGCTGTAGGTGAACCCGGTGAAGTGATAAACGGCTTCGCTGCCTGCGTTCGGCTTGAAGATCAGACCGGTGTCGATCTCGGCCCCGCCCTTCTGCTTGAAGCGCGCCTGGGCCGAGAGGTTGAACTGGTCATTATGGGCTATGGCGACGACGCACTGCCAGATCGTCTTCTCGATCGTCTTGCCGTTCGTCGTGATTTGCACCACCTTGCGCCACCCATCTTGGTGGTTCCAGAAGTCGATGTGGTTCGTTTGGCACCACGCGAGGCCGTTCTCCTCGAGCTTCTTCATGCAGTACGCCTGGAGCCGGTCGCGCAGGTCGCGGCAGGCCTTCTTGGCGGCGGCCGCATTGAAGCCCGAGCCCGTCGAAGCCCCTGTGCCCACCGGGTTCGGCACCACCTGCGTGTCGGTGTCGCCGATTTCGATGAGCCCCATGGGAATGTTGAGCTCCTTGGCGACCACCTGGGCCACCTTCACCCGCAGCCCTTGGCCCATCTCCACCCCGCCCTGGCGCACGAGCACCGTGCCATCCTGGGCGTAGACCTCGACGAGCGCGCCCGCCTGCTCGAGCATCGGCGCGTTGTAGCCGCTCCCGTACTTCACGGGCATCATCGAGATGCCGCGCTTCTTCCAGCGGTTCTCGGCGTTGAACTTCTGCACGGCCGCGAGACGCTCGGCGAACTTCGAGTTCTGCTTGATGCGCTCCCACACGTGGCCCAGGTAGCAGTAATCGAGCACCTGCCCGACGGGGGTCATCCCTCCGAGCTGGTATAGGTTCTTCTCCCGCACGTCCTCCGGCAGCATCCCGATTGCGTGGGCGGCCTGCTCGATGGCGTCCTCTTGCACGAGCAGCGCCTGCACCGAGCCCATCGAGCGCATTGCGGTGTTGCTGGCCTTGTTCGTCTGGCAGACGTCCCCGCTGGTCTGGTAGTGGGGAATGTTATAGGCGCTGTCGGCCCGGAGCTGGAGACAATCCATCACGACGAACGAGCAATCGAGCGTGCTGCCGCCGTCGGTCCAGAAGTCCGTCTTCAGGCCCATCAGCCGGCCGCGCTGATCCGGGTCTCCCTCCCCGGTGGCGATCGCGACGGCGTATTCGCCCAGCAAGGGGTGCCGGTGGCCGATCATCGCGCTGTCATTCTCGCGGCGCATCGCCAGCTTCACGGGGCGTCGGTGCTTCCACGCCGCCACCGCCGTGATGCCGGCGACGTAGGGCGAGCGCGTCGTCTTGCCGCCGTAGCCACCGCCCACCCGCGCGATCTCGACTCCGACATGGTTCATGGCGAGCCCGAGCGCGCTGCGGACCCCGCTCTGCACCGAGTCGGGGCTCTGGGTGGACGAATGCACCACGATGCGGTTGCGCTCGCCGGGAATGGCCACGCACGCGTTCGTCTCCATGTAGAAATGGAGCTGCGCCCCGCTGCGCTCGCTGCCGTGGAACACCTTGCACTGGACGCCGTCGAGCACGGCGTCGTCGTGCACGACGCGGCTGCCGGAATCGTCGCCCGCGACCCAGTCGAGCTTGGTCCCGGGGCGCTGGATCTTCCAGACGTGCACGGGGTAGTGCTGGCTGTCCTGGTAGATCTTGCCCTGGCGCCGGGCCTCGTCGATGGTCAGCGTGGGCAGGACGGGCTTGCGGTCGTCGTCGACGACCGGCGCGTACCGGACCCAGCGGGTGGCGATCTCTTGCGCGATGTCGATGGCCTGCTCGGCGGTCTGCGCCAAAACCAGGCCGATGCATTGCCCGTACGAGGTCACAATGCCGTCGGCGAACAAGAGGTCGTTGCCGAAGCCCTGGGCGTTGGAGCCACCGGGGGGGATGTCGTCCTTGGTGACGTAATCCACGAAGCCCGGATAGCGGGTCGCCAGGTAGGCCGAAAGCTCGGCAGCGGTGGCGGTCACCAGCGAATCGCCGCTGGGGATCTGGTAGGAGATCTGGGCCAGCGCCTTCATGCTGGTCACCACCGCCGCCTCCAGGCCGCGGGCCGGCAGCGGGATGTCGTGCGTATAGCGCGCCTCGCCGGTGGCCTGCAGGAACGCGCCCAGCTTGATGTAGGGCTTGTTGACCGGGTACTCGTCCTTGTAGCGCTCGTACTTCTGCTTGCCCGTGCTCTCCGGCCTCTCCCTGCGCTTGCCCGCCGAGCGAGCGTCTTTGGACACCTCGTGGTGGGCCACCTGCTCGGCCACGTAGACGAAGAACTGGTAGAAGTACCCCTCGGCGAGCGCCAGCTTGTACGCGTCGGTGAAGCCCTCGTCGGGCAGCGCCGCCATGCGGTCGTGGTGCAGGGTGAGCTGCTCCGAGACGTCTTGCCGCACGCAATCGATGGCCCCGGCCAAGGTCTCCGCATTCCACGGGCGGCCCTCCAGGAAGCCCTCGGCCCGCTTGGCGTGGAAAGCGAGCGGCCCGACCCCGCCAAACACGATCCGCGCGCCGGTGACGTTGCCCTGCTCGTCGAAGCCCGCGAGCATGCCTGCGTTGACGATCGAGTGCGCATTCTCGGGCCGCAGCGCCGTCTTGTAAGTCCGCACGAACACGCGCGGTGGTGTGGTGGGGATGCGGTAGCTCACGAGCACCCCCGTCGCGCGCAGCGCGGGCGAGCTCGCGTAGTGGTGGGCGAAGTCGAGGATGTCGTACTCGGTCGGGGCGCCCGCGCCCGTGCTGACCAGCACCTTGACGCCCAGGGAGCAGTAGGCCGTGAAGGCATCCGAGGGGAACGGCACGCCCTCGGTGACGTGCCGCGCCACCATCATGGTGTTCCCGCCCAGGCTGGCCGCATTGCGCACGATGCGGCCCGCGGTGCGCTGGACCATGGTATGCAGCGCCTCGTACCCCTCGCCCGCGGTGCCCGGCTCGACCTTTCCGCGTTGCGCGAGCAGAGCGTCGAGCATATCGAGCAAGTCGCTGTAGCAGACGGCCGACCCCACCACGATCTGCGCGGGCTCCACGTCCTTGCGCCGCAGCTCGGGCACGTGGGAGACGTCGACGAGGACGTGGGGATCCTCGGTGTACTTGTCGTAAACCCCGATCGAGGTGTTCCCCACCACCAGCTTGATGCTGCTCGGGTCGTAATGCTGCTGGATCTCGTGCACCTGGGCCAGGGTGACGGGGCGGTACCAGTCATAGACACCCTTGCGATAGTGGAGCGCGCGCGGGGGGGCCTCGAGCGAGCTGGGGAAGTCCGCGGGCACGGTATGGCAATGCGGCACCTCATCGGCGGGGTCGACGTCCGTGTGCAGGCAGCCCTGCTTGTCGGCGTCGCTCCAGTCGGAGGCAAAGTGCTTCATGCCGTAGAGGATCGGGCGGTAGCCGGTGCAGCGGCACAGGTTGCCGTCGAAGGCCTGCTCGACACGCAGCTTGGTCGGCCGCCCCTTGCCCAGGCTCGTCGCGGTCGCGAGCACGGAGTGCATGTTCATCACGAAGCCCGGCGTGCAGAAGCCGCATTGCGAGCCGTTTTCCTTGGCAATGCGGTACTGCACCGGGCTCAACGAGGTGGTCGTGGAGCCCGTGCCCTCGATCGTGGTCACCGCCTTGCCGTCGAGCGTGCAGATGGGGCGCATGCAAGCGTTGATCGAGCGGAACATCTTTTGCCCGGTCTGTGGGTCCAGCTCCGTGATCATCACCGTGCACGCGCCGCAGCCGCCCTGGCCGCACGCCTTCTTGGTCCCATGGAGGCCGACCTCGGGCGAGCGCAGCCAATCGACGAGCAGCGTGGTCGGGTCCACGTCCTTCAGCACCACCGGCTGGCCATTGAGGACGAATTGCAGGTCGGTGGCGAACCCTGCGTCGCTATCAGATCGCGATTGTGTCATGGTGGTCCTCGCGCTCAGCGCGCCGGTGGGCAGGTGGACTTGGGTACGACTTTCGGGTCGCTGTTCTTGAAGTAGGCGTACTGGGCGAAGGCCACCTGGAGCTGCAGCGAGGTGTCCAGCGGGATCGCTGCCGCGACATCGCCGCTGCTGCCAGGGAACGGGCTCGGATAGGCATAGTTAGCGAAATAACTCGCGTTCGTCGCGTTGTAGGTGTCGCATATCCCGTCGAATTTGAAGATCGGCGGTACGTTCTCGCCCGGCTTGATCTCCACCCCCGGCGCGGCCGCGTAGGCGCCCATGTGGCACGACGTGCAGCTCGAGTTGCTCTGGTCCACGTCGCCGGCGAGGCGCTTGAAGCAACCGTAGTGCTCGTGGATGTTGACGGGGGCCGCGACCGACTGGCTCAGCGGCTTGCTGTTGGCCAGGGGCACCGCGGGGAAGGTCTGGGGGTCGTTGCCCCACTGCACGCCGAGCGGCCGCATGCGATCCCAGATCGTGGCGCCGGGCAGGGTGCCGTCGTAGACGAGCGTGCTGTAGACCCAGCGCGTGGGCGAGCGCGTGTCGACGACCGCGAGGTCCATTTGCACGAGGTGGACCTCGCGCACCTCGCGCTCGCACGTCGCGTAGGTGCGCGGCCCCGTCTGCTTGTGGCCGTTGGCTTGCCAGTTGGTGGAGCCCTTCATGTAGGGCACGTCCTTTTCGGTCGCCGTGGTATTGAGCAGCTTGACGACGACGGTGCCCTCCGGGAACGGCATGCCGCGAGCCAGGAGCCGCCCGTTCTCCTCGTAGGTGGCCGGCGCGCCGCTCTCGGGCCACTGCTGCCCGATCGACCACGCGCCGCAGGGATTGTAGTAGCCGATCGACCAGGTCTCGAAGAGCGGGTCGTCACCGCCGCTCTTCCTGGCGCCCGGCAGGATGTGCTTGCCGCTGCCTCGCCCGATGAAGGCCGTTTCCGCGGTCGACAGCTCGTTGGTCAAGCCATGCACGAACTCGCGGCCCCGCTCGCCGTCGTAGGCCATCCAGGGGACGTTGAACCAGCGGGTTTGGCCGGACACCTGAATACGCCAGCCGGGGTCATCGGGGAGATTCGGCTCCTGGCCCTCTTTGACGTAATTGACGATGTCCTGCACGTAGCCCTGCCAATCCGCGTTCCACGTGGAGCTCTTGCCGCTGAAATCCACGTTGCGGCGCAGCCAAGGCGAGTCGCACGTGGGCTTTTCCTTCGGATAGTCGTGGCTCAGCTTGAACACGGGCCCCGACCAGCCCGCGGGGGGAGCCTTGACCGCGTCCCGGAAGGCGAGCGACCTTGCCGTGGCGAGCTCCTCGGGCTCGCCCTTTCCGTCGACGACTTTGGGGCCGGCTTGATTCCCATTCCCACAGGCGCCGAGGGATACCCCCGCCGCGATGGTGAGGAGCACGGACGCGAAAGCGTAATTTTTCATCGGAAGAGCTCCTCGGTGATCAGCGTCGCCTTTGCCAGCGGGCGGCGAAGTCGTCGAATCCGTTTTGGTTACCCGGTCCGCGAGGGTACTCGGGCTTGGCGCTGAAGCCCTTGGCGATCCCGTCGAGCGCGAAGCTGAACCCGCCACCTTCCTTCTGGGCCTGGCCGTGGCAACCCATGCAGCCGCCCATGAGGTAGTTCGTGCCGTTGACGGAGAGGTTCGGCCCCACCTGAGGCGTGTCGCCGCCGTACGCATAGTCGGTGATGGTGCCGTCGGCCGGGTCATTCGAGCTGTTCGGATCCGGGTTGCCCGCGAAGCCGCCGGAGAAATGCTGCAAGACCTGGCTGGTCTCGAGGACCATGTTGGCCATGTAGTAGGTCGCGGGCTCGACACCACCGCCACCTGTGTACTCCGCCATGGCCTCCTTCGTGGCGGGGACATGCTGGACGTTCACGAGCTTGTAGTACCTGAGGACGCTCTTGGGGGAGCCATTCTGTTCGGCGTAGCTGTCCAAGGCTTGGTGCGCCGCGTCGTTCGCTCGGATGATGGTCTGGGGGATCGGGGACAGCCGCGCGCGGACGCACACCTTGGCCTGGGGGATGTTCTTATTTTTGGGGTTGTTCTCGTAGTAGAGGCTCGAGCCGGGCGTGCAGACGTCGGAGGCCGCCGTGATTTTCTGGCGCGACGCCTTGTTCCAGCCGGTGGCGGGAACGGAGGTGATCGCGGGGTAACGGGCAGGCTGGCCCTGGCTCGTGATGCGGCCGCTGTCGTCCTCGGCCCGTTGCCCGTCCTGGGTGAGGATGTTGTCGGCGGCCTCGAAGGAGGCATAGATGAACTGCGGCGCCGAATTGGTCTTCTGGATGATGTGGAGCGCGACCAGCGTGTAATAGTTGACCGCGTAGCAGTAGTTCGACCCGTTCAGCTTGTACCGGCGCAAGGGCCTGACCAGGTGGGTCTGCTCGTCCCCCGGGACCGCGCGGCGCCAAGCCGACTTGGTGAGAATGGTATTGAGGGGGAGGCTGACCAGGTCCGTGCTCCCCGCCTCGGGGTCTTTCTTGTTGTCCTGCACGTACTGCTTGGTCTTCGTCTCGATATCACTTGGAATGCCCGTGAACCAGCCGGTTTGCTGCACGTACTTGACGTAAATGGGATTGGCCTTCACCATGAACACGATCTGGGACGCCGCGGGGTCGTTCGGGTCGACCTTCGCCGCCTCGACGACGCCCGCGAACATGGAGTTCTGCCCGATCTGGGTGGCCTCGTCCGCGTTGAGGAAGAGCGCGCCCTCGGTGTCCTTGAGGTTCTGGGGGTCCCCGCCGTCGCACAAGGGAATCGTGCCATCCCCCCCCACCTTCGTCGAATCGTAGATGTATTGCGGCTTATCGTCGTAGTTGTACGGCTTCACGCCGTCCTTGTTGCCCCCACCCGGGAAGACCTCGATTTTGTGGCGGTAGGTCATCCACGTGGGCGTGGTGCCATTCTTGTCGTTGATGGCGTCGAGCCGGGCATTGGCATCGAGCTGTCCGCGCGTACCTGACGTGAAGGTTTGCTTCACCGCGGGCCAGTTGAGCGAGATGAACTCCTGCCAGGCGAAGGTGGCAGCCTGGTTGAGGTCCGCGCCTGCAGCGACATCCGTGGGCGGCGCGCAGGCCGCGACGTTGATGTACGAGGGCTGGGTCTCGCAGGAGTCTTTCCTCTCCGGGCGCGGCGCCTGGACCGCCGCGGAGGTCGATGCCGCCGGGCGCTGCGTCTCGGCTCCTTTACACGACATCGCGAAGAACGCCCCCGCACCCACCAATACGTGTCCTGAAATATGCCAACCATGCATGAGTCTGTTTCGGTTCATTGTAATCTCGTCGTGCGCGTGTCGGATGATCCGCGTCTTGGTGAGCTCTTCGCAGGAGGCATGCCAAGCCCCTGCGCTAAACCGGCGGAGGCCTCGTGTAGCGCATCCCACGAAACCGAGCCCCATCTCGGTAGGGATGGTCGCGTCCCAGCGCCAATTGTGGTCCTGTTTACTGTATCACCGCTGTGCCAGAGGTGTATCATGTACAGTCGAGATCCGAGCCCCCCGCGGCGGGGGCCCGGCGATGCATCTGCGCGCTTCAGCCGCCCCAGAACACGAAGACAGAGACGGCGTAAGCGCTCGCGACTCCTGGCAGGACCCCGGCGTCTCCACCCCACTGGATGCCATTGGGGAGCCGGGGATTAGTATTATCGATAAAGCCACTGTATCCGTTCTTGCTGATTGTCCAGGCGAAAATGTAGGCGTTTTGCCCCAGAGCCTGGTCGAGCAGACTGATGATCCCGAAGTAGAACCCATTCGTATCCGATGCCTCTGTCGCTGCTCGATACAAGATCCAGTAGAGATCATCTCCCGCAAACGCACCGGATCTCCCCGCTGCGACGACTTGCTCGAGCGTCCTGGTCTTGACCGCTTCCGTGATGGAGGTTTGGGCTTTCATCGGCGTATTCATGATGACTCTCCTTGCGACGCGCGTCGCGTTCTGTCGTCTAGCAAAGCAACAACGATGCCTGCCGCCCTTCTACGGTTCGGCGCATCTTTTTTTGAGAAGACCCTTCCAAGCGGATTCAGCCGTCGGACGAGGGGAGCGGCGTGGTGCCGTAACGGTGCATCTCACCTCGGACACGGTGAACGACAGGCTCGGCCGGAGGGCGGGGTCCCGTTCGCCGGGAGCGCATCCGCCTCAGGAGATGGCTCTGGCGCCGTCGCGGGAGGCGCTTCGGCTGTATCGTCGCCGCGCAGGCGAGAAGGGCGCCTTCATCCGGGAGCGCTGCCCCACGCCACGAAGCAATAGACGCCGTAATTGCTCACGGACCCTGGCAGACTCCCGGTATCTCCCGACCAGGAGGCGCTGCTATCGAGCCTGGGGTTTTTCTTGTAGAGCACTCCGTTTTGCCCCCCCTGGCTGACGGCGAGGGTGAGAATGTAGGCGCCTGACCCCAGTTTCTGGTCGAGGAGACTCGTGACGTTGTTGTTGAACCCGTCCAAACTACTCGACTCTTGCGCGGCTCGATACAGCAAGTAGTAGAGATCGTCGTTCGAAAGCAAAACAGTTCCCGGGGTATTCTTGTCGGATCCCATGATGACTCTCCTGCGACCTGTATCGCGTTCTGTGGTCCCACAGGAGCAACAGTCATGCCAGCATCCATGCCTACGGCTCGATGCGGCTTCGTGGAGGGTAGCTCAATCCTTCCGAGCGGATTCGGCCGCCTCGCCTGACGCCAGCAGCGGACGGGCGAGCAAGGTCGCGCCGACAGTAGCAGGCCGCATGGCTGAGGCTTCCGGGTTGGCAGGCGTCTCCGGGAGCCTGCGTCTTTGGGAGAGGCGGCGCTTCCTCAAGGGACGCAGCCTCTGAGCGGGTGTCGACGCTCGATCACGTAAAGGCGACGTTCGCGGCGTTCTACCCGAACTGCCGCGGCGTCTTCGGGCTCCACGACGAGGATCAGGGCCTCCTCGACGCCATCGCCGGCGTCACGTACGACGTCCTCGGCTGGTATGCCGACCCCACGCAGGACTGCATCGCGACGTTCCTCGGCAGCTACGCCACGCCGCCGGAGCAGGTCCTCGCCGATTTCGCGGAGCGCGTAGGTAAAAGAAGCCGCATCGCAGCGCGAGGCAGTGTAGCGCAGCAAACCGAAAGGGTGGGACCGCGGGCGTCGTGATGGCTCGGTCCTGGGTCGAAAGAGCGTGGTCCGGGCGGCGCCGAGCGCGCTACGGGGCGCATCGACGTGCCGTGGGCACACGTGTCCGTCCGGGCGTTGGTCTGGCCCGGGAGGCGCGTCGCGAGACGCTATGCGGCGTTACCGGGCACCTTGCGGCGCAGAACGGTGCTCTTCCAGTACGGCGGCCGCCGCGTCGGCGCTGGGAGAGCGAGCTGGGACGTCGGTCGGCTCGCCGAGCGCGGAGAGGAAGCGGGCGATGTTCCTTGGCTCGGTCACCATGGCGACGAGCTTCATCCGCCCCTTGCAAGCTGGGCACTCGAGGACATCGATCGCAAATGTGCGGCGCAAGATCTCGGCGCGGTTTGTCGACCGCTCGATAGCCGCCACGCTTGCGTTTCGGAGCGGCGTCATCGTCCGCCTTCGTAGGCTCTTGTGGCTTCGCAGGGCGCGGTCCGATGCGTTTGCGCGCCAACGTGGGCGACTTGCCGAGGCGAGCACGCCAGCGTACTTGACGGTGTGAAAGCTCGGCGGCGGGACGCTGGCCGCGAGGCGGCACAGGAGCGAGAGCGGATCCATGTCCACCGCGACAGTCCCGTCAGCGAAGGCGCGCTTGAGCGAGAGCCGCACCAGGCCGTCCTGCTGCGGCTCGACGCGCTCCTTTGCGATCGGGGGTCGCAGCACGTAACGCAGCAGCGCCTCCCTCGCCGCGGCATGGTGCGCACCGGCGCGCGTCGCTGCGTGCAAGGTGAAGCCGTCGAGCGCAGCGCACAGCGGCTTGTCGTACGCGAGCGCGCTCGGAGAAGACGGCGAGAGCCCGCGGAGCCATTGCGGGGCGACGACGTATGGCGCGGCTCTCGTCCCGAGACGGCGGAGGCACAGAGCGCTGCCTCGGGCTCGTCGTCCTCCTCGACGTCGTGCTCGATGTCGAGATGCCCGTGCCGCCGGAGCTAATGGAGCATCCGCCCGACGGCGTGCTCTATGACCTGACCGACCTCGCGCGTTCGCAGGTGACCGAGTTCGTTCCACACGAGCTCGGTGCCGTCTTCGTGATAAGCCCCGTCGAGGAAGACCACGTGCAGATGCGGATTGAGCCGCATGTCGCCGGACGTGCGTTGCACGACGGTCACCGCGCCGCACGCGCCTCGGCGCGCGGCGCCACCGGCAGCCCGAGCAGCCGTCCGATCGCCTCGTGAACGACCCGGGCCGCCACCTCATCCCCGAGGGCGACGGCGCGGCATAGGGTGCTGGCGAGCGAGGCGACCACCGCAGCCCGACGCGACGGATCGCTCACGGCGAGCTCCCCAAGCCCGGGGCTTGGCCGCTGGGCCCGGGTTGGGTCCACGCCCTCCGAACGGGTGCGATCCGTCGTCACGCCCTCCGGAAATCCCCGGGGATGCGACGGATCGCGACGGTTCGCCCCCACGGAATCGTCCCGCCAGGAATCCCGGTGCACCCCATGGGTCGCCTGCTTGGCGGCCTCTCGCACGCGACCTCGCCGCGCGTCGATTTGGCCAGGCTCCTTCGCCGGACGTGCGGCATCGACGTGCTCGCATGCGCGGTCGGCCATCGTGCTCGGGCTCTCTACCCGCTGCGCGCTCACCGCGGTTGAGGAGGACCTTCGCCATCGAGCTCGACGATGGCGGCCGGACCGACCAGCGCGAGCGCCACGCGCGGCGCGGGGGGCATCGCCGGACTCGCCCGAGCCGCGCGAGAGGAAACGGGCACCGGAACGATTGACGCAGGAAAGAAGGGCCGATTAAATTCAGCGCCAATGAAGGGCCTGGGGGGCTTCGGGCGCGCCTCGCGAGCGATGCAGCGGCGCTCCGCACAGAGAGCTGCCGGGCACGCCCTGCTCGGCCTCATCTGGGTTGCCGGCTGCGGGGCCGGCGCAGCCGTGATCCCAGGACGCGTACTGCCGGAAAATGCAGCCGATCTCCTTCGCGCAGCGCCGGGCACCTACCAGCCGTCGCCCGCGCAGATGCAAGGATTCTCGGGCGGCGACGAGCTAGGCCAGATCCTCGAGGGCGCGGGGCCGCCTGCGGCGCACGGCAGACTGCGGCATGACCTGGCGCTCGACTGCCTCGCTGGCGCCACGGCCGAGGTGTACATCGAGGCGAACCGAGGACCGGTCAAATCGCTGAGACAGTGGCTCGCCTGGAAGTGCGGCGTGGCCTCCGCCATGCTCACATGGCGGGTCGACGCAGCGCGCGGGCGCGACAAGAGCGGGCGCCTCGATCGACGGCTCGCCGCGTTCGCGCGCCGGTTATGGGCGCTGAATCCAGCGGATACCGCCTACGGTGTCGCGCGGAGGACCCGGGGGCAATGGGGAGTCCAGGGCGTCGTGCTCGACAGTGGCGGGGTCGTGTTGGCCCCGACGCCGAAGCGTTTCTCCCCCGGAGACACCCTGGCGCTCGACCTGCGCGCCCCTCCCGGCCTGGTCGATCCCGCGTTCTACATCGGCGCGGAGGGGGGCAAGGTGACAAGACAGCGCGTCACGCCCGGGCCGGACGGGAAGATCACGTTGCGTCACAAGCTGCCCATGAAGCCCGGACGCTACTTCGTCGAGCTGAACGCGATTCAGGTCACGAGATCCGACGTGGCTCCCGACGAGCTCTGGCACCGGCCAGTCTTGCTGTTTCCCGTCCATGTCGGGGTCGCCGAGCCGGCGGCGCCCGACAGCTTCATCCTGAACCCATCGCCCAATCCGCCGGACCGCGCGGCCTGGGCGGATGCGATCGTGGCCGCGTACAACGCGGAGCGGCGTCGGTTCGGCCTCGCGCCGCTCACTCTGGACCCGGCGGTGGGGGCGATCGCGGCGAGGCGGAGCGAGTCGACCGCGCGCGCGGACGAGGTTCTGCCGCCAGACGATACCCTCGCTGCACAGCTGAAGGCGAACGGGGTATTGCCAAGGCAAACCTGGCAGTTCACGGGGAGCGCTGAGTTCATCTCCGAGCACGTGGCCGTGATGCTTCAGAACCCTTCGTCGAGGTATGCTCTCCTTTCTCCCGGGGCGACCCGGATCGGGATCGGCATCACCGCCGGCGCTCCTCCTCCTGCCGAGGATCCATCTTCCGAGGAGCCATCAGGCGAGGTGCCCAGCTGGTATGTCGAGCTGGTCGTGAACGAGAGACCGGCGCAACCAGGTGAAGCGCGGCCAGCGCAACCAGGTGAATCGGCGCGACCGGCTCAATAAGCCCAACCGGCTCAGCCGGCCCAGAACGCCCCTGTTCGGCAGCCGCTGGCCGAAAGCAGCCAGCGGATGGCTCGCGCGTCTCACCCGCGACCGATGCACGCGTCAGGCCAGGGAGGAGAGTGCGCTCCGCTGGCTACGCAGGCGCACCCTCGAGCCCAGGCGCCGGCCGCAGGACGTAGGCGGGGACCACCACCCGTTGGCGTGCGCCTACGATCGCCTCCGCGGCTGCGCCGCGGCAGAGATCGCGCCGCTCGGACGAAAGGGCGATGAGCAGATGCTGTTCGAGAGGATCGCAGCGGGCTCAGAGATCGAGCAAGCTCACGGGTTCGCGTAGAAGTAGTAGGCCGCGCTGTAATCGACGCGCGCCTCGGCGCCGTCGTGCGCTTTGTCGCAGCCGTCCGCCGGAGCCTTGCCACCCACGGTCTGAACGCGCTGAATCCACGCGACGTGGCTGAGCACGCCTTGCCCCTCGGTCGATTTGATCTCCAGGAGCAGCCAGGGGATCGCGGTGGCGTCGGGAGCATCGACCTTGGCCTTCATGGCGCCGACGACCTTGCTGCCGTCTGCCGCTTCCCACGTCGGGCCGCCGTAGTGCTTGCCCAGCGTTTTTCCTGCCTCGTCCGACAGCGTCGCGTCCGGGGCCTTGAGCGTCCATTCGAATTTCGCCTTGGGCTCCTTCTTCTTGCCGCACACGTAGATCTGTGCGCCCTTGGCGTTCGCCTTCAATACGAGGTTGGCCGTGCTCGGCGCTTTGATGGCATCGGGTGTTTCGGGGGGCGCCAGCTTGGGGACGCTCGCAGGCGCCGCAGGCTCGGTCGCGGGCGTCGCTTGCACAGGCGCCGGTGCCGACGGCGGGGGCGCGACGGGCGCGGGAGCTTCGGCGCTCGCAGGCGGCTCGCTCGGCGGCGGGCTCGAGGGGCTCGGCGTCGACCCCGCGCAACCAAAACCAATGAAGATGAACCCAATCGCATAACGCGCATTCATGATGAATTCCTCTCTGATCGCAGCGGCACGGGGGTCAGGAAATCCAAACGCGATCCGAAAGTCAATCTCCTCGTAGTGGCCGTCCCACCGCACAGCCGCTCTGAAGGGCGGCCGTCCTCCGCGCTGGTAAGCGGCTCCGACGCCAGCGGCGGACGCGTGGTGACCGAGAGGCGGGCAACCTGGGGTAAGCCCGGGGTGCGGATGGGGACGCTCCGTCCGCTCGCGGCGCCCTCGTCAGCCGGAGTGGGCAGGTGAAGCGCATCCACTGAGCGAAATCGTCAACGGCGACGGGCACCATCACCTGCAGGGGTAAAATGTAAAATCAACCAGGCCGGCGGCCCTGCTCGTGAGGGCCGGCGCGGGCGGGGCGCGGGCAGGCGCGGGCAGGCGCGGGCGAGGCAGGCGCGGGCAGGCGCGGGCGAGGACTGACAGCCGACCGAGGTGCGGCGGAGGTGGCAGGAACACGATCTCGCCGGTGGCCGCGACGCTTGACGACGGGGGGCCGGACTCGATGTAGCGCGCATGGGGCGACCATCCACCGGGCGACGTCCGCAGTTCCCTTCCACGGTGCCACGACCGGTCCGGGCGCGCGCCGGGCGCACACCGACCGAGCAGACTCCGTTGGCGGTGCGGACCTTCGGCGTCGGCGTCGACGAGGCGACAAGAGCGCACGTGCGCCAGAGCCTCGGGGCCAAGCTCGGGCGGTTCGCGCGTAGCATCGAGCGGCTCACGGTGCGCTTCACGGACGTGAACGGGCCACGCGGCGGCGTCGACGTCGCGTGCGACGTGAAGGTCGTCCTGAGCGGGCACCCCAGCGTCGTCTACCAGATGCGAGGCCACGAGCCGCGCGAGACGATCGACAGAGCCATCCCGGGGATCGTACGGGCAGTGCAGAGCGCCCTCGAGCGCGCGCCGCGCGCCGCACCACGCGCGCCGGCGCGCGGCACGAAGCGCACGGCCCGAGCGGCGAAGCGCAGCGCCGCGGCTCCGGCGCGGCTCGGCCATCCGTCGCCCGAGGGCAGCTTCATCGGGCGGCGCGTGGGGCGCAGCGAGGAGAACCTCGAGAGCGCGCTGGAGCGGCCGGAGAAGTCGCGGCGTGACTTTCCGGTCGACACGGCCGCTCCGGGGCGGAGCGCGACCGACCGAAAGGCGGGCGGCGGCTCGACGGCGCGGCGTAACACGATGCGGAGGGCACGGAAGGCCACCGCGACGCTGGAAGACTCGGCGCAGGACCGCCCGTCGCGCAAGTCGACGCGCAAGAGCGCCAATCGCGCGAAGCAGGGCTCGAAGCTCCAGCGACGCCAGGTCCGGCAGGCGGCCACTCCGAGCGCCAGGGCCGCGAAGGCCACCGCCCGCTGATCCGGCGGTGCGCTCCTGGCCGCCCTCGGCCGTGACGCCTCCTACGAGCGCCAGGCACAATGTTCCCGCCGGCGCGCTGGCACGGACGATGCTCGAAGCGGACATGGTCCCGGCCACCTCGTCCGCGCGCGGCGGGCGACCGACGGGACACGCATGCTCCACGAACCAGAGGAGTGTCCATGGTCGGTCCGCTCGGAGAGTCCCCGAAGCCGCTGCGCTTCGCGCCCGTCGACGTTGCCACCGTGCGGGAGAACCGCGGTTGGTTCCTCGCGATCGGCGTGGCCTCGATGGTGCTCGGGGTGCTCGCGTTCCTCCTGCCCTTCGTCGCCCCTCGGGCCACCGCCATCGCCCTCGGCTGGTTGATCGTGCTCGCCGGCGTGGTCGAGGGCAGCCACGCCATCCAGAGCCGCGGCTGGGCCGGCGCCGGCGGGGAGTTCGTGAGCGCCCTCGTGCAGGTGGCGTTCGGGCTTCTCCTTGTGCTCTCCCCGATGACCGGCAAACTCGCGCTGATGGTGATCGCAGCGGCGTACTTCGTCGCCGAGGGCGCGCTCAAGCTCATCCGCGCCTATCAGCACCGCGGGCTGCGGGGCTCGGGGTGGCTCGTGTTCGACGGCGTCCTGTCGCTGGCGCTCGGGATTCTGATCCTCACGGGCGGCGTCACCACCGCCGTGAGGGTGCTCGGCTTGCTCGTCGGAATCAGCCTCCTGACGGGCGGCATGTCGATGATCCTGATCGCGCTGGGCGCCGCTCGCGTGCTCCACACGCGAGCGTGACGGAGACGGGGATCATCGGACGCCGGTTCGAGGGCGATCCCCTCTAGGGCAGATTGGCAGAAGAGATGTTCCAGGTCCTGTCGCTGCAGAAGCGGCAGTTCGCGCCGACGAGCATGCCCTTGCCGGTGGCCGATTCGTCGCCCTTGAGCCACCAGTTGAGCCACGCCAGGCTGACCTGCGTGAACTCGCCGCCGTTCCGGGCCCACAGATCGCCCCCGTGGTCCGCGCCGACCTTGGCGAACATCATGACCGGGATATCCCCCTGGGCGGCGATGTTCTCGAAGTCTCTCGCGCCGTTCTCGTTCGCGCCCAGGCTATCCGCGGTGCCGGTGACGATCAATACGGGGGTGTGAATCGAGTTGTAGAAGGCCTGATTCACCGAGAAAGAGCCGCTGCTCGTGTGTCCCCATGTCGTCATTCTGGGATCTGCGGCGGTCCCCGCCGCCATCAAGCCGCCGCAGGAGAAGCCGTTCGCGGCGACCTTCTTGGTGTCGATCTTGTGGTAGTAGGCGCTGCAAGGCTTGTCGTTCTCGGCGATCACCCAGTCGACGTAGGCGAGCAGCACGTCACCTCCGCCCCCGAGCTCGCGGTTGGGCTCCTTGCCCCCCGGTGTCCCGTCCGCCACCACGAAGTAGCCATGCGAGGCGATCTCGGCCATGGCCGCTTCCGTCGCGAGCCCGTCTCGCGAACATGCGCCCTCCCCCCAGACGTAGATCGGATACTTGGCGTCCCCGTCGAGATCCGCCGGACGAAAGATGGTGCCCTGGTTGATGCCCGGGTCTGAATTCGTCTCGACGACCACCTTATGAGGGCCGCTCCCCGACACGTTTCGACCAGCCGATTTTGACGCGGTGCACGTGCCTGTAAAGGCGCCGCCGCTGCCGTCGCCCGAGCCTCCGTTCCCGCCCGTCATGTCCCCGCCGCCCGCAGGCGCGCCGCCCGAGCCGGCGGGCTCAGCCCCTCCGGCGGTGCTTTGTGAGCCGCCCGGGCCCGTGGGCAGAGGCCCTCCGGTGGTGCTCGCCTGCTCGCCGCCGGAGCCGCTCACGCTCCCTCCCGCCCCCGCCGTGGCTCCGCCGCTCCCACCAAGGTTGCCGTCGTCATTCGAACCGCTGCAGGCGCCGACGATCATGCCCAGCGCGGCGCAGGTGAAAGCCCAACTCAATTTGTTCTTCATAGCGACACCGTATTGGCTCGAACGACGGGGCACACGGTCACGGTCGTCAGGCGCCTCACGGACCCTGGCGGCACACCGTCGATCGCCGAAGCAAAAGGATAACCCCTCACACGCCAGTGTGAGCGTTCACATTTTG
Organism: Sorangium aterium; assembly: GCF_028368935.1. NCBI lineage: Bacteria > Pseudomonadati > Myxococcota > Polyangiales > Polyangiaceae > Sorangium > Sorangium atrum. The sequence continues at coordinate 167,734 of NZ_JAQNDK010000006.1, read as the reverse complement.
GATGTCAATTCCAATCGACCGGCCTTCGGCTGTCGTCGATCTCTGTTGACATCCACAAAGGCGCTTGGACTTCTTATCCGCTCAAGGATCGCGGCCAGCGTTGAGCCACCGCAGCTTGTCGGGATTGGCCATCGCCCGGATGGCGCGCACCACGCCGCCGTCGATCTCGAGCGTGATGACGACGCGGATCGCTGCGTCCGTGCGGCCGCGCAAGAGGAGCGCCGGCTCACCGTTGATGTCGCCGATCGCCGCGTCGAAGGGGCCGGCCGGGAGCCGCGGCGCCGAGGCGACGAAGCCCGCCACCGCCTCGCGGCCGCGCAACGGCGCCAGCACGGCGCCGGGAAATCGCCCGCCGCTGTCGGCGTCGAGCACGACGTCCTCGGCGAGCAGGTCGACCAGCCCGCGCAGGTCGCCCGAGCCCACGCTGCGGGCGAAGCGCGCGACGAGCTCGCGGTGGGCCTCGGGGGTGGGCGGAAACCGCGGCCGCTGCCGTTCGAGGTGCTCGCGGGCACGAGACCCGAGCTGGCGGCAGGCGGCGGGCGTGCGCTCGACTACCCGCCCGATCTCGGCGTAGTCGTAATCGAACAGCTCGTGCAGGACGAAGACCGCGCGCTCGAGCGGCGAGAGCTGCTCCAGCACCACCAGGAACGCCACCGACACCGACTGCCAGCGGGCCAAGGGGGACGAGGCGTCGAGCGCGTCGGCGTCGCTCCAGATCGGCTCGGGCAGCCAGCTGCCGACGTAGGTCTCGCGCCGGCGTCGCGCCGAGTCCAACAGGTTGAGGGACAGCCGCGTGACGATGGTGCCGAGCAGGGCCTTCGGCGACTCGACCTCGGCCTCGGGCACGGCCAGGTAGCGGATGTAGGCCTCCTGCACCACGTCCTCGGCGTCGGCCGCGCTGCCGAGCATGCGGTAGGCGATCGCGAACAGGAAGCGGCGGTGGAGCTCGACGTCGGGTTTCATGGTTCTTGGCTTGCCTCGATCATGGACAGCGCGGCCGGCGCCGATGTGACATCGGCCCGGATGTCACACGACGACCCGCTGCGCGGTCTTGCGGGCCACCATGCGCAATCTCACCTTGTTCGTTCTCGCCCCGCTGCTGTCGGCCTGCAACGGCTCCTCGTCGCCGTCGGGCTTCGAGGGCACCTGGAACTACGACCTGCCCGACCGCGCCAGCGGCACCAACCTGGCTCACCTGTCCTGTCCGGCCCAGGGCGACGCCCCGGCGGTGGAGCTCGATATCCCGCAGATCGGCAACCTGGTGCTGGCCCGTGACGGCGACCAGACGCTCGCCGGCCGCACCGATCAGGGTTGCTCGTGGAGCTTCCACGAGGCCGACGACGAGCACGCGAGCTTCGCATCCGCGGAGGCGACCTGCCATAACCCGGTCATCGGATCGAGCTACACCATCACCGGCTGGACACTGGCCCGCGACGGCGTCGGCGCCGCCGAGGTCGTCGACGCCATCAGCCACCGCCCCGGCGGCGCCGACTGCGACTTCGTGCTCGCCGCCGGCAAGCGCACCTGGGTCGACCCCGATGCCGACGACGATCCCGCCGCCGCGTTCGCCGGTTCGTGGTCCTACGTCCCGCCCGATCCGGCCACCCGCACCAACGTCGCCACCGTCGCCTGCGCCGACGCCGAGGGCGACCCGCTGCCGCCGAGCTACGAGCCCCAGCTCGGCAGCATCGCGATCGAGCGCACCGGGCCGCACACCGCTGCCGCCACCGACGGCGACGGCTGCACCTGGACCTTCGCGGTCCACGGCAACACCGCTCTGCTCGACCCCCCGGCGCAGCGCTGCGGCCCGCTCACGCTTCATCACTGGGCCCTGGCCGGCGACGGCAGCCGCGCCTTCGAGGTCCGCAGCGGCGAGCGCGCCGGCTGCCGCGTCCTCCTGACCATCGGCGAGCGCACGCGCCCGTAAGAGCTCATGCGGCCTAGGGGCGGGGGTCGTCGCCGACAACCCGAACGAGGTCGGGCGGCGCACCGCTCACCGCGCTCGACAAGTTCACCAGCGCGGTGTCGAGCGCGGGTGAGCTCACAGGAGCTCTTTGGGGAGCTCGCTCCCGCTCATCACCTGCCGCACCTCGATGGCCATGTTGAGCGGCTCGCCGCCGAGCCCGGGCGCGGCGGACGCCTGCGCGGCGAGCTCGTAGGCGCGCTCGGGGCTCCCGACGTCCACCATCCAGAAGCCGGCGAGGAACTCCTTGGTCTCGGGGAACACGCCGTCGGTGATGGGCTTGCCGTCCTTGCCGGCGCGCACGAGCCTGGCCTGATCGGGCGCGGTCAGCGCTTCGATCCCCACGAGCTCGCCCGACTCGCGGAGCTTCTGGTTGAAGCTGTTCAGGAACGCGAGGTGCGCCTGCAGGTCCTTCGGCGGCCAGCTCATCAACTCGTAGGGATCTCTGGTCGGCACGTGCATCATCAGGACGTATTTCATCGTCAGCTCCCTTTCAGCGGGCGCCCCTCGCATCGGGCGCGCGTTCACAGAGGAGTCGGAGCCCAGGCGGCGTTCTCGACATCGCGGAGCGACGATACTCTTCAGTGGAGAAGTCCACGCACAATCAAGGGTGCCCAGCCCGCGGCGCCGTCGTCTTGGCTCACGCCGCCGCGCGGACCGGCGGCAGGCGGAACGCGGCCCCCTCGGAGCGGCTGCGCCGGCGGAACGCGCCCGGCGCCTCGCCCGTGTGCCGCTTGAACGCGCGGCTGAACGCGAACTCCGAGTCGTACCCGACCTCGGCCGCCACGGCGGCCACGGAGCCGTCGCCCTCGGCGAGCAGCTCGGCGGCCCGCTGCATGCGGAGCTCGGCGAGGTAGCGGAGCGGCGGGACCCCCAGCTCGGCGAGGAACCGCCGCGCCAGCGCGGCGCGGGAGAGGCCCGCCGCCTTCGCGAGCGCCTCGACCCCCCAGCGCTCGGCCGGCTTCTCCTGCATGAGCCGGAGCACGCGCGCGACGCGACGGTCGAAGGCGCGCGCGCCGCGCCGGTCGAGCGCGCGCGACGCGCGCCCTTCGCGCGCATGCTCGTGGCAGTGCAGCGCGTAGGCGAGCAGCGGCTCGAGGAGCGAGCGCGCCAGCTGGGCCTGCCCCGGGGAAGCATCCGCGAGCGCGGCGCGCAGCAGGCCCACGACCGCGGAGAGCCCCCGCGCGCGCCGCACCTCGCCGGCAGGCAGGTGGACCACGGGCGCGAGCGAGGCGAGCGCCCCGCCGGGCGCGGCGGCGTAGGTCGCCGAGATCAGCTCCGCGTCGGCGGGAGCGCGCCCGGGCGGCGGCGCGACGCAGCGGAGGCTCTGCTCGCGGGGCCCCGCGCCGCGCGGGCCGAACCCGAGGAGCACGACGTCGCCGGCGTCGAGCTCCAGCGCGCACACGCCGTCCTCCGAGAGGCGAAAGGCGCCCTGAACGACGACGTGGAGGCTCGGCGGATCGCCCGCGCTCGCGCGCCAGGGCGCGCCTGGATGGCCGTGATGCCGGGAGACCACCACGCCGCGGGGAAGCAGCCGCTCCATCTCGTCCGCCATGCCCCATGGTTGCCCGCGCCGAGGCCGCTCGTCCAGCGCTCGCTCGCGGATCGAGACGCGCGAGCATGACTCCGCGCCTCGCGGTCATGGCGCGCGGGCGAGGGCCGCCGGAAGCTCGGGGCCATGACGCGCCTCGATTCCACGCCGAACGATCCCACGCCGAACGACGAGCCGCACCCCCGCGCGCTGTCCGAGAAGGTCCAGAGCAGCCTGCTGAGGAGCCGGACCGTCCTGATCTTCGGGGAGATCACCAGCGAGCTGGCGCAGGCGACCACCGCGCAGCTCCTCGCCCTCGCGAGCGACGATGGCGAGAAGCCGATCCGGATCCTGATCCACTCGCCGGGCGGGCACGTGGAGTCGGGGGACACGATCCACGACGTGATTCGCTTCATCCGGCCCGAGGTCAAGGTGATCGGCACCGGGTGGGTCGCCAGCGCGGGCGCGCTGATCTTCGTCGCGGCGCGGCGGGAGAACCGGTTCGCGCTCCCGAACACGCGCTTCCTCCTGCACCAGCCGCTCGGCGGCGTGCGCGGCCCCGCGTCGGACATCGAGATCGAGGCGGCCCAGATCATGGCCGCTCGCGACCGGCTCAACCGCATCTTCGCGGAGGCGACGGGGCAGGCGCCCGCGAAGATCGCGCAGGAGACCGAGCGCAACCTGTGGATGACGGCGCGCGAGGCCCAGGAGTACGGCCTCGTGCATCGCATCGTCGAGAGCGCGCTGGAGGTCTGAGCGCGCCGCGGCGGCCCCTCCGGCTCACCGCTGGCAGCCGCCGGGCGCAGGCGCCCTGAGCAGCTCGACCGCGGAAGGCGCCGGGCTGTGTATGGCATCGACTCGGCCTGCTGCAGGGCGCATGGATGTGCCCTGCAGCAGGCCCTCTTCGCCGCGGAAAGGACCTACGGGAAGGGCCGTCAGTAGCCGCGGTGCACGTGGAAGACCAGGTTGTTCGCGACGGTGGTGCCGTCGCGGTTGATGATCGTCCACTTCTGGAGCGTCGTGTCGTAGCGCAGCGCGCTCCGCTTTGTGTGCAGGGTGCCCGTGCCGCTGAAGCCGTGCGTGAAGAAGAGGCGGGCGTCGGCCACACCGTTGATGTTCGGCTCGTCGATGACGAGGGCGGTACCGACCCGTGTCGCCGGGCTCGATGTCACCTTGAAGTCGCCGCCCAGCTTGACCGCGAACAACGCTCCGGGCGAGAGCGTGCCCTGGTCCTCGTTGTAGACGGTCCACTTCTGCACGCTCGTGTCATACGAGACACCCACAGGATGGTTGTTGTAGACGCCCGGTGCTCCCGGCAGGTTCCAGATGCGGCTCACCTGCACGGCGATGGACGAGCGCCCGTTGAGCGCTGGATGATCGATGGTCGAGATCGAGCCCGCGGGTTTGTTGGCAGCCGTGACCTCATGGATGAAGACGCTGCCGCTGGGCGGCATCGCGCGGACCGAGAAGCGCACGCCCAGCGGCATCGCGGCGAGGTCCTCGTTGTAGACGGCCCACCGCTGCAACGCTGTGTCGTACCAGACGCCCACGTGGTGGTCGTTGCTGACGGCGCCAGCGACGGGCGACACGAGGAGGATGAGATCCGGCTTCCCGTTGAGCGCCGGATGATTGATGTGGCTCATGTTACCCGTCGTGGACGTCACGTCGTGGAACAACGAGACGGACCCCGCCTCCTCGTTTCGCGCCGCTTGGCGCATCGCCTCCTTGACGGTGCTCGCCGTGTTCATGTCGACGGTGGTCGGCGTCATCTCCGTGGGATCGGGCAGGCCGTTCGGACCGGTGGCCATGAACAGATAGGTCTGCGCGCTCTGATTGGGGGGCATGCCTCCCGTGGGGTTCTCGAATACCTGCCCGCTGGGCGCCACGACCTTGAATTTGTCTCCCGCCCACAGCTCCAGGCTGTCGCCGAGCTGGAGCACCATGCCCGGCGCAGCCGGCGTGCTCTGCCCGTGCGCGTGGACGAACCGCGCCTGTCCGCTCACTTGCACGATGGTCGCCCCCTCGGCCCAGGCCAGGAAGACGCCGCCGCGCGCCGGCGTCATCGGCATCGGCAGGTCGGTCACCACGCGCGGATCCACCGGCGGCGGGAGCGTCGTGAACCAGTCCGAGTCGAACGAGCAGCCGAGGCAGGGCCACGGCCGCGGCAGATCGGGCAGGACCGCTTCTCGGTAGACGCACCCCCCGGAGGGGCAGATCTTCGACCAGTCGATGTTCTGAGGGAACGACTCGTCCGCGCAGTTGACCGAGATGCCATCGAACGCCGTCTGCGGATCGACCCAGCTCTCGCAGGCAGCAGAGGGCGTGTCAGCGGCGAGCGTGCCGTCGTTCTTCATGTCACCCACTTGGAGCTGCGGGGGCGAATCGAAGTCGGTCTCGGAGACCCCGACGCCGTGGGGGACGCCCTCCAGCATGAACTGCGGCGTCTTGACGAACACCTCGCAGAGATCTCTCAGGGCGGCATTCCCCAGCCCCGCCGTCGTGTACGCGCTCGCAAACGTCGCGGTCATCGATTTCCCGAGGAACGTGCTGAGGGCCGTCGCCTCGCCGGAACCGGCCGAGAGGCCGCGCCCGAGGAGGCGGAAGCGCAGCGCCTCGACGGCGCCGCGCACGGTGACCCCTCCGGTCATGGCGCGGTCGGCGAGCGCGTCGATCCAGTCGCGTGAGATCGCCGCCGGTCGATCGCAGCGGCCCGCGGAGGCCTCCCACCCGAGCATGGAGTACTGCGATGACGTCGGGTTCGCCGCGCTCAGGCGCGAGAGATGAAGGCCCATCGCCTCCGCCTGGGAGGGCGTCGGGTACGTGGTCGATTGGGGGAAGTGAGTGACCCAGAGCTTGCCGCCGGCCTTCCACTGGAGCGCCGACGCCTTCATCCGAAAGAGCAGATCCGCTGAGCGTCGATGAACGGCGTCGCCCACGTAGTCCTGGGCCGGCGTATCGATGAACGGCTCGAAGACCTTGGGCATCGTCGCCGAGGATTCAGCCAAACGGTTGAAGTAGGGCGACGTGACGATCTCGGTGAGCAACCCCTTGAGCGACCAGCCCCGCCCGACGACGTGGTTCTCGGCGAGGTTCCAGAGCAGTTTGTGCTCGTGCGTGTTGCGGGAGGTGAAGTTCGAGATGGTCAGCGGAGCGCCGAAGAACTCCCTCCAGACGTCGTTGGCGAAGGCGGCCGCGAGCCAGAAAGCGCCGAGCGTCCGGCCTTGATTCGCATGGTTCGCCCCCGTGTCGAGATCACCGGAGTCGTACGATTTCCGCAGCGCGAGGAACCCCTCCTTCAGCCGATCATCGAGCGCCCACACCGTCGTGCTGCTCGCGTCGGGGAGCAGGAGGCCGGTCCCGCCCGGTGTCTGGGTCGACGTGTCGTTCGAGAAGCTGCCGCAGCTCGCCCCGTCCCAGCCGGCGAAGGGGACGTTCGTCCCCGGGGACTGACGGAAGGACCCTACCCAGTCGGCGTCCGTCGGCGCCTGGAACGAACCGGCGGTCGCCCATGCCGAGAGGCCCGAGAAGACGCGCCCCTCCTGCCCCTTCGCCCAGTCGTAACCGGGAGTGAAGAGGGACGCCGACGACGACGACACCGAGCTGAAGTGCGTGCGATGGCACTTCAGGCATTCCATCGATTTGTTTGCATAGACCTGCGTGAAATGATCCGCGATCTGGCGCTGCTTTTCGTGCGTCTTTGCATCATCGGATCCATACTGGCGTACCAGCGCGAAGACGAACCCGCGGTAGGCCGGAAAGACGTTGTCCATGAGGAGCGACCCGCGCACGACATCGGCCATGTTGTACGTGCCCGGGGACGCCGAAACAGGGGGCTCCGCCACGGCCTCCGACAGGGAGAGGGCGTTCCCGAGGCGCCGCGTGTAGAGGACGACCTTCGCCGCCCTGATCTTGTCGTTATCGCTCGACAGCAGCGGCTGGGAGAAGCAGTCCGACTGGCTGCGCGATCCCTCCCGATCCACGCGCATGCGGTCGAGCAGCACGCCGGTCCAGCGATCGACGAAGGCCGGATGGCTCATGAGCGCCTCGGCCATGCGGGCGCGGCCGACGCGCGCGGTCATGACGGTGAGGAACTTGAGCTCGCCGAAGCTGCGCACAGGCCTGCCGAGCAGCGCCGGTACGACCTGCTCGACCCAGGCCGCGTTGCCCGCGTCCACTCCACCGGGGGACGTAGGCTCCGGCGCGAGCGCCGCTTGGCTCACGCCGGGAGGGGCTTCTTGCGGCTGCGGCTCGGTCGTGCTGCAGCCCGCCAGCAAACCACCGGCGAGCAGCACGGCGAGCGCTCCCCGCGCCGACTCCAACCTCTTGAGTTTCATACGATCTCCTCTCACGCCTGGAAGAACGGCTGCTCGTACGACGACGGCATCCCCGGCGGCAGCTCTTGGAACGCAAAGTTGTCCGTGCCGTGCGGATCGATGCCGGCCGCGGTCAGGGCCACGCACGCGAGGTTGGCCGGCGTGTACCTGCCGGCCGGAGAACCAGCCGTCCAGTCGATGGTGCCGATCAGCTTCGGCTCCCCCGAGGCCGTGGGCTGGATGGGACCACCGATGAGCACGACCACGTAGCCTCGACCGTAGTGGTCGCGGCCCGTGCCTCCGCTTCCTTGCGGGTCCGGGGTGCGGCCGAACTCCGTGTTGAGGATGATCAGCGTGTCGTCGACGCTGATGCGGTTCGCCGCCGGCGTGGCCGTGCTCGTCACCCGAGACAGCTCCTTGAGGAGCAGAAACAAGTTGCCGAACGTCACGCCGGCGGTATGCCCGTGGCCGTCGTACGCGGCTCCGGTGTCTTTTCCGATGCCGACATCGACCATGCCCACGTAACGCGTGTTCTTCGTGTTGAAGAGCCACGCCGCCATATCGAGGCATGCCGCCGTGGTGTTGAACGGCGTTCCAGGGGCGACCACGCTCGTCGAGCAATGCGCGAGCGACGCGCCCTCGCCGCGGAGGCTCGAGTTGAATACGCTCGTGAGGTTCGGGCTCCCGGGCAGGCTGTCGAGCGCGGCCCTGTAAGCGTCGTACCCGCGAGATCGAGATCCGTCGAGGTTGGTCTCATAGAGGTCGGCGTAGTAGCTCGTCAGCGCATCGGCTCCCGCGTTGACGCCGGTCCGCGAGGCCCAGTCGGCCATCTCGCTCACGCCGGAGCTCATGGGGACGAGCACGGGCCGCGCCGCGGAGCCGTGCGCGCCGACCGAGAGCCACGCGGAGAACGCCTTGTCGTCTCCGCCGAAGAAGCGCCCGCTGTCGGGCATCAGGACGTAGGACGTGTGCTGTTCCGGGTGGCGGCGCTTGATCGCGGCCCCGAGGCTCGCCGCGCGCGCATCGCCCAGAGGACGTCCCGTGAGCGCGAGCGGGATCGCCACAGGATGCGCGGAGAACTCGTGCGTCATCGTGACGACGCGCGTACGGGCCAGGAGGTCGGGCCGGCTCCACAGGGGGGACGTCGCGACGCTCCATTTCATCCCCCCGAGCGTCTGCACGGTCGCTCCAGTCTGGGTACTTCCGCAGTGCGTCAGCAGCGCCGTCGAATTGAATGCGCTGAGCAGGTTGGCTTTGAACAGGGTGTCTCGCAGATCGACATGGAACGACTCCCAAGCGGAGAGCCCCCCGTAGAGGAAGATCTCGAGGATCTTCTTCGGCCCACCCCAGGTGGCCACGCTCGGATACGGGGCCCAGGACTCCCCCACTGGGCCATCTGCCCAGACGGGTCGGCCAGGCAACGCCGCTGCGGCGGCGAGCGCGCCGGCGCCCGTCAACAGTTTTCGTCGAGAGATCATGCTCTTCTCCTGCATCTCAACACGGGACTGAAAGAAGCGCCGCGCCCGGCCGTGATCGCGATCGACGTGCCGGGCTGCGCAGCGGACGACGCGCTCGCGGAATCGCGAGCGAAGCGAGGCCCATGGCAAGTTCCATTCCTGGTGGGTGAGCTCGGGACGCGGGGTGGCGATCGCTCAACGAGGGCGCGCGAGCGTGGCTCGTGCTTCGACGGCGCCGCGGACGCGAGGGCACGTGCGCACGCGCACACCGGACGAGAGATGAAGACGGGAGGAGGAGGCGGGACGATAGCCCGCGCAAAGCCATTCCGACCCAGAATTTTCCGCCGACGACCGGCAGCCGACACAGCGTACAGAAAGTGCGGATCCGCCTATAAAAACGAACAGATTCAACGAGCTCAATCGGCTGTGGATGATTGCCTGCACCGCGCTGAGACCATCTCCTTGTCGCCGGGGATTGGTCCCCGAGCGACCGCCTCGCCGGGCGCCCGGCGCTCGCTCCACCGCACGAGGCGCCCAGTCATGCCCGAGCGTGACATGTCACGGATCGAGCGTGACATGTCACGGATCGAGCGTGACCCCATGGGGACGAGCGGAGCCCTGGTAACACGTCAGACCGGGAGCCCCGCCGGATGCGGCGAGGAGGACGGCGCTGGTGGCAGTGCGGCGGGGGCGGATCGAGGCGTTGGCGGTCGCGCTGCCGCCTCCGGCCCACAGGCGAGCGAGGGCGCAGCAAAACAGCGCGCGACGCGACGCGGAGGCCGCCTGTGGGCTGGCGCGGCGAGGGCAAGATCGATTCGAGGTCCGCGCGCCGCGGATTGCCTACCGGCGAGCGGTGCGATACACGGTACAGGTGCACTTCGCTCCTTGGCTCGGACTGGCGTCAATCGGCTTCTTCGTGGCGTGCGCCGGGGAGCGGGACGATCCTCCGGACGGACGCGGCGGCGCCGCCGGTGACACGATGACAGCGGGGAGCGGCGGCAACCCAGCCGGCGTCGGCGGGGGCGGTGCAGGGGGAAGCGGCTGTGATCCGGAGCTCGGGCGCGCGAACAAGGCCCTCGTCGGGCAGGCCCTCGACGAGCTGCTCGTCGACAAGGACGTCACGGCGGTCGATCGCACCTGGGCTGACCCGTACCTCCGGCACCATCCGGGGGCGCCGAGCGACCTCGCGGCGTTCAGGACCCTGATGAGCTATGAAGTCGCGTCGCTGGGGTTCGGCTACGAGCGCCTGCGCACGCTGGCCGAGTGCGACCTGGTGGTCGTGCATGGCCGCTACTCGGACGCCGGCGTGATCTTCGACATGTACCGCGTCAAAGACGATAAGATCGTGGAGCACTGGGATTCCAACACGGCCGAAGCATCGGATGCCGCCGGCCCGACGGAGATCGAGGACGAGGCGCTCACGGCGCAGAATCGCGCGCTCGCGCTGAGCTTCATCGACGCCGTGCTCGTCGACGGGGAGCACGCGCGCGTCTCCGAGTTCCTCGACGCGAGCTACGTCGAGCACCGCTATGCCACGGCGACCGGCCCCGCCGCGCTCATCGAGTACGTGGAGAGGGACTACCTCACCTACTACAAGGTGCATCACGTCGTCGCCGATGGAAACTTCGTATTCACCCTCTCCGAAGTGTCGCGCGGCGGAGGCGCCTACGGTGTATATGACCTGTTCCGCATCGACGATGGCGCCATCGTCGAGCACTGGGACTCACGGCGCATCGTGCCCGCCTCGACCGACAGCGAGCTCCCGATCTTCTAGTGTCCCGTCCCTGAAGAGCGCGAAATGACTTGGCTCCCGCTCTTCAGGGACGGGGCCTAGGGGTCCTTGGCGCAGCGGAAGCCGATGCTCCAGCCGCGCGCCGTGGAAGCGCTCGGGCGGCGGTGGGCGGAGCGCACGTACTGGCTCTCGACCGTGTCCCACCCGCCGCCGCGGAGCACACGGCGGGAGTCGTCGCAATCGTCCCTGTCGTAGGGGCAATAATGGCTCTCGGTCCACTCCCAGACGTTGCCGGCCAGGTCCAGGGCGCCGGCAGGCGATTTCCCGGCCGGCGATCGCCCGACGGGGGCAGTCGCCGGGGCCGCGTCGCCGTCGTTGTACATGCGAGGCCACGGCCCCTTCCCCACCTTCTCGAGCCGCTCCGTCAGCATCCGGCTGCACTCCGGCCCGCAGGCGTTGAGGCGTTCGCCCGAGGGGGGCGCGTGGCCCCAGGGGTAGGTCCATGCGTCCTTGCCGCGCGCCGCGAGCTCCCACTCGGCCTCCGTGGGCAGCCGCTTGCCGGAGGCGGCGCAATACGCCTTTGCCTGGTACCAGTCGACGCAGTTGATGGGGTGGTCCAGCGCCTCGGGGCCGTTGCAGAACTGGCTCCAGAAGGAGCGGCCGTTGGGCGTGAGCCCCTCCGACTCGACGGTTCGCCGCGGGCGCTCGCAGGCCTGGCAGTCCGAGTAGGCCTTCACCGTCACCTCGGTGATGTCGAGGCAGAGCGGCCTCACGGTCACGCCGTGCCGCGGCGTCTCGTCGCTGGGCGTCTCCGCGTCCGCGTTGGAGCCCATCTGGAACTCGGCGCCTTCGATGAGCACCATGCCGTCCGGGCAGCCGCCCGAGCCGGCCGACGGCTCGCGCAGGAACAGGAAGAGGACCACCCCCGCGCCCGCAGCGCACGCCGCGGCGGCGAGCGGCGCGGCCCGCCGGAGGCGCGTGGCGCGCGCGCCCGAGGGGCCCCGCGCCCCGGGCCGCTCCGCGGCGCGCTGGTGGAGCACGGTGTGGCCAGCCCCGGAGTCAGGGGCAGGGCTCGCCGTCCCAGGATCGCCCGCGAGCGCGCCTGAGGTGACAGGCTCTCTCGCGAGCTCGTCGGCAGCGTCAGCCGCGCCCAGAAGAGCGACCGGCGCGGCCACGGTCGTCGCGAACGCGGCGGGGTGATGGCGGCCAGCGGGCGCGTCGACCTCCGCGGTCCGGGCCTCCAGGCTCGGAAACGCATCGACCATCTCGCGCGCCGACTGGAATCGGCAGGTCGGATCGACGGAGAGCGCCTTGGAGAACCAGTCGTCGATCGGCGCCGGCAGGCCCGGCCTCTGCTCGCAGGCGGGGCGGAACCTCCCCTTCAGGACCGCCGCGCCGACGGCGACGAACGAGCTGCCCTGGAACGGCAGCGCGCCGGTCAACACCTCGTAGACAATGACGCCGAGCGACCAGAGATCGGAGCGGAGATCGACGTCCTTGCTCCCCTCGAGCTGCTCGGGGCTCATGTAAGGAGCCGATCCGATCACCATCCCGGTCTCGGTGAGCGCGGGGTTCGCCGCCGGCACCGCCGCGTCGCCCGCGACCTTCGCGACGCCGAAATCGAGCACCTTGACGAAGAGCGGGTATCCCTGGCCCCCCTCCGTGATGAAGACGTTGTGGGGCTTGATGTCGCGGTGCACGATGCCGAGCTCGTGGGCGCTCTCGAGCGCGCTCCCCACCTGCCGCACGAGCGACCTCGCGGTGGCGAAGCTGAGGCGGCCGCCGCGCTCGAGGAGCTCGGCCAGCGAGAACCCGCGCAGGAGCTCCATCACGAGGTACGGCACGGCGCCGCCGACGACGCCGTAGTCCATGACCTGCACCACGTGCGGGTGCGCGATCCGCGCCGTGGCCCTGGCCTCGCGCTGGAAGCGCGCGACGAGGGCAGGACGCTCCGCCGCCCGCTCGGGGCGGATGAACTTCACCGCGACGTCGGTGTCGAGGGCGAGGTGCCGCGCCGCCCACACGACCCCCATCCCGCCCTGCCCGAGGGGCCGCAACAGGTGCAGCTTGTCCGCGATGACGAGGTCGGGTCGGAGCTCCACGAGGACCAGGCGATGGTACCACCGGCGCGCCGGCGGCTGCACCGCGGCCGGCGGAGCCTGCCGTCAGGTGGTGGGAGAACTCCCCCACCCTGCCGGAAGGATGAAACCGCCAAGGCGCCACAAGACGCCAAGATTTTTGTATCTCACTTGGCGTCCTTGGCGTCCTTGGCGGTTCAAAAGACCCCGCCTTCGGCCAGCGCGGCTACGGCTTCGCCTTCTCGTCGAGGAAGCCGGTCACCCACGCGAACGGCGCGTTCCAGTTGATCGTGATCTCGTTCAGGCTCCAGGCCTCGATGTTGTCCACGAAGCACCGCTGCGGGACGCACCCCTTGAGGCCGGCGCTCTGGGCATAAGGATCCTGGAGCGAGGAGTTCGGCCCGCCGGAGACGGCGCCGGGCGGCGCCTTCGGGTACTTGCTGTTCGCCTGGTGCGCCCAGAACCGGTGGTGCGGGTTCTCGAGCGGCTTGTCGCCGTAGCCGGTCACGTACGACTGCCCGAGCGGGTTGCGCCCGAGGATGTAGTCCATGCCCAGCACCACGCCGTCGAGGTACTTCGGCTGCTTGGTGAAGTCGTGGGCGAGCGCCACCACGAGCATGTTGTTCAGCAGGCCCGAGTTCGAGCCCCAGTCGTACTTGCCTTCATGCGTCCGAGCGATGAGCGTCCGGTACCCCTCCTTGTCGGCGATGGCGAGGTACTGGTCGGCCGCCTTCGCGATGCGGCCGCGGATCTCCTTCTGCCACGCCGCGTCCACGTGGCCGGGCACGATCGCCATCGAGATCTGGCCGAGCGCGTCGGTGACCCGCCAGTTCATCGACGCCGCGCCCCCTTCGACCTCCGTCGGGAACCGCGCGTTGAGCGGCGAGTCCTGAAGGAACTTCTTGTACTCCGGCTTCCCCGTCGTGACGAAGAGCTCCGCCGCCGCCCAGTAGAACTCGTCCTTGACGTCGGTGTCGTCGTAGGGCCCGCCGCCCTTGTCGCCGCCGGGCGGCGCGTAGAGGGCCGGGTTCTGCTTCGCCGCCGCCCAGGCGCGCTCGGCGGCCTTCAGGCACTTCGCCGAGAACGCCGCGTCCACCGTCTTCCAGATGCGCGCGCACTGCGCCCCCGTGGCCGCGACGTTGAGCGTCGCCGCGGTGCTCGGCTTGTGGAGGAAGCGCGCCAGCTTGTCCTCGTGCGGCGCGAGGCCGACGCCCGTCCACGACTCGTCATGCATCTTGTGGTGGACCATGCCGGCGAGCGGCTTGCCTTCCGGCACCTGCATGCCCATCAGGAACTCGAGCTCCCAGCGCGCCTCGTCGAGGATGTCGGGCACGCCGTTCTTGCCCTCGGGGATGTTGAGCTTGCCGTCCGCGAAGTCGGCGCTCGAGGCGCCGAGGTGCTTCGTGCGCTCGTACCAGTTGAGCAGCGTCCACACCGAGATGCCGCCGTTGACCACGTACTTGCCGTGGTCGCCGGCGTCGTACCAGCCGCGGGACGCGTCGAGCGCATAGTCGCAGCCGCTGTCCTTCAGGCAGCGCGTGCTCTTGTCGCTGAGGTGCCCCGCCGGGCGCGCCAGCTCGGGCTTGCCGGCGAACGGCATCTTGATCTCGATGCCGCTCCGGTTGTGGTAGAAATACGCGAGCGCGTCGTACTTGAGCTTCTGGTAAAGGCCCGTTCCGATGTCGAACGGGAAGCTCTTCTCCTCCCCCACCTTGAGCACGTAGCCCTGGCCCGGCGCCTTGACGGCCGTGAAGTCGACGAGGTGGACGTGATCGCCGGAGGCGCCGTCCTTTCCGAAGACCTTGGTCTGACCGTGGGCGACCGGCTTGCCGGAGGCGTCGAGCAGCTCCCACGCGACCGGCGCTGTCGCCGCGCTGTTCACGCTGGCGATCTTGATGGCGCCGGGCAGATACCCGACCTGGTTCACGGCGACCTTCGGCGCCGCCGACTCGGTCACGGGCGCGGCGGCCTTGAACTGCGGGTCGTCCAGGCGGATGTCGTCGATGCAGACCTCGAACGGCTCCTTGGCCGACGCCATGGCGCCGCCGATGTGGAACGCGAGCTCCGCCGTGGCGTCATCGGCCTTCCCCATCGTGAACTTGCCGGAGAAGGTCTTGGGCTCGGTCCCGAGGATCACGGTGTCCGACCAGTACTCCTCGTAAGGCGGCCCCGACATGCCGACCTTCGGGCGCGCCTTCGTGGGCGAGGACGCCCACGCCTTGTACTGGAGGGTGTAGCTGTGCCCCTTCTGGATCACCATCTCCCGGTGGCGGAACTGGGCATCCCAGTTGTTTGACCCCTTGTTCGTCACCGTGACGCAATAGGCCCCCTTCTTCACCTCGGCGCTGCCCGCGCCAGGCGCGGTGAACGAGGTGTTCCAGGGCAGGCTCTTGTTGTCGTCGAAGTCGGATGCCTTGAGCAGGTTGGTCCGCGCGGGCTCGGAGCCCCCCGAGGCGCTCGCGTCGGGGCCCGCGCCGGCGGGAGGGGCGGCCCCCGCTCCGGGGCCCTGCGTGACAACGCATCCAGCGCTCAGCCCGAGCGCGAGCGCGAGCGCGGACACCCGCCCCGCCCGGCGGAGGATCGACTGCTTGAGAAAAAGGTCCTTCATAAGTCCTCGGTTCACGACTGGGAGCAATCGGCGCATAGAAAGCGGCGATTCTGTCCGTCTTGTCAAGCGCAATCCTTACGGACGCGCGGGTTCGAGGCGTCGCGGCGGCCGTCCCGTCAACGTTCGCCAGCCAGCGATGCGCAGCCTGCCATCACCCGCCATCCCGCGCGGCCCTGCGGCGCGCAGCGATTCCGCGCGATCTGCGGCGCGCGGAAGGCCCAGCAAGTTCGCGCTGGTACCCGTGGCGAGGCCGCACTAACCTCCGCCGCACCTCGCGCCGTACCAGGATGGCGATCGAGCACCCCAGGAGACGACATGGCAAAGCACAGCTTCTCAGTCCCCTTCAGCGGTTCCTCTCAAGACATCGTCGCGAAGGCCAAGGCGGCGATCGAGAAGGCCGGCGGCAAGTTCACGGGCAACGAGGGCAAGGGCGACTTCTCGGTGCCGACGCCGGCGGGGACCGTGAAGGGGACGTATGCCGTCTCGGCTCAGAGCTTCTCCGTGGACATCACGGACAAGCCCTTCATCGTGCCCGGCAGCGCGATCGAGTCCCAGGTGCGCAAGTTCCTCGAGACGGCCTGAGCCCTCTCGGGGCGCACGCCGGCGAGCGCTCCCGCCCCGGAGCGGGAGCGCTGTGGCTCGGAGCAGGAGCGCGGTGACATCGAGTCGCGACGGTCTGGTGACGGTGACGCTCGACGCGGCCGTGGACCAGACGGGAGTGCCCGGGCTTCGCGGCCGGCGCGGTGAACCGCGTCGCTGCCCAGACCTTCACGGCGGGCGGCAAGGGCACCCACGTCGCCGCGTTTCTGGCCGAGCGCGCCGGGCGCGCCGGTCGGGTCACGACGACGGGCTTCCTCGGCAGCGACGACGCGGCGCCCTTCGAGGCGCTGTTCCGCGAGCGCGGCATCGAGGACCGCTGCCTGCGCCTGCCCGGCGCGAGCCGGGTCGACATCAAGGTGGTCGACCGCCTGGGCCCGGAGGGCCCGAGGGGCACCGACATCAACCTGCCGGGCCTCGTCGTGCCAGAGGCGGCGCCTCGGGACGGCCTTCGCGGCCGGCAAGCTGGCCGCGGTCGGGCCGGTGCCGCCGCCCGACGAGCGCCTCCAGGAGCTCCGTGACGCCACGCGGATAGAGCCTCTCGACGACGCCGCGTGATCCCTCGCTGCGTGCTGGAGGCGAGAACGCAACGCAAGGCACCATAGAAACCAGCGCGTGCGATCGAGCTCATTCACGATAGCGAGTGACAAGCGCCATCGCATCGTCGAGAATGAAATATGGACCACGTTACGGGGGAGGTCCTGCAGACGGATACGTGCGTCGCTCGAGCGGCCGAGTCCAAGAGCTGCGCGCCAGCGATGCAGAAGGCTCCCTGCGACGAGCCGCCGAGTCCGCGCGCGCTCGCGAAGCCTGTCCTCGTGCTGGAGCCCTGGGGCGATACCTCGCTGGCGCGCGTGCTCGACCAGGGCCCGCTGCCGGTGGGGGACGCGCTGCGCCTGGGCGCCGCGCTTGCGCGCAGCCTGGGCGAGGTGCACCGGCGCGGCGTCCTCCACCGCGACATCAAGCCGCACAACGTCCTGGTCGACGCCGAGCGGACGCGCGCCTGCTTGATCGACGTCGGGCTCGCGACCTCTTGCGCGCCCCGGCTCGCCGCGCAGAGGTCGCCGGAGGCGGTCTCCGGAACGCTGGCGTACATGGCGCCCGAGCAGACGGGCCGGATGAACCGAGCGCCGGACGCCCGGGCGGACCTGTATGCGCTGGGCGCCACGCTCTACCAGCTGCTGACCGGCGCGCTGCCCTTCGACGCGACCGACGCGCTGGAGCTGATCCACGCGCACATCGCCCAGGCGCCCGTGCCCCCGCACGAGCGCGCGCCCGAGCAAAACATTCCCGAGGCCGCGAGCGCGATCGTGCTCAAGCTGCTGGCCAAGAGCCCCGAGGACCGCTACCAGACGGCGAGCGGCGCGGCCTGGGATCTGGAGCGGGCGGCGCGGGCCTGGGTCGAGACGGGAACCGTGGCGCCGTTTCCGCTGGCGAGGCGCGACTGGGACGATCGGGTCCGAGCGCCCTCGCGCCTGTTCGGCCGGGAGCGCGAGGGCGCCGCGCTCGAGGCGCTGTTCGACCAGGCGTGCGGCGGCGCGACGGTCCTGGCGCTGGTGGCAGGGCCCTCGGGCGTGGGCAAGTCGGCGCTGGTGCAGGCGCTGCAGGAAAAGGTGCGCGCGCGGCGGGGGATCTTCGCCGCCGGCAAGTTCGACCAGCTGCAGCGCAGCACGCCGCACGCGGCGCTGGCGATGGCGCTGCGGTCGGTGGTGCGGCGGCGGCTGGCGGATCCGGCCGAGGTGCTGGAGCGCTGGAGGCAGGCCTTTCAGGGAGCCGCGGGGCCGAACGGGCAGATCCTCGTCGAGCTCATGCCCGAGCTGGCGCACATCCTGGGCGAGCCGAAGCCGCTGGTCGAGCTCGGGCCGATGGAGGCCAAGCTCCGCTTCCAGACGACGGTGCTGCGCTTCGTGCGGACGCTGGCCACGGCCGAGCACCCGCTGGTGCTGTTCATCGATGACCTGCAGTGGGCGGACGCGGCGTCGCTTTCGCTCTTGGGCGAGCTGCTGAAGGAGCCTGCGGGCCAGCACCTGCTCGTGGTGGGGGCGTACCGGGACGAGGCGGTGAGCCCGGAGCACCCGTTGAACGCGCTGCTCTCGGCCTCCGCGGCCCCGGGCGCCGTGACCGGACGGATCGCGCTTTCGCCGCTCGGCGCGGAGGCGGTCGCGGCGATGGTGGCGGACATGCTCGATCGGCCCGCGGCCGAGGTGGAGGAGCTCTCGCGGCTGGTCAAGGACAAGACCGACGGCAGCCCCTTCTTCGTCGGGCAGTCTCTGCAGCTCTTGCACGAGCGGAAGGTGCTTTCGCGCGACGCGGAGACGGGGCGGTGGCGATGGAAGCGAGAGGCGATCGAGCGGGCGGGGATCACGGACAACGTCGTTGCGCTGCTGACCCGCAGGCTAGAGCTGCTGTCGCCCGAGCTGAAGCGCGCGCTGCAGACGGCGGCGTGCGTCGGCGACCGGTTCGACGCCGAGCTCTTGGCGCACCTTTCGGGGCAAGAGGCGGAGACGGTCAGCGCCCTTTTGGCGGAGGCGGCGCGCGAGGGGCTCTTGGTGCACGAGGCCGAGCGGGGGCACGAGGCCTACGCCTTCGTGCACGACCGGGTCCAGCAGGCCGCCTACGAGGCGCTCACGGCAGAGCAGCGGCTGTCGCTGCACCTGCGGATCGGCCGAGCGCTGCGGGCTCGGCACGGCGTCGCGTGCGCCGATGGGGAGCTGTTCGCGACGCTCTACCACCGCAACCGGGCCGCCGAGCGGCTGACGGACGCCCAGGAAAAGCGCGATCTTTCCGAGCAGAACCTGCGCGCGGGGCAGCGGGCCAAGGCCAGCGCGGCCTACGCGCAGGCCGCGGCGTTCCTCGGGACGGCGGCGTCGCTGCTGGGCGAGGAGGGGTGGACCGAGGCCCCGGAGACGACCTTCGAGGTGCACCTGGTCATGGCCGAGGCCCTCTGGCTCGCGGAGCAGGTCGACGAAGCGGAGCGGCTCTTTCAGCGCTGCCTGGAGCGATCGCGGGACCCGCTCGAGCGCGCGCGCGTGGCCAGCGTCTCGATCGTGTTTCTCCATGTCACAGGCCGCTCCGCGCAGGCCATCGAGCTCGGCCTCTCGGCGATGGCGTGGCTCGGGCGGCCGCTGCCGAGGACCCCGGAGGAGCAGCAGGCGCTGTTCGACGCGCTCATCACCGAGATCGAGCCCGCCCTGCATCGCATGACCGTCGAGGACTGGGAGGCGCTGCCGATGAGCGCCGACCGCGCCCACGCGCTGCGGTGCAAGATCCTGGAGGTGCTGGGGCCCTGCGCCGCCTTCTGGATGTCCTCGCTGAGCCGGTGCTGCTGGCCGATGATCGTGCTGGAGACGCTGCGGTACGGGCTGACGAAGAGCTCGTTCGCGGGCTGCGTGTGCACGGCCTTGCTCCTGGCCTACCTCCTGGGGAAGCTGCCTCTGGCGCGCCAGCTGAACGAGCCCATGCTGGCGCTCATCGATCGGTACGACGTCGCGCGCGCCACCGCGCGCTTCAACGCCACGGTGGCCGCCATGTACTGGACGCCGCCTCCGAAGATGAGGGAGCTGTACGCGCGCGCGGCGCGCACCGCCGCCGAGGAGCGCGACCCTGTCGCCGAGGCGTTCAGCGAGATCCAGGGGGCGATGTTCCAGCTGATCGCCGGAGATGACCTCGATCGCGTCGCGCGCGACCTCGACCGCATGGCCTACCGCGACCCGATGGCCATGGACTTCCGGAACATCATCGCCCGCTCGGTCGCCGCGCTCTCGCAGGCCCAGGCCGCGCGCGCCGTCGAGCGGACGCTCGCGGAGATCGCGCGACCCGCTCGAGACGCGACAGCGATGGCGCTCCTGACCGCCACGATGGCCCTGGCGGGGTGGACCGGGGTCCATTTCGGCGCTGACGCGTGGGCGGTCGAGGCGGTCCTCGCCGTCGAGCCGGAGTGGCAGGTCTCGTGGGGAACTCCCATGCTCATCGCCCTGACGTCCGCGCTCTGCGTCGCCGGAGCGCACGCCCTCCCCACCGCCACCGCCGAGCGGCGCGCGCTGATCGAGGATCGGCTGGCCTTTCACGGCGCGCGCCTCTCCCTCTGGGCCCAGGGTTGCCCCGAGAGCTTCGAGGCGGTGCGCCTGCTGATGGAGGCGGGCCGCGCTCGCGCCCGGGAAGAGCACGAGGAGGCCGGGCGGCTGTACGACCAGGCCATCGAGCACGCCCGCGACCAGGATCTGGTCAGCACGGAGGCGCTCGGCTTGCGCTTGGCCGGCGAGCACCGCCTCGCCCGCGGGCACCGCGCGCTGGCCCGCGCCTATCTCTCGGCCGCGCACGACGCCTACCTGCGCTGGGGGGCACGCGCGGCGGCCGCGCGGCTCGCACGGCGCTACCCGGACAGCATCGCGGCTCCGGGCCGCCCGGCGCTCGCCGCGGACGAGCCGCCGGAGGGGGCGTCCGCGCCGACGAGCACGATCATCACCGACCGCACGCTCCACGCGTACCTGGACATCGCCTCCGCGCTGCGCGCCGCGCAGGCGCTCTCCGGCGACCGAAACCTCGGCTCGCTCGTCGGCCGCATGCTCCGCCTGCTCGCCGAGTACTCCGGCGCCGAGCGCGCCGTGCTCGCCCTCATGCAGGGCGGCGAGCTCGTCATCGCCGCGCTGCTCACCGTCAATCCCCGGCAGGTCAAGTTGGCGCTCGACGAGCCCGTCGCCGGCTCGACGCGGCTGCCGGCGACGCTGGTGCAGTACGTCGCGCGCAGCAAGGAGCCGGTGGTGCTCGGGCAGGCGGCGCGCGACAGCCGCTTCGACGAGGACCCCTACCTGCTCGCCCACCGGCCCGGCTCGGTGCTCGCCGTGCCGCTTGTGCACCAGGGGCGCCTCTCCGGGGTGATGTACCTGGAGCACCCGAGCGTGGAGGACGCCTTCCCCCAAGCCCGCGTCGAGCTGGTGACGCTCCTCGGCGCGCTGGCGGCGACGGCGGTGGAGAACGCCACGTTCTACACCGAGCTGTCCGCGTACAACGAGCGGCTGGAGCGCGAGGTGGCGCAGCGCACCGGCGAGCTTGAGGCCGCCAAGGAGGCGGCCGACAACGCCAACCGCGCCAAGAGCGAGTTCGTATCCAGCATGAGCCACGAGCTGCGGACTCCGCTCAACAGCATCCTCGGCTATGCCCAGCTGCTCGGCCGGATGACCGATCTGCCCGCCAAGGCCGCCGACTCGGCCCGCATCATCCACACCGCCGGCACGCACCTGCTCAGCCTCATCAACGACGTGCTCGATCTGGCCAAGATCGAGGCCGGCAAGATGGACCTGCACCCGACCCCGGTCGACCTGCCCACGCTCCTCCGGATCGTGGCCAACCTCTGCCGGGTGCGCGCCGTGGAGAAGGGTCTCTCGTTCGCTTACGAGCGTGCCGGCCCCGAGCGGCTGGTGGTGCGCGCCGACGAGAAGCGCCTGATGCAGGTGCTGCTCAACCTGCTGGGCAACGCCATCAAGTTCACCGAGCGGGGCGTGGTGACGTTGCACGTCGAGGTGCTGGAGCCGCCGGAAGAGCGAGGGCGCACGGTGCGCTTCCAGGTCGAGGACACCGGCCCCGGCATCGCCCCCGAGCACCTGGGGCGCATCTTCGAGGCCTTCGAGCAGGTCGGTGACGAAAGGCGGCACGCCGAGGGCACGGGCCTCGGGCTGGCGATCACGAAGAGGCTCGTCGAGCGGATGGGCGGCAGCATCGAGGCCAAAAGCCAGCTCGGCCACGGCTCGGTCTTCGCGGTGACGCTCCGGCTGCTCGAGGTGGCCGCGGCCAAGGCCAGCGCGGGGCTGTCGTGGGAGGCGATCCTCGGGTACGAGGGCGAGCGCCGCACGATCCTCGTGGTGGACGACAAGGCCGAGAACCGCGCGCTCTTGCGCGACTTGCTAGAGCCGCTGGGCTTCGAGCTGCTGGAGGCCGACAGCGGCGAGCGGGCGCTCGCGCTGGCCGTCGAGCGAACACCGGACGTGATCGTGTTGGACCTGGCCATGCCGGGCATGGACGGCTGCGAGGCGACACGGCGCTTGCGGCAACGGCCCGAGCTCGCCCGAGTCGCGATCATCGCCTCGTCCGCCAGCATCTCGGAGGCCGAGCGGCAAACGAGCCTCAGCGCCGGATGCGACGACTTTCTGCCCAAGCCGGTGCAGGCCGGCGCACTCTTGGAGCTGCTCCGAGCGACGCTCCAGCTCGAGTGGAAGCGCCAAGCAGGGCCGGGCGCGGCCGTGACCCCTCCCCCCATGACCGATGCGGAGATCGGCCTGCTCACCCCCCCATCGGCAGAGGAGCTTTCGCGGCTCCTCGATCTGGCCGACCAAGGGCACGTCTCCGGGGTGCTGAACGAGCTCGGTCGGCTCGACGAGGCCGATCCGCGGCTCGGAGCGTGGATCGAGCAGGTGCGCGCGGTGGCGCGGAGCTTCCAGATCAAGCGGCTCCGCGCCCTTCTCCGGGCACAGGTCGCGAGCGTGTCACGGCAGCTCCCCTGACCGCACCTCTGGAGTCCGCTCACGCGGCCAGGGACTACCAGCAGCTCGACGGCAATGGGTCGCACATCCAGTACCTCTACAACGTGCAGCCCGCGGGGGGAGTTCGGCAAGGGGAGCACGTACGACGGGTACGATGATTCGCCCTTCATATCCTCGAATCGTTTTGCTTTCCTCCCCCTCTCTTCCCCGTGCTGTGCGGGCGAGCCCAACGAGCTTTTAGGGATGGCACGAGCGAGCTCGTACACGATGAGGCATGACGCTCGTCAGCTCATGAGCGAGAATTATGCCCCATGGAGTACGTTCTCGGCGAGGTCCTGCACTCCGGAGCGGACATGCGCATCGTGCGAGCCACCCACGCCAAGACGGGCGGCAAGGTGGTGCTCAAGCTGCCGCATGGCGAGCCGCCGAGCCCGCGCGCGCGGGAGCAGCTCAAGCACGAGCACGCCGTGCTGCGCGCGCTCGATGTCCCCGGGGTCATCCGGGCGCTCGGCCTCGAAGAGCACGACCGCAAGCCGGTGCTCGTGCTGGAGGCCTGGGGCGACACCTCGCTCGCCCGCGTGCTCGACCAGGGCCCGCTGCCGCTCGGGGTCGCGCTGCGCCTGGGCGCCGCGCTCGCGCGCAGCCTGGGCGAGGTGCACCGGCGCGGCCTCTTGCACCGCGATATCAAGCCGCACAACGTGCTGGTCGACGCCGAGCGGACGCACACGTGCTTGATCGACTTCGGGCTCGCGACCTTTTGGACTCCCCAGCTCGCCGCGCAGACGTCGGTGGAGGCAATCTCGGGGACGCTGGCGTATATGGCGCCCGAGCAGACGGGCCGGATGAACCGAGCCCTGGACGCGCGGGCAGACCTGTACGCGCTGGGCGCCACGCTCTACCAGCTGCTGACCGGCGCGCTGCCCTTCGACGCGACCGACGCGCTGGAGTTGATCCACGCGCACATCGCCCGGGCGCCCGTGCCTCCGCACGAGCGCGCGCCTGAGCGGAGCATCCCCGAGGCCGTGAGCGCGATCGTGCTCAAGCTGATGGCCAAGAGCCCCGAGCACCGCTACCAGACCGCCGACGGCGCAGCCTGGGATCTGGAGCGGGCGGCGCGGGCGTGGGTCGAGACCGGGACGGTGGCGCCGTTTCCGCTGGCCAAGCGCGATTGGGACGACCGGGGCCGCGCGCCCTCGCGCCTGTTCGGTCGGGAACGCGAGAGCGCCGCGCTCGCGGCGCTGTTCGACGAGGCGTGCCGCGGCGCGACGGTGCTGGCCCTCGTGGCGGGGCCGTCGGGCGTGGGCAAGTCGGCGCTGGTGCAGGCGCTGCAGGAAAAGGTGCGGGCGCGGCGGGGGATCTTCGCCAGCGGCAAGTTCGACCAGCTGCAGCGCAGCACGCCGTACGCGGCGCTGGCGCAGGCGCTGCGGTCGGTGGTGCGGCGGCGGCTCTCGGACTCGGCCGAGGTGCTGGAGCGCTGGAGGCAAGCCTGGCAAGAGGCCGCGGGGCCGAACGGGCAGATCCTGGTCGAGCTCATGCCCGAGCTTGTGCACATCCTGGGCGAGCCCAGGCCGCTGGTCGAGCTGGGGCCGATGGAGGCCAAGCTCCGCTTCCAGACGACGGTGCTGCGCTTCGTGCGGACGCTGGCCACGGCTGAGCACCCGCTGGTGCTGTTCATCGATGACCTGCAGTGGGCGGATCCGGCGTCGCTTTCGCTCTTGGGCGAGCTGCTGAAGGGGCCTGCGGGCCAGCACCTGCTGGTCGTGGGCGCCTACCGGGACGAGGCGGTGGGCCCCGAGCAGCCGCTGAACGCGCTGCTGGATGCCTCCGCAGCTCCGGGCGCCATGACCGGGCGGATCGCGCTTTCGCCGCTCGGCGCGGAGGCGGTCGCGGCGATGGTGGCGGACATGCTCGATCGGCCCGCGGCCGAGGTGGAGGAGCTCTCGCGGCTGGTCAAGGACAAGACCGACGGCAGCCCCTTCTTCGTCGGGCAGTTTCTGCAGCTCTTGCACGAGCGGAAGCTGCTTTCGCGCGACGCGGAGACGGGGCGGTGGCAATGGCAGCGAGAGGCGATCGAGCGGGCAGGGATCACGGACAACGTGGTCTCGCTGCTGACCCGCCGGCTAGAGCGGCTGTCGCCCGAGTTGCGGCGGGCGCTGCAGACGGCGGCGTGCGTCGGCGACCGGTTCGACGCCGAGCTCTTGGCGCATCTCTTGGGGCAGCAGGCGGAGACGGTCAGCGCCCTGCTGGCGGAGGCGGCGCGCGAGGGGCTCTTGGTGCACGCGGGCGAGCGGGAGCACGAGGCCTACGCCTTCGTGCACGACCGGGTGCAGCAGGCCGCCTACGAGGTGCTGACGGCGGAGCAGCGGCTGGCGTTGCACCTATCGATCGGCCGAGCGCTGCGGGCGAAGTACGGCTTCGCGTGCGCCGACGGGGAGCTGTTCGCGACGCTCTACCACCGCAACCGGGGCGTCGAGCGGCTGACCGAGGCCGAGGAAAAGCGCGATCTGGCCGAGCAGAACCTGCGCGCGGGGCAGCGGGCCAACGCCAGCGCGGCCTACGCGCAGGCCATGGCGTTCCTCGGGACGGCCGCGTCGCTGCTGGGCGAGGAGGGGTGGACCGAGGCGCCGGAGACGACGTTCGAGGTGCACCTGGTCATGGCCGAGGCGCTCTGGCTCGCGGCGCAGATCGACGAAGCGGAGCGGCTTTTTCTGCGCTGTATCGAACGAGCGCGGGAACCGACCGAGCGCGCGCGCGTGGCCAGCATCTTCATTGGCTGTCTTCATACCGTCGGCCGCTTTGCGCAGGGCATCGAACTTGGCCTTTCGGCGATGGCGTGGCTCGGGCGCCCGCTGCCGAGGACCCCGGAGGACCAGCAGGCGCTGCTCGGCGCGATCATCGCCGAGATCGAGCCCGCGGTGGAGCGCATGACCGTCGAGGACTGGAAGGCTCTGCCGATGAGCACCGACCGCGCCCACGCGCTGCGGTGCACGCTCCTGGAGGTGCTGGGGACCTGCGCCGCCTTCTGGATGCCCTCGCTGAGCCGGTGCTGCCGGCCGATGATCGTGCTGGAGACGCTGCGGCACGGACTGACGAAGAGCTCGTTCGCGGGGGTCGCGAACACGGCCTTGCTCCTTTCGTACGCCCTGGGGAAGGTGCCTTTGGGGCGCCGGCTGACCGAGGCCATGCTGGCGTTCATCGATCAGCACGACGTCTCGCGCGCCGTCGCGCTCCTCAGCGGCGCACTGGCCTCCATGTACTGGACGCCGCCTTCGAAGGTGGGGGAGCTGTTCGCGCGCGCGGCGCGCACCGCCGCCGAGGAGCGCGATCTGTCCTATGAGGCCTACAGCGAGCTCTGTGGGGTGATGCTCCGGCTGTTCACTGGAGCCGACCTCGATCGCGTCGCGCGCGACTTCGACCGCATGTCCTGCCGCGACCTGATGGCCACGGCGTTTCGAGACATTCTCGCCCGTTCGGTCGACGCGCTCTCGCAGGCCCAGGCCGCGCATGCCGTCGAGCAGACGCTCGAGGAACTCGCGCGGCACGTGCGGGGCGTGAAACCGCAGCTTTTCTACGCCGGTACGATGGCGGGCTTTACCGGGCTCCACCTTGGCGCCGACACGCGGGCGATCGAGGCGGCCCTCGCCATCGAGCCGGCCTGGCAGGCGTCGTGGGGCACCCCCCCGCTCCTCGCCTTCACCTTCACGCTCTGCGTCGCCGGGGCGCATGCCCTCCCCACCGCCACCGCCGAGCAGCGCGCGCTGCTCGAGGACCGGCTGGCCTTCCACGGCGCGCGCCTCTCCCTCTGGGCCGAGAGCTGCCCCGAGACCTTCGAGGCCATGCGCCTGTTGATGGAGGCGGGCCTCGCCCGCGCCCGGGAAGAGCACGAGGAGGCCGAGCGGCTGTACGATCGGACCATCGAGCAGGCCCGCGATGACGGCCTGATCGACGCGGAGGCGCTCGGCCTGCGCCTGGCGGGCGAGCACCGCCTCGCCCGCGGACAGCGCGCCCTGGCCCGCGCCTATCTGTCGGCCGCGCACGACGCCTACCTGCGCTGGGGCGCGCTCGCCGCCGCCGCGCAGCTCGTTCAGCGCTACCCGGACAGCATCGCGGCCTCGGGCCGCCCGGCCCTTGCGGCCGGCACGTCGGAGGGCGAGCCGCCGGACGGGGCGTCCCTGCCGACGAGCACGACCATCACCGACCGCACGCTCCATGCCTACCTGGACATCGCCTCCGCGCTGCGCGCCGCGCAGGCGCTCTCCGGCGACCGAAACCTCGGCTCGCTCGTCGGCCGCATGCTCCGCCTGCTCGCCGAGCACTCCGGCGCCGAGCGCGCCGTGCTCGCCCTCATGCAGGGCGGCGAGCTCGTCATCGCCGCGCTGCTCACCGTCAATCCCCGACAGGTCAAGTTGGCGCTCAACGAGCCCGTCGCCGGCTCGACGCGGCTGCCGGCGACGCTGGTGCAGTACGTCGCGCGCAGCAAGGAGCCGGTGGTGCTCGGGCAGGCGGCGCGCGACAGCCGCTTCGACGAGGACCCCTACCTGCTCGCCCACCGGCCCGGCTCGGTGCTCGCCGTGCCGCTGGTGCACCAGGGACGCCTGTCCGGGGTGATGTACCTGGAGCACCCGCGCGTGCAGGACGCCTTCCCCGAGGCGCGCGTCGAGCTGGTCACGCTGCTCGGGGCGCTGGCGGCCACGGCCGTGGAGAATGCCACGTTCTATACCGAGCTCTCGGCCTACAGCGAGCGGCTGGCGCGCGAGGTGGAGCAGCGCACCGCCGAGCTGGAAGCCGCGAAGCAGACGGCCGACCACGCCAGCCGCGCCAAGAGCGAGTTCCTGTCCAGCATGAGCCACGAGCTGCGCACGCCGCTCAACAGCATCCTCGGCTATGCGCAGCTGCTCGGCCGGCTGCCCGACCTGCCCGCCAAAGCCGCCGACTCGGCCCGCATCATCCACACCGCCGGCACGCACCTGCTCGGGCTCATCAATGACGTGCTCGATCTGGCCAAGATCGAGGCCGGCAAGATGGACGTGCGCCCGACCGCGGTCGACCTGCCCACGCTCCTCCGGACCGTGGCCAACCTCTGCCGGGTGCGCGCCGTGGAGAAGGGTCTCTCGTTCGCTTACGAGCGTGTCGGCCCCGAGCGGCTGGGGGTGCGCGCCGACGAGAAGCGCCTGATGCAGGTGCTGCTCAACCTGCTGGGCAATGCCATCAAGTTCACCGAGCAGGGCGGGGTGACGTTGCGCGTCGAGGTGCAGGAGCCGCCGCAGGACCGATGGCGCACGGTGCGCTTCCAGATCAAGGACACCGGCCCCGGCATCGCCCCCGAGCACCTCGGGTGCATCTTCGAGGCCTTCGAGCAGGTCGGCGACGAGAAGCGGCACGCCGAGGGCACAGGCCTCGGGCTGGCGATCACGAAGAAGCTCATCGAGCGGCTGGGCGGGAGCATCGAGGTCGATAGCCAGCTCGGCCACGGCTCGGTCTTCACGGTGACGCTCCGGCTGCTCGAGGTGGCCGCGGCCAAGGCCAGCGCGGGGCTGTCGTGGGAGGCGATCCTCGGGTACGAGGGCGAGCGCCGCACGATCCTCGTGGTGGACGACAAGGCCGAGAACCGCGCGCTCTTGCGCGACTTGCTAGAGCCGCTGGGCTTCGAGCTGCTGGAGGCCGACAGCGGCGAGCGGGCGCTCGCGCTGGCCGTCGAGCGAACACCGGACGTGATCGTGTTGGACCTGGCCATGCCGGGCATGGACGGCTGCGAGGCGACACGGCGCTTGCGGCAACGGCCCGAGCTCGCCCGAGTCGCGATCATCGCCTCGTCCGCCAGCATCTCGGAGGCCGAGCGGCAAACGAGCCTCAGCGCCGGATGCGACGACTTTCTGCCCAAGCCGGTGCAGGCCGGCGCACTCTTGGAGCTGCTCCGAGCGACGCTCCAGCTCGAGTGGAAGCGCCAAGCAGGGCCGGGCGCGGCCGTGACCATGCCCTCGATGACCGACGAGGAGCTCTGCACGCTCCCCGCCCCACGGGCCCAGGAGCTGGCGCGGCTCGTCGAGCTGGCCAACAGAGGGCTCGTCTCCCAGGTGCTGAACGAGCTCGATCGGCTCGAGGAAGCCGACCAGCAGCTCGGAGCGTGGAGCGGGCAGGTGCGCGCGGTGGCCCGAAGCTTCCAGGTCAAGCGGCTCCGCGGTCTGCTCCAGGCGCAGCTCCGATACGGCATCAAGCCAGCTCCCCCGACCGCGCAGCCCGAAAGACGGCAATGGCGGGCGCGCCCAGGCGAAAAATTTTAGTGGAGGGGACGTGTTAGAAGATTGTCGCGACCGGTTCACGCAGGCGCTACGTTGCCATCGTCTCCGATGAACAGAACCTCAGAGCCTGGTGTCCCGTCGTATACCATCCTGATGGTCGACGATGTACCGGAAAGCATGGCCGTGACAGCCGCTCAGCTCGAAGAGCGAGGCTTTCGGGTGGCGGTCGCTCAAGATGGTGAAGATGCGTTGGAGCGGGCCGAGCTCCTCTCTCCCGATTTGATCCTGCTCGACGTATTGATGCCGGGGATGGACGGCTTCGAGACGTGCCGGCGCCTGAAAGCGTCTGAAAGCACCAAGGGCATTCCGGTGATCTTCATGACCGCCCTGGGAGAGACGGCCCACAAGGTGGCCGGGTTCGAAGCCGGCGGCGTCGATTACGTCGTCAAGCCTCTGGAGCTCGACGAGGTTCTGGTGCGAGTCAAGACACACCTGGAATTGTATACGATGCGCGCGGAGCTCGAGGCGCAGAACGTTCAGCTGCGGCGAGAGATCGAGGAGCGCGAGCGATTGCAGGCCGCGCTGCGCTGCGCCCACGATAAGCTGGAGCGGAGAGTGGCGGAGCGCACGACCGAGCTCGCCGCGGCCAACGATCTCCTGAAACAAGAGAACAGCGAGCGTAAGCGGGCCGAGGAGACATTGCGCGAAAGCCAGGGCATGCTGCACGCGATCATCGACAATTCGGCGGCCATGGTCTACGTCAAGGACCTGCAGGGCCGATACCTGCTGAGCAACCGCCGTTTCAGGCAGCTGTTCCACGCGACGCTGGAGTCGAACGAGCCGATCGCGTCGATCGCGTCGATCGATTCGATCATCGGCACGACCGACCACGATCTCTTCCCCCCGGAGCAGGCGGAGATACTCCGCTCGTTCGACAGGCGGGTGCTGGAGGCCCAGGAGCCCCTGGAGACCGAGGAGGTGGTGCCGCAGGGCGACGGGATGCACACCTATATCTCGGTCAAGTGCCCCCTGTTCGACGCCGAAGGCAAGCCCTACGCTGTGTGCGCTATCTCCACGGACATCACCGAACGCAAGCGGGCGGAGGAAGAGCGGGAGAGGCTGCTGGCCAGCGAGCAGGCGGCGCGTTCCAAGGCCGAGGCCGCCGACCGGATGAAGGACGAGTTCCTCTGCACGCTCGGCCATGAGCTGCGAACGCCGCTGACTTCTATCCTCGGCTGGGCGCATATTCTTCTCCGCGCGGACAAGTCGGACGTAGCCAGGGTGCAGCGCGGCCTCGAGGTCATCGAGCGCAACGGCATGGCCGAGCTGGAGCTCGTCGAGACCCTGCTCGACGTCTCCGCCATCCTCTGCTGCCAGGTGGACCTGAAGCGGCAGCCGGTCAGCATGGCCGAGGTCATCCAGGCGGTCGTCGACTCTGTAACTCCAGCCTCGGAAGCGAAGGACGTCTGCATTTCGCTTTCGCTCCGCTCAACGACCGGCCGGGTCTTAGGCGATCGCGGTCGCCTGGAGCAGATCGTGCGCAATCTGCTGAGCAACGCCGTCAAATTCACGCCCGCTGGCGGGCGCGTGGCTGTGTCGCTGGAGGAGATGGGAGCGAAGACCCAGCTCCGCATCAGCGACACCGGCGAGGGAATCAGCGCAGATTTTCTTCCCCACGTGTTCGACAAATTTCGCCGGGCAAACAGCTCGACCACCCGCTGGCACAGCGGACTTGGCCTGGGGCTCTCGATCGTGCAGGATCTGGCGAGGATGCACGGCGGAGAGGTTCACGCCGAGAGCGCCGGTGAGGGTCGGGGCGCGGTGTTCATCGTGGACTTGCCTTTGATGCCGGTGGTCGAGGAGACCGCTGCTCCGCCTTCGGCCGACGCAGGGGAAGCGCGCTCGGTCTAGCACCACTGCGGGAAGTCGGCCCGTCAGACGCCGTCGCCGGCGAGGTGGACCTTGAGCACGCTCTCCTCCGCCGGCACGCCGAGCCGGAGGGGAAACCCGTAGTGTCCTGTCCCGCGATGGACGTAGAGCCGATCGGGGCCGCGGGCCCACAGGCCATGATCGGGCATCTTCACGAAGAGCTGGAGGGCGGTCCAGGAGCCTCCGAGGCTGACCAGGCCGAGCTGCCCGCCGTGGGTGTGGCCCGAGAGCACGAGATCGCCCTCCCCCTCGCCGAGGTGGCGGAACGCGCCCGGATCGTGGAGCAGGACGAGCCGGAGCGCCCCCTTCATGCGCGGGTGACGGGCGCAGACCGCCGCCATGCGCTCCGCCCGATCGCGGTAATGGAAGTCCATCCCGAGGACCTGGACCGGCCCGGCGGCGGTCTCGACGAGCGCCGCGTCGTCCACGAGCAGGCGCGCCCCCGCGCGCGCGAGCGCGGTCGCGACGTGGCGGGGCGACTCGTGATCATGGTTGCCGTGGCACGCGAACACACGCCCCTCCAGGGCGCGGAGCGGGGACAGGGCCTCGGCGAGGTGATCCGCGGTGTCCTGCGACTCCATGGTCAGGTAATCACCGGTGAGCACGACGAGATCGGGATCGCGCTCCACCGCGCGCTCGCAGATGCCGCGGAGCCGAGCGACCGACATGAACGGACCGAGGTGCGGATCGGTGATCTGCACGATGCGGAGGGGCCGGCGCGCGCCGGGCGCCCCCTCGCGCGGGAGCGGGTAGCGGCGCAGCCCGTCGACGGGGGCGCGGTCGACGACGAGCTCGATCTCCTCCCGGCGGGCGGTGAGCGACTGGAGGATACCGACGACGGCGAGGGCGAAGGGCACCCAGAGGCCGTACGGCGTCGCCCCGAGCCCGCTCGCGATGGCCCACGGGAATGACAGGAAGATCGCCGCCACGAAGTAGGACGCGGGGATGCTCACGAGCACGCGGTAGGCGAGCGGCCGCATCCGGGGGCGCGAGAGCAGGAGGAAGTGCAGGTACACCGCGCCCTGGAGGTACGCGAACCCCGGCGCGAGCGGGCCGACGTGGCGGAAGAGCGCGCACGAGATCAACGTGTGGATGCCGAGCAACACGCCGACGAACCGCGCGTAGAGCCCGCCCCGGCGGCGCCTCGCCGCCGCCACGACGACGAGCCAGGCCAGGACGGAGGCCGCCCAGAACAGGACGATGGGGGACACGAACTTCAATCGACGGCTCCAGGCGACCCAGGCGCACAGGACCACCGTGGTCAGCTCTGCCTGGACGGACGCGGAGTGTCCCGCGTCCAGCGCGTCCGCGCCAGGCGCCACCGGAGACCGACCGCCTGATTTGCGGGGCGCCGGCGTGGACGCGCCGGTCGGGCGCCCTGCTCGCCACGCTCGCCGCCCGGCGCGCTCCCGGCGGCGTTGCGGCGCGAGGATTGGTACGTTCGATGAGGGGCTGAGGCCTCTTCATGATGTCCATGGCTCCTTCCGGTGCTCCGGGAGGGCATCGCCGCGAGGGTCGTCCCGATGATCCCCTACACCCGACGCGCTTGGCTGCCGATGCTGGTCTCGCCGCGGGGCTCCTTGTCGCCGGGCGTGATGCGACGCGTGCTGGCCTTCGGGGTCATCGCCGCGGCGCTCTGGCTGGCGCACAGGCTCATCCCCCGCGTGTCGCTCTCGATCGGCATTCACGAGGTCGCCGGCGCGGTGATCGCGCTCATCCTCGCGTTCCGCACGAACACGGCCTATAACCGCTTCTGGGAGGGTCGCACCCTCTGGGGCTCGATCGTGAACTCGAGCCGCAACATCACGCGCATCGTGAACGCGCACGCCGGGGTCGACCCAGGCGCGGCGCGCGAGGTCGCCGTCTGGGTGGTGGTGTTCGTCCACGCCGCGCGGCGCTCGCTGCGCGGGCAGGTCGAGCGCCCGGAGATCGACCGGCTGCTCCCGGCGGAGCAGATCGGGGCCCTCGCGGAGCACGCTCACCCGCCGCTCCGTGCAGCGCAGCAGATCTCCGAGCGCCTCGCGGCCTTCGTCCGGGCCGGGAGCCTCGAGCGCAACATGGCTGTGTGCGCCGAGGAGCAGCTGAGCGTCCTCGTCAACTGCCTGGGAGGCTGTGAGCGCATCCTCAAGACCCCCACGCCGCTCGGCTACATCCTGCTGCTACAGCGGGGCGTGGCGCTCTACCTGGCCACGCTGCCCCTCGCCCTCGTCGAGGCGCTCGGGGTGCTGACGCCCCTCGTGACGATGATGGTGGCGTATCCCGTCCTGATGATCGAGGCGCTCGGCGGTGAGCTCGACGACCCGTTCGGCCACGAGCCGAACGACCTGCCCCTCACGCGCATCTGCGACACCATCGAGCGCGACCTCCTGGGGTCGTCGCCGCTCAACTTGGTGATGGCGTCGAAGGCCGAGAGCTACCAGGACTGAGCGCGGCGCGGCGATGGGGGCTCCTCTCTCGCCCCTTCCCGAGGAGGGCGGTGCAAGGCGCTCTGCCTCTCAGCCGCCATGGCGACGCCGCGCGCTCTTGGCAATCTGCTGGACAATATCGTAGATCTGCGGCGCTCGCGGGCGTGGCCCCGCGTCGCTGAGGCCTGGACGCACCCATGACCGACCGCTACGCCATCATCGGCAATCCCATCTCCCAGACCAAGTCGCCGGCGCTGCAGACCGCCTTTGCCCAGCAATGCAGGCAGGACATGGTGTACGGCGCGATCCTCGGCGAGCTGGATGGCTTCGCCGCCGCCGTGCGCGAGTTCCAGAAGAGCGGCGGCAAGGGCATGAACATCACGATGCCCTTCAAGCTCGAGGCCTTTGCGCTGGCCGACGAGCTGACGCCGCGCGGCCGTGCCGCTGGAGCGATCAACATGTTCACGTTGCGCGCCGACGGCACCCTCCTCGGCGACAACACCGACGGCTTCGGCATCGTGCGCGACATCACCCACAACCTCGGCCGCTGCCTCAAGGGCGCGCGCGTGCTCCTCCTCGGCGCTGGCGGCGCGGTGCGCGGCGCCTTGTTGCCGCTCTTCGATGAGCAGCCGGCCGAGATCTTCGTCGCCAACCGCACGGCCAGCAAGGCCGTGGAGCTCGCGGCCGAGTTCGGCCCGCATGCCGGCGCCATCCAGCTCGCCGGCGGCGGCTTCGCCGACATCGCCGGGCGCTTCGACGTGATCATCAACGGCTCCGCCTCCTCCATGGCCAACGAGGTGCCGCCCCTGCCCGCCGACGTGTGGAACGAGGGCTCGCTGGCCTACGACATGGCCTACAAAAAGGAACCGACCGCCTTCGTGCAAGCCGCACGCGCGGCCGGCGTGGGTCAGACCACCGACGGCCTCGGCATGGTGGTCGAGCAGGGCGCCGAGTGCTTCACCCTGTGGCGCGGCATGCGGCCCGACACCGCGCCCGTGCTCGCTGCGCTGCGGAAAGCCTGAGAGGCGCGCACGGCGTGGATGAGCTCACCGAGCTCGACATGCGCTCTGGCGCATGGCTGACGGCCCGCCGACACCTCGTCTCGACGGATGACTCCGGGGCTGGCGGGACGCCAAGGAGCAGACGAGCCCCTGCGATTGCGCGACCGAACATGCCAATAGCGTACCAACGACGGAGACCGCGTCGAGACGGCATTTTCGCCACCACGGCGGCGCGACGCTGCTGCCTGAGAAGCAGCAGATCAGCAGCTCCGCTGCTCAAGGCGCAGGACGGTCATGGAGTGACTGGTCACCTGGACCGAGCGCCGGTCGCTGGACACCGAGGCCGTGGCGAGGCAGCGTTGTCGCCGCCAGCCCGAGAAGGACATCGCACGAGGCAAGTGTGCTTGCCACGGCGAGAGGAGGAGAGTAATTCACACGCCAAACGTCGAGCAGGAGGAACAGATGTCACGAGCTACAGTCACGTTGAAGACCCGAGATGGCCAGACCGAAGCGTCCGTCTTCCGTCCCGACTCTGGCAAAGGTCCCTGGCCCGCGGTGCTTGTGTACCAGGATGGCCGCGGCATTCGGCCCGCTCTCTTCGAGCTGGGGGAGCGCATCGCGCAGGGCGGCTATCTCGTCCTGCTGCCAGATCTCTTTTACCGCGGCGGGCCCTACAAGGCGCCGGACGCCGAGGCATTCAGCCGAGATCCGGAGTTCCGCAAGCAGTGGCAGCAGAAGTACATGGCCACGGCCACCAAGGCCAACGTGCGCTCGGACACGGAGGCGTTCCTCGCCTTCCTGGCAGCCGAGCCCGATGTCCGCTCCCTGTCGATCGGCACGACCGGCTATTGCATGGGAGGTGGGTTGTCGCTGGCGGCGGCCGGCCATTTCCCGGATCGCGTGATCGCAGCAGCGTCCTACCACGGCGGCAACCTGGCGACCGACGATCCAGACAGCCCGCACCTCCTCGCGCCGCAGATCCGCGCGCGCGTGTACGTGGCGGGCGCGATCGAGGACGCCTCGTTCCCTGACCAGCAGAAACAGCGCTTGACCGACGCCCTCCAGCAGGCGGGCGTGCAGCACACGGTCGAGACGTATGAGGGCGCGAAGCACGGCTGGGTCCCCTCCGATTCAGCTGTGTACAACAAGGCCGCCTCCGAGCGCCATTACCAGACATTGCTCGCGCTGTTCGACGCGACGCTCACGTCGGCACCTCCGAAGAGCTGAGCGCTGAACCCCGAAGGTCGGCTGCGAGCGTGGTGTTCTCCAAGGCTTTTTTCGACCTGCAGTTCTCGTTCGCGGAGAAGGTGCGGGCCTTGTCGGGGATGTCCCTGGGAAGCGCCCTCTTCGGGTACACGAACCTCTATGTTCGGTTCGGCCTCGGGCGCGCGTTCGACGCGCAAAACGAGACGTGGCAGGCCTATGTAGCCGGTCTGCCCGGCACAGAAGGCGGGGAAGCCGGCCGCGAGTGGACGTACCATTTCTATCTGAAGGATCCCGAAGCGACGACCGCGCCGCCCGTCGTCGCGACCTCTGGATGCTTTTCTTACGCCCTGTCGAGCGTCGATCGCGCTCGTTTGCACTTCCGGAATGCAGAGACGGACGGCAGCTCGCCTCTCGGCGCCGCGCGAGTCGAGCGGCGACGGGCTGACCTGTCGGCGCTCGTCGAGCACATGAAACGAACGACAAGCGAGGTCAACCTGGTGACCGGCGGTTCGTGGCTCTACAACCTCGACGCGTACCGCCGACTGTTCCCGCCGGCGTACGGCTCGTCCGCTCACGTGGTTCCCGCCCGGTACCAAAGCATGACGCTCTGGGGTCAGTTCCTTGATCATCACGGCCAGGTCAAGGAATCCATGACGCGTCCATTCCTGAGGTCTCTCGCGCAGCGCGCGAGCCTCGATCGCCTGGAGGAGTGCTTCCCCTTCCAGGTGCTCGCAGTCCACGCTCCGGCGCAGGAGTTCTACGATTTCTATGCCGTCTAGAGCGCGGAGCAGGTCCCCCGTGGGGCGCCATGCGGGCGGCTCGGCCTGCTGACCGGCGTTCGCCGTGCGCTCACTCCGCGCAGCGCGTCACATCGACATCACCCACAACCTCGGCCGCGACCTCACGGGCACGCCCGAGCCGTCGAGGTCACGCTCCGGCGCGCCTTGGCACAGAACGCACCACGTGTAATCGCGCAAGTACATGAAATCACACTGTTCTTACTCGGTACGCGCCGTGCATCGCGGCATGCCCGGCCGCGTCCGACGTCGGCATGTGACGACCCTGGCGGCCGAGGAGATCCCAATGCATACCCGTTTCCGCTTCGCTTTCATGGTGGGAGGCCTTCTCGCGCTGGGAGCGTGCTCGGGCGGATCGAGCTCGGCAGACGGCGGCGACGGAGAGATCCCCGGGAGGGGCGCCGGCGCTGACCCCGGTGCTGGCCCCGATGCGAGCTTCGGCACAGGCGCTGCGGTCGGCTCAGCCGCTTCGGGAGGTGTGTCGGATGGAAGCGGTCCTCCGAGCGAAGGCTCCCCCGGCGGAAGCCTGGGCACAGGAGGCAGCGGAGGCGCAGGCGGCGGAGGCGGCGGAGGCGCAGGCGGCGGAGCCAGCATCGCGCCTGGCACGCTCACCGCGGGCGTCTGGGACGACAACCGCAACTTCGACTTCTTCCTCTCGTACCGGAGCACGCTCTATTCGCAGCAGCTCCCGGGCATCTTGCCCTTCACCGCGGCCGACCATCAGGCCGCGCACAGCCTCTTCGCGGCGCCTCCAGGAAAGAAGGAGACGCTGGACGTAGCGCTCGTCATCGACACGACCGGCAGCATGGGCGACGAGATCACGTATCTCCAGACGGAGTTCATCGCGCTCTCCGACTCCATCTTCGCCAAATACCCGAACGCCCAGCAGCGCTGGTCGCTCGTCCTGTACAGGGACACCGAGGACGATTACATCGTCCGCTGGTTCGACTTCCGCACCGATCCCGACGAGTTCCAGGAGAAGCTCGCCGAGCAAGGGGCGAACGGCGGCGGCGACTTCCCGGAGGCGCCGGACATGGCGCTCTCCAAGACGGCCGACCTCTCCTGGCGCACGGGCGACGACACCGCGCGCCTCGCCTTCTGGGTCGCGGACGCGCCCCACCACGAGAACAACGCCGCGGCGATGGCAGGCGGGATACGCGCCCTCAGGGACCTCGGGGTCGCTGTCTATCCCGTCGCGTCGAGCGGCGTGGATGAGCTCACCGAGCTCAGCATGCGCTCTGCCGCACAGCTCACGGGCGGCCGATACCTCTTCTTGACGGATGACTCCGGGGTCGGCGGAGCGCACAAGGAGCCGACGATCCCCTGCTATTACGTGACCAAGCTCGATCGCGCGATCCTGCGCATGGTCGACATCGCGCTCTCCGGCGTCTACCGCGAGCCGGAGCCGTCCGAGATCCTCCGCACCGGCGGTGATCCCCAGGACGGCGCGTGCGAGCTCGCGTCAGGGAGCGAGGTGCTCGCGTTTTGATCGGACCGCCTGTCGTCGCCCCCGCTGCGGCGGCTGACGTCGCCCGCAGGCCCTGGAGCCAAGGCGGCTCCCGCGGGCCGCGGAGTGAATACCGCCCCTTCGATCGCCGCAGAGACGAGCGCGGTTGCACGCACCGCGTCTTCACGAGACCGGGCGGACCGGAGTAAAACCGGCGTAAAACCGACGTAAAAACTGCTCTGCCAGCCCGGCGCAGATCCCGCAGTTGTGGCTTGACGCCTCCGGAACATTTGGGTTTCCTGTGCCCCGTCGACATGGGTGCGCTGCAATGACGGTGAAGGGGAAGGGCTTCGAGGTCGTCTTCGGCCGCCCGGTGAAGGTCCTGGGCGAGGCGCCGGGGCGGGTGAACCTGATCGGCGAACACACCGACTATAGCGGCGGCTACGTGCTGCCGACGGCGATCCCGCAGAAGACGCGCGTCGAACTCGCGCCGCGGGACGACCGGCTCATCCAGGTCGCGACGGCGAACGTGGACGGCGGCGCCCAGCTCTCGTTCCGCGCCGGCGAGGAGGCGCGCCGCGGACTGTGGCTCGACTACGTGCAGGGCATCACCGCGGTCCTCCGCAGCCGGGGCGCATCGATCCCCGGCTTCGACGCGAGGATCGAGTCGACGGTGCCGCTCGGAAGCGGCCTGTCGTCGAGCGCATCGCTGCTCGTGGCGCTCGCCCGCGCCCTGCGGACGATGCTCGGCCTCTCCATCGACGACGTGGAGATCGCCCGGATCGCGCACGCCGCAGAGCACGACTTCGTGGGCGCGCCGGTGGGGACGATGGATCAGATGGCCGCGAGCCTCGCCGACGAGAGCACGGCGCTCTTCATCGACACGAGGACGCTCGCGTTCGAGCGCATCCCGCTGCCCGCGGAGGCCGAGCTGCTCGTGATCGACTCCGGGGTGGCTCACCAGCACGCGAGCGGCGACTACAAGACGCGGCGCGCGGAGTGCGAGCGCGCGGCCGCGGCGCTGGGCGTCCCGGAGCTCCGGGACGTCGACGCGACCGTGGAGCCGCGCATCGCGTCGCTGCCGGCGCCGCTCGACCGGCGCGCGCGCCACGTCGTGACCGAGAACGCCCGGGTGCTCGCCGCCGTGGCCGCGCTCCGCGCGGGAGATCTCGCCCGTCTGGGCGAGCTCTTCGACGCGTCCCACCGGTCGATGCGCGACGATTTCGAGGTGTCCGTGCCGGCGGTCGACGATCTGGTGCAGAGCGCGCGGGCGCAGCCGGACGTCTTCGGCGCCCGGCTGACCGGCGGCGGCTTCGGCGGCGCGATCGTGGCCCTGGTGAAGCGCGGGCGCGCAGCGAGCGTGGGGCGGGCCGTCGTGGAGGCCTACGCGCGCACGCCGAACCGCCGGGCGAGGGTGCTTGTAGGCGGGCTCGTCCCCTAGCAGAGAAGCTCGGCGGCGTGATCGTCAGGCTCCTCCACCGCGGGAAGGAGCCGCCGTGGGGAAGCGGGGCCCGTCAACCGGGGTACCACGTGACGCGCGGGTCATCGGGCGCGCGCACGTAGTCGAAGGCGGCATCCGTGAGCCGCGCCAGGTCGTACTGCGGCCGCCAACCGAGCAGAAACTTCGCCTTCGAGTTGTCCAGCCACGTCGAATGGAACGGCGTCTTCACCCTCACGCTCGGCAGGCCCCGCGTCGCCTCCAGGTAACGCGCCAGCTCCCCGTAGTCCACCGGCTCGTCCATGCAGATGTTGAAGGTCTGCTGGCGAGCCTTCTCATGATGGACGGCCTTGAGGATCGCGGTGACCAGATCCTCCACATGCACGAAGTTCCGCTTCACCGGCTCGCCGCGGCGGTCGAGCATCACCGGCACGGCGCCCGAGCGGACGTACCCCTCTGCCGCCTCGGCGCCGACCAGATCGCGCCACCTCGGCCCTCCGAACACGTCGTCGCCGAAGGACAGCTGCGCCTTGAAGTCGTCCTTCTCCATGATCCAGGGCGCGCGCAGGCAGCATCCGTTGAGCTCATATTGAATGTAATATTGCTCGAGCATGACCTCCTCGAGCACCTTGGACAGCGCGTAGCAGCCCGGGTAGGCGCTGTGCCGCTGGGTCTCCGTCACGGGGACGGGGTGCGGATAGAAGAAGTGGCCCATCCCGGCGTCGCCCCCGACCAGGATGAATTGCTCGAACGAAGGGCTGACGCGGCAGGCCTCCAGCAGCCAGAACATGCCTTTGACGGCTACGTCCATGATGCTCTCGGGGGTCTCCTTGCTGGTCGCCAGGTGCAGCACGTGGCTCACCCCCTCGGTCGCCTCGTTGACGACGGCCCTGTCCTCGATGGTCCCACGCAGCACCTCCACGCGCGCCGTCCGCTCCAGCATGCGGTTGTGGCACAGCGCACGGACCTTCCACCCCTCGAACGCGGGGTTCGACAGGAACCTTCGGATGAATGTCTGACCGACCTTGCCCGCCGCCCCTGTGACCAGAATTCGCTTGGTCTCGTTCATTCTATCGCTCCTCGCTCTCCGGCATCATGGATGATGACCGTACTCCACCCCCCTGGCTGCAGGGGCCGATCGGATCAGGACCTGCTGCATGACGATGAAGACGAGCAGCAGCAGCCCGATGCTGATGTGGTGCCAGGGCGACGGCAGCCGTCCATCCAGGTTGATCACCGCCCGCACGATGCCCGTGATCATCACGCCCATCACGGTGCCGACGACGCTGCCGGCGCCCCCGGTCAGCAGCGTTCCACCGATCACCACCGAGGCGATGGCCTCGAGCTCCAGCCCCGCGCCGATGTTCGGCTTTCCGGCGCTGTCGATCAGCGCCGTCGTGACCCCGCCGAGGCCCGCGCACAGGCCGCACAACGCATAGAGACACACCGTCGTGGCGCCCAGCGGCACCCCCATGAGCAGCGCGGCCTGCCTGTCCCCGCCGATGGCGAGGACGTTCCGGCCGAAGCTCGTGCTACGGCCAAGGATCACGCCGAGCACGAGGACGATCAAGAACAGGAGCGCCGTCGCCGGGACCCAGGTCCGGTCCAGTCCCGGGATCGCCAGCGCGAAGCCGAGCTCATCGACGATCCAGTCCAGCGCAGGGTGATCGATGCCGATGGGCTGCATGCTGACGAGGAACGCCGCGCCGCGGGCGAAGAACATGCCCGCGAGCGTCACGAGGAACGGGGGCAGAGAGAAACGATGGATCAGGTGCCCCGTCATCGCGCCGAACGCGACCGACACCGCGAGGCCGACACAGAACGCCACCACCGGGTGGCAACCACCGGCGACCAGCGTGCCCACGAGGACCGTCGTGAGCGCGACGACGGAGCCGACCGAGAGATCGATGCCCCCCGACAGGATGACGAAGGTCATCCCCACCGCGCAGAGGCCCATCGCCGCGTTCCCCTTGATCAGGTCGACCAGGAAACGCAGGCTACGCGCCGCGTCGTAACAGACCAGCACCCCCGAGTAGAGCGCGATCAGGAGGACCGCGGTCACCATGAGCGGCAGATCCCGCCGATCCCAGCGGAGCATCCCTACTGCCCCCGCTTGAGGCCGAGCAGCTCGAGCAGCCGCCGGCGCGACTCCTCCGAGACCAGCAGACAGCTGAGCAGCATCACGCCGGCTTTGGGCATCGGCTCGATCTCCGAGGGGACATGCTGGATGTACATCGTGGTGGAGAGCGTTTGTATCAACAACGCTCCTATCAGGGTGCCACCCAGGTAGAAACGCCCGCCGGTGAGCGCCGTACCGCCGATCACCGCGGCGAAGATGGCGTCCAGCTCCCGCAGGCGCCCCACGCGATCGGGGTCGGCCGTGGAGATGTACGAGGCGGCCACGAGGCCGGCGATGCCGGCGCACAGGCCGGAAAAGCCATACAACCAGAGCTTGATGCGGCGGTCGTCGACGCCGGCGAGCCGGCTCGCCCGCTCGTTGTCGCCGATCGCTTCCATGAACAGGCCGAGCGCCGTCCTCCGGCAGAGCAGCGCGGCGACGACGAACACGGCGGCCACCAGCACCATGGAGAACGGCAAGCCACCGATGTGACCGTTGCCGATGAACGCAAACGTCGCATCCGTGTGCGTCACGGGCTCGGCGCGGGTGATGAGCATGGCGACGCCGCGGACACCGACCATGCTGATCAAGGTCACGATGATGGGCTGGATGTTCAGCGCCGTCACCAGCGCGCCGTTGAACAGACCGACGCCGCCGGCGACGGCGAGCGACAAGAGCGCAGCCAGGAGCGGCCCGCAGTGAGCCTCCTTCATCAGGATCACGCAGGTGGCGCCGGACAACGCCATGACCGAGCCGACCGATAGATCGATGCCCCTCACGGCGATCACCAGGGTCAGGCCGATCGCGAGGAGCATCACCTCCGAGCCCTGGTTGAGCAGGTTGATGGGCGTCCCGTAATAAGCCCCGTCGCGCTCGACGATGGAGAAGAAATTCTTGGACAGGACCGAATTGAACAGGAGGAGCGCCAGGAGGCCGAGCAAAGGCCAGGCCTCGCGGCGCCCGCGCAGGAGCAGCAGGGCGCCGGCGCACCCGGTGAAGAGGAGGATTGCGATGCCGGTGAGGTTGGCGTTCGTGGGCGCCGCTTCCGTGATCTTCTCAAGCATCGGACGGCGCCTCCTTCTGATGGGCGATGGCCTGGATGATGGACGAAGGCGTCACGGACTCTCCCACGAGCTCGCCCTGCTGCTTGCGGTCTCTCAGGACCACCACCCTGTAGCAGTTGCGCGCGACCTCCTCGAGCTCCGACGAGATCAAGACCGTGGCGACCCCCTTCTCGCTGAGCGACTTCACCAGCGCCTCGATCTCCAGCTTGGCGCCGATGTCCACGCCGCGCGTGGGCTCGTCGAGCAGCAGGATCCGCGGCTGCATGGCCATCCAACGCGCGAGCAGCACCTTCTGCTGGTTGCCGCCCGAGAGCAGCTTGACGGGCGTCTCCGGGGACGGCGTCTTGATGCTCAGGGTCTTGATGTAGTGCTGGACCAGACGCTCCCGCTCGTGGCGCGGGAGCACCCGCAGCGCCCCCTGGGAGGCCTGCAAGGCGAGCAGGAGGTTCTCTCGCACGGAGAGGTTCGGGATGATGCCATCCACCTTGCGGTCTTCCGGGCAGTACGCGAGGCCGGCCCGGATCGCGTGCCGCGGCGTCTTGATCTCGGTCGCGCGTCCGTTCACCGCGAGCTCGCCGCGATCGGCGGGCTCGATCCCGAAGAGCATCCTGGCGGTCTCGCTTCGACCCGAGCCGAGCAGCCCCGCCAGCCCCACCACCTCGCCGGGCCGCAGCGCGAGGTCGATGGGTCCGATGACCCCCTTTCTCTCGAGGCCGCGCGCGGTGAGCGCCGGCTCCGCGGCGCTCGCCTCCCCTCCCGGACCGGCGGGGCCGCCTGGCGCGGCCCTGTCTTTTGCGCCGAGCTTGACGCCCAGCATCGCCTGGACGAGCTCCAGGCGAGGCAGCGCGCTGCTCGCGTACTGCCCCACCAAGCAGCCATTCCTGAGCACCGTGATCGTGTCGCTGACCGCGTAGACCTGATCCAGGAAGTGAGTCACGAAGAGGATCGCCAACCCCTGCGCCTTCAGCCCCCGCATGACGTCGAAGAGCCGCAGCGTCTCCGCTTCATCCAGGCTGGAGGTGGGCTCATCCAGGATCAGGATCCGCGCGTCCACGGCGAGCGCGCGGGCGATCGCGACCATCTGCTGCAGCGCGGTGGGCAGCGCCGCCACCGATCGCGACACGTCGAGATCCAGCGAGAGGCGCGCGAGGGCCTCACGCGCCTTCGCGCGGACGGCGCGCCCGTCGATCAGGCCGAAGCGCCGAGGCTGCCGGCCCAGCATGATGTTGTCCGCGATGGAGAGGTGCGGGATCAGGCTGATTTCCTGGTGCACCGCGCTGATCCCCAGCGATTCAGCGTGGCGGGGAGAGGTCGGCCGGATCACCGTACCGCCGAGGCGCAAGGTCCCGGCGTCGGGAGAATAGACGCCGGTGAGCAGCTTGATCAGCGTCGACTTGCCGGCCCCGTTCTCCCCCATCAACGCCTGGATCTCGCCGGCGCGCGCCTCGACGTGCACGTCGTGCAGAGCGCGAACTCCGGGGAACGATTTGCTGAGGCCCTCGACAGAGAGCAAGGCTTTCGAGACAGGCATGCGGCTGCTGCTCCGTACGTGAGCGCCGCGCGACGAGCGAGCTCACGAGCGTGATGGCGCTCGCGCCGCCCCAGCGGGGCGCCAGCGCCGATCTCTCCTCAGTAGGGCCGCGAGCCGATGGCCGCCGCCGCCTGCTCGCGTTCGAAGATCTGGCCAGGGACGATCGTGCGCTTCGGCACCTTCTCACCGCGCACGATCTTGTCGATCGTATCGAAGAGCAGGGGGCCGTGCAGGGGGTTGCACTCGACCGTCGCGTTCAGCTTCCCCTCCATCATGGCCTCGAACGCCGGCTTCACGGCGTCGATCGATATCACCTGGATGTCCTGCCCGGGTTTCAACCCCGCCGCCTGGATCGCCTGAATCGCCCCGAGCGCCATGTCGTCGTTGTGCGCGTAGACGGCGTTGATCTCGCCCTTGTGGGCCGCGAGCAGCGTCTCCATCACGGCTTTTCCCTTGGTGCGCGTGAAGTCACCGCTCTGGCTCGCGATGATCTTCATGTCCGGGTGCTTCGCGATGGCCTCGGCGAAGCCGGTCTTGCGCATCACCGCCACGTCCGCCGCCGGCGTGCCCACGAGCTCGATGATGCGCGCGCTGCCGTTCGTCTGCTTCGCGAGCCACTCGCCTGCCCGGCGCCCCTC
Source organism: Sorangium aterium (assembly GCF_028368935.1). Lineage (NCBI taxonomy): Bacteria > Pseudomonadati > Myxococcota > Polyangiales > Polyangiaceae > Sorangium > Sorangium atrum. The sequence continues at coordinate 123,165 of NZ_JAQNDK010000006.1, read as the reverse complement.
CCAGACGAAGTCCGCGACCATCACCGTCGCGTACAGATCTTCCTCGGCGTCCACGCCCCGGCTCGTGAGCACCACCGGGATCCCGGCGCGCTTGGCCTCCTTCAACGTGGGCTTCCAGCCCACGGATTCTTGCGGCGCGATGACGATGACGTCGACGCCCTTGGTGATGAACCCGTTGACGGCGTTGACCTGGTTGTTGTGCACGTTCTGGCCGTCTGCGAAGAGGAGCTGCACGTGGCGCTTCTCCGCTTCCTCCTGGATCGACTTGCTGTGCGCGATCCTCCAGGAGCTCTCGGCGCCCGTCTGCGAGAAGCCGACCACGATCTCGGACAGCTTCTTCGGCTTCCGCCCCGCGGCATCGGCCTCCGACGCCGGCTTCTGGGAGGCGCGCGCCGCGTCGCTCTCCTCGCGGGAGCAGCCGGCGGCGACGGACGCCGAGCCCAGGATGGCCAGGAAGAGCCTCCGTGACACGTGGTTTTGAGGGTTCATGCTCTTCGACATAGATCACGCCACCCCCGACGGTCGTCAGCCGGCCGCGTCGCCAGCACCGCCGGATCTTTGTAAGGAATCATCTCCGGTGAACAGCACTCGAGATTTCACGACAGCCGCCGGACGAGCGCGGTAGGGCGTGTTCTCTGGGAGCACCCTCGGCCCGATGCCAACCCCCATCGTTCAGCGATCGCTTCCGCGACGACCGAGCGAACGGAGCTGGTGTAAAAATCGTTCAGACGACGAACGCCTCGGTGCACGTGGCGACCCGGGCAAGGCACAGCAACAAGGATACTCCTCGCCGACAATGTGAACGATCACATGAGCACCGTCAATTCCAATCGACCGGGCCGTAAGGTTCCCGAGCCCGAGGGAGCACGAGGCTGGAGGGGCTCCTCCGGAGCGCCGCGGCAAGAGGCGCGGGCGCCTTACCGCGATCATCGCCGGCCCGCCGCGCGCCGGCGGCGACGGCGCTGAAGCGCCTGTGTGACCGCAGCCCGATGCCCGCCCCTCTTGACGCGGCGCTCCGGAGGAAACCTGTCCGCCGTCGGGGCGCGAGGACGGTCGCTGACGGCAGTTTCGAATTGACATCGGTATTGTGAACGTTCACATTATGCCTCTGGGCCCCTTTGGCTTTGCCCAGGACTGGGGTCGTCATGAGGACCGGGACCTCTGTCATCCGGACCGATCTCGCCCCCCTGCCTGGGAGACTGCGAGCGCATCCTCAAGACACCCACGCCGTGCTGCTGTTGCAGCGGGGTGTGGCGCTCTGCCTGGCCACGCCGCCCCTCGCCCTCGTCTCGCCGAGGGGAACTCTATGGGTTATCTGCTGGGTTGAAAATGGAGTCGAGAGGTCCGAGGCCGCTCCGCAGAGCCGAGCGCACGGCGCGGCGCCAGCGCGGGCGACTCGGCCTGCTGACCGGCGTTCGCCTTGCGCTCACTCCGTGCAGCGCGTCACGTCGCTCGTGTCGGGCTGGAAGCAAGCGACTCGCGAGCCGCCCCCTTCTTCGCCGCAGTCCTTATAGAAGTACGCCACGTAGCCGTAGCGGTCGTCGAAGAAAACGTCGCGGAGCTCGCAGTCGCTCTCGCGCTCTGCTCGGTCGAACAGGGCTTCCACCGGATCCGCTTGATCGGGCGCTTCATCGAACGTCCAGTCGCCGCTCGTCGGCTCGTCGAACTCGCTGTGAGCGGCGGCGACAACGGTATCGCCGGAGACCGCGGCGAGCGTACATCCGCGGTCGAAGCCTGTGCCGCACATCGAGATGACATAGTCTTCTGGCCGGTCGGCCCGCCACTTCGCGCGGTTTTCGTCGAAGTCGGGACCGTTGCAGCCAGCGAGCAACCAACACCCCACCACCACCATACCCGATGTTTTCATGCCCTCGGAGCTCAGCAACTCACGTGCCGGCGCGAGAAGCGAGCGGGATTGGCCGACGAGGAGCGCGCGACACATGACACTCGGATCATGACCGCCGGCCACCCTGCCCGGTGTGCCGTCCCGAGGTCTGGGTGTCCTTCTCCTCAAGTGAGGATCAGGTCGAGCGCCATGGCCGTCCCTGTCACGCCTGCAGCACGCGCAGCGACCCCCGCACCACCCCGTAGCTCCCCTCGGCCCGCAGCCCGCGAGCGACCTCCGCCGGCGCCACCTCCCCGGCGAGCAGCCGCCGGTACGCCTCCACCACGCGCCGCGCCCCCTCGGCGTCCTCCCGCACCAGCTCGATCCGGAACCGCCGCACGCCGCTCTTCGCGAGCCTCGGCACGAGGTGCGCCGCGCTCTGCGGCGCCGCGTGGAACACCGTGTTCCGACACCCCACGTCCGCCTCCAGCGGGTGATCCATGCCCGCCCGGTCCCGCAGCGACAGCGCGTGCTGCTCGCACGGGCGGCCGCAGGTGCGGTGATCCTTGCCCTCGGACAAGGCCGCCGCGATCACGCAGTGCTCCATGTGGAAGAGCGGCATCGGGTGGTGCACCACCACCTCGGCGAACGGCCCGAACGGCGAGTCCAGCAGCGACTCGAGCTGGGCGGCGTCGAGATCGAACGACGGCGTGAACGCGGCGAGCCCCCGCGAGAGCACCTCGCGCGCGGCCAGCTTGTTCGTGACGTTCAGCGAGAAATCGCCGATCCGGGGCACGCCCGGCGTGGCGTCGAGCAGCGCGCCCAGGCTGCGGACCAGGATCGCCGCCGGCCCGAGCGAGAGCAGGTACCTGTCGATCTTCTCCTCGCCCGGCTTGCGGATCCGCGGCGGCGCCACCCCGACGGAGGCCCCGGCCGCCATCAGCTCGCGCGCCGCGGCGCCGAGGCCGACCATCTCCAGGAAATCGAGGTAGACGCCGCTCGCGCCGGCGTCGAGCGCCGCCCGCGCCTGCACCACGTTGCGGCACAGCACGAAGAGGCCCGGCGCCGGCGGCGGGGCGTCCGGCGGAGCGATCCCGGCGACGAGCCCCTCGGCCTCCAGCGGCGCCGACGGATGGGGGCGGTGCGACGCCTCGATCAGCGCCGCGACGAGCGCCCGGCGGGCGCGGTTGAGCGCCGACGGCGGCACGAGCGCTGGCCCGTCGAGCGACAGCCCGAGGCCGCGGAGGACGAACGGCGTGTCGCCCAGCCGATCCAGCTGCTTCCGCAGCGTGGCCTCGTCGAGCGGCGATCGATCGGCGCGGCCGAGCGGGGTGTCGATCTCGACCGAGGCCGACGCCCCGCCCTCCGTCGCCGCCGAGAGCCGCGGGCGCTCGCCGAGGCGGCCCTCGAGGCGGACGTCGATCGCCACCCGCCGCGGGGCGCGGTCGAGCGCCTCGCGGACCGCGCGCGTGGCGACGGGGTCGCTCGTGCGAAAGACCCGGCGCCCGCGCAGCCCCCGCGCGCCGCTCAGCACGTCCTCCGGCAGGCGCCGGTCCGGCCCGAGCCAGACCTCGACGTCGCCCCCCGCCGGCGCGCGCTCGACCTCGCGGCCAGCGGCCCACAGGCCCCAGATGCGGCCGCCGATCTCGCCCTCGCCGGCGAACCCGCCCTCCACGAGGATCCCCTCGCCGCGCGCGAGCGGCTGCGCGGCGCGGACGACCACCACCTCGTGGCCGCGCCGGCGCCCGGCGCCGCGCGCCTCGCCGACCTCGATGCCGCGGTGATCGCAGGTGCGGCCGTCGACAAGGCGCTGGTGGTCGACGCCGCGCAGGAAGCCGGGGCCCGAGCCCCGCGAGAACGCCTGGAGCGCCGCCTCCCGGTCCGTGGCCCCGGGGCCCGCTCCCGCGCCGACCGCCGCGTCGATCGCGGCGCGGTAGAGCCGCGCGGTGGCGCCGACGTACTCCGGGCCCTTGAGTCGCCCCTCGATCTTCACCGAGGCGACGCCGAGCGCGACGAGGTCGGGGATGGCGTCGGTAGCGTCGAGGTCCTCCGGCGACAGGAGGTAGGCCGCGTCGCCGAGGTCGCGCAGCGCGCCGTCGACGACGAGGCGGTACGGCAGGCGGCAGGCCTGGGCGCAGGCGCCGCGGTTGGCGCTGCGGCCGCCGATGGCCTCGCTCGTCAGGCACTGCCCCGAGTAGGCGATGCAGAGCGCGCCGTGGACGAAGACCTCGAGCTCGACGTCGGTCGCCCGGCGGATGGCGGCGATGTCGTCGAGCGAGAGCTCCCGGGCGAGGATGACGCGCGCGGCGCCGAGCGATCGCGCGAGCTCGACGCCGGCCGCGTCGGTGCAGGTCATCTGCGTGGAGGCGTGGATCGGGAGCCCGGGCGCGAGCGCCCGCGCGAGGCGCATCACCCCGAGGTCCTGGACGATGACCGCGTCGACGCCGGCCGCGGCGCACGCCTCGATCGCGCCGCGGACCGCCGGGAGCTCGTCGTCGAACACCAGCGTGTTCAGGGTGACGTAGCCCTTCACGCCGTGGGCGTGGAGGAAGCGCACCGCCTCCTCGAGCTCCGCCGCGTCGAAGTTCGCGGCCCGCGCGCGGGCGTTGAAGGGCGACGCCGCGCCGCCTCCCGCGGCGCCCCCCCGGAGGCCGAAGTAGACGGCATCGGCCCCGCCGCGCACGGCGGCTTCCATGGCGGCGCGATCACCGGCGGGAGCGAGGACTTCAGGGCGCGCGGGCCGCGACATGGGGGCGGTTCTAGCAAGGGGTGGCGCGGTTGTCGCTCTTACCACCTGGCGCGCGCGGGCTCGCCCTCCCGAAGAGCCTGCCAGACGGCGCGCCTTGACCTCGCTTCGCGACGTGAGGCACGATCGTGCAGCGGCCCACCCGGCCGAGGTGCCGTCGGGTCGTCGCCGGCCGGCGCAGCGAGGCCTCGATGGCAGGGTCGGATGAGCGGAGCGGCCACGTCAGCCATCAACCACCAGCGCGGAGCCCGGGAGCCGAACGTCGGAGAGGCGCTCGCATTCTCCGCCGGCTCGCGCGCGTCGACGGCGCGTGCCGCAGGGGGATGCCGATGAACAGACACGGTTTTCGCGTCGGACAGGCGCTGTCGATGGCCGCGCTCTGGGTGCCTGCCGCGGTCCTCTCGGCGACGTCCGCGTGCGGCGGCGACGACGCCCTGGCGCCGCGCTGCGAGGCTCCCTACTCGGTCTGCGACGGCGTCTGCGTGGCGCTGCACGCCGATCCGGAGCACTGCGGCGCGTGCGGCCAGGAATGTCCGGCCGGGGCGGCGTGCGTGAAGGGCGCCTGCGAGCCGCTGGGGACCGGCGGTGACGGCGGCGGCGACGGTGGCAGCGGCGGCGGAGGTGACGGCGGCGGGCCATCCGAGTGCCGCGAGGGCCGCTACGTGAAGCGCTGCGGCGACGAGTGCGTCGACACGCGCACCGACCCGGACCATTGCGGCAAGTGCGGCGCGCAGTGCCCGTCGGGCCGCGCGTGCGCCGGCTCCACATGCCGGCCGATCTGCCTCCCGGGCCTCACCGACTGCGCCGGCAGCTGCGTGGACCTCGCCGCAGATCCGCAGCACTGCGGCCGGTGCGATCGCGCGTGCGACCCCGGGCGCTCGTGCGAAGGCGGCACCTGCGCGTGCAGCGCCGAGCCCTCCCGGGACATCGGCTCCGCCGTCCCGCAGCGGGTGACCGGCACGACGCTCGGCGCCGACGACGACCGCTGGCTGACCTGCGCGGGGCCCGGCGCGGCCGATCAGGCGTTCCTGTTCACGGCGCCTCGCGCGGGGACCTACCTGTTCGACACCTTCGAGTCTCCCTACGACACGACGCTCGGCGCGCTGCGGGCCGACACGTGCGAGGAGCTCGCCTGCAACGACAACGCGGGGAGCCTCCAGTCGCAGCTCTCCGTCGATCTCGCCGAGGGCGAGCGCATCCTCGTGGTGGTGAGCGGCGCGCGCGGCGCGCAGGGCGACTTCACGCTCCGCGTGGCCGAGCCCGGGCCGGTCCAGTGCGCGCCGACCGCCCTCGATCCCGTCGTGCCGCAGACGGTGACGGGCACGACCGTCTTGCGCGAGGACACGGTGTCCGCGACCTGCGACATCAGCGCGACCCCGGACGCGACGTACTCGTTCACGGCCCCGTCGGACGGCACCTACGTGTTCAGCGCGCACGCCCCGTCGGACCTGATCGTCGAGGTCCTCGACGGCGGCACATGCACGGGCCCCTCGCTCAGCTGCCGCTACGGCGCCGGCGAGTCGAACGCGTTCGCGACGCTCGAGGCCGGTCAGACGGTGCTCGTCGCCGTGGCGGACCCGGCCGGCCCGCTGGCGAGCTTCACGCTGGATCTCTTCGAGGCCCCGCCGTGCCCGGGCGTCCAGATCGGCGGACCCCTGCCGCAGACGGTGACCGGGAACAACGAGCACCTCCGCAACCTGATCTCGGCGTGCGCGACGTTCTCGACCGGGGGCGAGGCGACCTACGGCTTCACGGCGCCGCGCGAGGGCCTCTACACGTTCGACGCGTCCGGCTCGAGCTTCCCCGTCCTCATGGAGGCGCGCCACGCCTCGTGCGCCGGCGAGCTCATCGCGTGCGTCGACGGCCTGTTCGAGCCGGCGCTCATCACGCTCTCGCTCACGGCCGGCGAGACCGTCGTCCTCGTGGTGGATACCGCGGGCGCGACGGGCGACTACCGGCTCGAGGTCGACGAGGTGCCGTGCCCGTTGATCGATCTCGGCTCGACGGTGCCGCAGACGGTCACGGGGACGACCGCGGATCTCGCCGATCACCTGGCGCCGGACTGCGCCTCTCGCGGGGCCCCCGAGGCGACGTACCGCTTCACCGCCCCGGCCGACGCGCTCTACGTCTTCGACACGAACGGCTCGGCGCTCGATACGGTCCTGGAGGTGCTGGACGGCTCGTGCTCTGGTCCCTCGCTCAGGTGCAATGACAACGTGGACCCCGCGGGGGTCGTCACCCACTCGCGGGCGAGCCTGTTCCTCTCCGCCGGTCAGACGGTGATCGTCTCCGTGGACAGCGCGTCGACGAGCGGCGATTACACGCTCAACATCACCCAGCGGGAGGCGCCGCCGTGCCCTCTCTTCGAGCTCGACGCCGTGGTCCCGCAGTCGGTCACGGGCAACACCGAGGGCTATCCCGATCTCCTGGCGCCCTCCTGCGCCTCGGTCCCCGGCGGCGAGGCGACGTACAGCTTCACCGCGCCTGTGGAGGGGTTCTACCGCATGAACACCGTGGGTTCCGCGGTCGATACGGTCCTGTCCGTGCGCGACGGCGGGTGCGAGGGCGACGAGATGGCCTGCGTCAACGACAGCACGGACTCGAGCAAGCTCGTGTGGCTGGACGCCGGCCAGACCGCCCTGATCAGCGTCGACAGCCACGGCGCGGAGGGCGCCTACATGCTCAACGTGGACCTGTTCGACGGCACCGGCACGTGCGATAAGCCCATCGAGCTCACGCCCCTCGCCTCCCAGACCGCGACGGGGACGACCAAGGGGAGCCTCGCCGAGGTGGACGCGAGCTGCGGCGGCATCGACGCGCCTGAGGTGGTCTATCTGTTCACCGCCCCGGAGGCGGGGACGTACACGATCGATACGGCCGGCTCCGACTACGACACCGTGCTCGCCGTCTTCGACGGAGACTGCTACGGCGAGGAGATCGCGTGCAGCGACGACGTGCTCGGGGAGGAGCTGCACCTGTTCACGTCGAAGGTCACGGTGTCGCTCGACGCTGGGCAGACCATCGTCATCGTGGTCGACGGCGCGTTCCAGGAATCCGGCGTTTACGAGCTCAACATCCATCCGTAACCGCGCACCGCGCACCGCCGAGCAGCGTCGCGTGTCACCTCGAGAGAGGCTCCGTCGGACGGGCTTCTGTTCAGGAGCAGCTCCCCGGAGGAGCGCTACTGGTTCCGGCTTCCCTTGAGCCCTGCCAGAGGCTCGAGCCGATAAACGGATGGCGCGATGCATCGCACGCGGGGGTCTGTCCCGTGAAGGCCCTCGGCGTGGCCGAGGAACAGGTACCCTCCGGGCGCGAGGCTGGCGATGAGCTTCGCCACGATCTCCGCCTTCGTCACGGCGTCGAAGTAGATGAAGACGTTCCGGCAGAAGATCAGATCGAACAGGCCGAATCGCTCGGGCGCCGCGTCGAGCAGGTTGAAGCGCCGGAAGGTGACGATCTGGCGCAGCTCCGGCCCGGCCTTCATCAGGCCCGCGCTTGCGCCCGTCCCGCGGAGCATGTAGGCGCGCAGGCGCTCGTCCGGGATCTCCGAGGCCCGCTCGATCGGCCACACCGCGCGCCGCGCCTGCTCGAGCGCACGGACGGACAGGTCCGTCGCCAGGACGCCGATCCCCGGAACGCCCGCCGGCGCGCCGCCTGCCCAGCGAGGCGCCCGTCCCGCGGCGCCGCCGCCGTCGGAGGAGGACAGGCTGTCGAGCAGCGTCATCGCTATCGAGTAAGGCTCTTCCCCGGTCGAGCAGGCCGCGCTCCACGCGCGCAGCGGGCGGCGGACGCGCGCGCGGGGCGCTCCGCGGTCCGGCGCGCCGTGCCCCGCGCTCTTCTCCCACGCCGGGAGGATCTCGCGCTCGAGGAGCGCGAACTGCTCGCGTTCCCGGAAGAAATGGGTCTCGTTGGTGCAGATGCAGTCGAGCATGTGCACGAGCTCGTCCTCGCCGCCCGCCGCGGTCACCCGGCGGTAGTACTCGCCGAAGCTGCGGAGGCCGAGCACGCGGAGCCGGGGCCCGAGCCGGCAGAGCAGGAGCGGCTTCTTCTGCGGGCCCAGCGAGATGCCCGAGAGGCGCTTGACGAGCCTCTGGAACAGGACGAACTCGTCGTCGCTGAGCGTGCGCGTGCCCGGCTCGGCGACCGCGATCATGGCCTGTCCCCTTCCCCGGCCGGCGCGCCGTCGAGCGGTTGATCCATGGGCACTTGCGCGCCGAAGGCCGGTGCGGGCTCGATCACAGGTTCACCCCACTCACCCCCTGGCAACAGCACCGTACCACGGGAGTCCGTGGCAGCTCCATGCGGAACTGCGCAGCTCGTACACGTGTGCTCCCTGGTACACTGTCCTGGCCCCGGTCGGTCTCGGCGCCTTCCCGACACGCACGGAGCATCTGGCATCCTCGGAGCAGGTCAACTACCTTGGGGCCATGATCAGCGGCGTGGTGGAGCCGGTCCGGCTCGGGAAGACGGCGCTTCCAGACGGCCGGCGGCTGGGCTGGGCGGAGTGGGGACCGGAGGACGGCATCCCGGTGCTGCTCTGCCCCGGCGGCGCCACGAGCCGGTCGATGGGGTTCGGGGGCGACATCGTCGGCGGGCTCGGCGTGCGGCTGATCTCCGTGGATCGCCCGGGGCTCGGGGCGTCGGACCAGGCCCCGGACCGCACGCTCGGCGACTGGGCGCAGGACATACGGCGCTTCCTCGAGGCGCGGCAGCTGTCCGGCGTGGCGGCCGTCGGGTTCTCGGCGGGCGCGCCGTTCGCCCTGGCCTGCGCGGCGGCCGGCGTCGTGGCTGGCGTGGCCGTGGTCGCCGGGACCGATGAGCTGGCGAATCCGGTGTTCGCCGATGCGCTGGCGCCGGACGTGCGGCGGCTCGTGGAGCTCGTGGCGACCGACCCTGGGCGCGCGGAGGCGTTCTTCGCCGGGTTCAGCGCCGAGGCGATGTGGAGCTTCGTCATTCCGACGCTCGCGGACGTCGACCGCGCGGTGTACACCGCCCCGGTGTTCGAGCGCGTTTACCGGCGCGCGATGGATGAGGCGTTCTCGCAGGGGCCGGCCGGCTATGCGCGCGACACGGTGCTGACGATGAGCCCGTGGCCGTTCGACCCAGGGAGCATCCGCGCGCCGGTCGACCTGTGGTACGGCGCGCGGGACACGAGCACGGTGCACTCGCCGGACTTCGGTGCGTCGCTCGCCGGGCGGCTGCGCGCGGCAGAGCGGCGCGTGCTCCCGGAGGCGGGAGGGTCGCTGCTGTGGACGCATGCGGAGGCGATCCTGCGCTCGCTGCTGGGACGCACGCGCGGGAGGTGAGCCCCACGCGGAACATCCTGCGCGCGCCGCTGTCCCGCCGGTCCATGCCTCGTCCGGTGGCCCGGTTCTTCCTCCTCGCCTACGCCATCACATGGCTCTGCCAGCTGCCCCTGCTGCTCCAGCAGTGGGGCGCCGACATCCCTCCCGGCGTCGCCATGGCGCCGCTCGTGCTCGGCGCCGTCGGCCCCTCGCTCGCGGCCGCGGTGTGCGCCTGGAAGGAGGGCGGCCGAGCGGGGCTCTCCGGGCTCCTGTCACCCAACCGCGCCCCGACGGGCTGGGGCTACGCGCCGCTCGCGCTGTGCATGCCGGCGGCGCTGCACCTCCTCGGCCTCGCGCTGCTGGCGCTCGCCGGCGGGAGCCTGCCGGCGACGCTCCTCTATATGCCTGTCACACCGGAACACCGAGGGATCGCCGTCCTCGCCCCGCTGGGTGAGGAGCTGGGATGGCGCGGCTATGCCCTCCGGCGGCTCCTTCCGGCGCAAGGACCCGTGCGCGCCAGCCTCGTCCTCGGCGTCGCATGGACGTTCTGGCACCTGCCCGCCATGTGCCTGCCGGGCGTCCCGTGGTGGTCGTGGCCGCTCAGCCTCCTGTTCATCACGTCGCTCAGCGTGCTGATGACGGCGCTGCACCTCCGCTCCGGCGGCAGCGTGCTCGTCGCGTGGGCGGCGCACCTGGGCATCCACTTCGACAACGTCTCTCGCGCGCACATGTCCGGCGACGGCGCCGCGCCGCTCCTGGTCACGACGATCGTCGCGCTCGTGGCCGCGGTGATCACCGCGCGGCGGATGCAGGTACAGACGCGAAGCGCCGCCACGGCGCAGCCAGCGCCCCGCCCGGCGTGACACGTCCGGGGCGCTGGGATCGGGCTCGCTCGCTCGGCGCCTGGCTCACGCGCCCGATCCGCCGGAGCAGGCCGCGTCGGCGACGTCGACCATGAGATCGCAGTCGTTATCAATGCCGTCGTCGCAGATCTCGGCGGCGTCCGGGTGCACCTCGGCGTTCGCGTCGTTGCAGTCATCCGACGCGTCGAACCCGTCGCCGTCTCGATCCGGGGAGGCGCCGCACGCCGTGACGAGCGCGCAGCCGAGGACGATCACGAGCCTCCGGAGAGGGTCAGTTGCCGCTGAGATCACCATAAAAGTCTCCTCGCGGGGCGTCCGCCTTCATGAGGTCCAGGAGCGCGGGCCAGAACGCCGCCTCCTCGTCGATGCCGACGTCTCCTATCGCCGCCGCGTCGGCCGCGAAGCGCGCGAGCGCGGGCTCCAGGGTGGCAATCGCCGCGGCGTGGTCCGAGCCGTACTCTTGCGCCGCGTCGTGCATCGCCTGCACGAGGAGCGCGAGCGCGACCGTCTTGTCGACGCTCGCCTGCGGCATCACCACGCCGCGCTCGTCGAGCGCCTCGCCGTCATAGCGCGCCGAGAGGGAGCTCGTGACCGGCTCTCCCGAGCGGTCGACGTAATTGAGCGCGATCTCCACCTCCGACCCAGCGATCTCCTCTGGCGACGCCGGCGTGAGGGAAAGGAGCAGCGCCCCCTTGCGCTTGCTGAGAAACACGCTCGCCACGTCGAGCGAGGCGATCGACGTCGCGCCGGCCTCCCCCGTGGGGAAGCCATAGGCGTGCGTGAGAGAGAGGCCCGGCGAAGGGGTCGCGACGAGGCTGAGATCATGGGCGATCGGCGTCGCCATCCACGGCCAGTTGTCTTGCATGAAGAGGCCCACGTCGTCGGCGTTCATCAGGCTGAAGGCGTTGGCCCCGCGCAGGTGCGACATCCGGTTCATGACCTCGGCGCCGAGCCCCAGGCCCAGGCCGAAGACGCTGATCCCGATGCCGTCGTCCGCGCCCTTCGCGACCAGGCGCTCGAACTCGCTGCCGCCGGTGGCCCCCACGTTCGGCTGAACGTCGGTGAAGAGCATGACGCGGACCTCGTCGGCCGTGCCCTTCGCCTCGCGCGCGAGCTCGTACGCCTGAAGGAGGCCCGCCTCCATGTTGGTGGAGCCGCCCTCCGAGAGCTCGCCTATGGCCTCCTTGATCTCGGGGTCGTTCCCTCGCGTCCAGTCGAGCCGCGTGGCGACCAACGAGCCATACGTGACGAGCGCGAAGCGATCGTCGGCGTCGAGGTGGCTCGCCACGTTCCAGAGGAGCGAGTGCGCTATCGCGGCGGGCATCCCGCCATCGCCATCGCCGTAGCTCCACGACATCGAGCCGGATACGTCGACCGTCGCGACGATCGCCATCGACGGCCGCTTGAAGGTCTCGGGATCGATCGTCGACGACATGCCGACCTGTACCCACGCGGCGCTCTCGCCCTGCGCGTCCGGGGCTATCCCCATCGCGGCGCGCACGCAGAGGAGCGTCGCGCACGGCGCGCCCTCGAGCGGCAAATCGTGCTCCGAGAACATCGCCTCGACGACGAACGCCTCGGGCGGCGGCACCCTGCCGTTCTCGACGAGGCCTCGCGCGAAGCCCATATCCTTCACGCCCCCGGGCGTCGCGCCGAAATCGCCAGCGTAGCCCGAAACCATGTCGTTTCCGCAGCCGACAACCGCGATGCTCGACGCGGCCGTCATGATGAACCCAAAGAGTCGATTCATGCCGTCACTCCTTCGAACGCCTGAGCGGACGGGTCGCGCAGGATCGCGACACGTCCTCGCCCCGCATCCTGCCGCGGAGAGGTGCAGCTTCAGTGCCAACGCCTCGACGCGCACTTCGTCTGGCGGGAGCGCGCATCCACGCGCCGCTCCAGCCTGCTCCATGACAACGGCGTCAGAGCGCAGGCGCGCTCCGGTGAGCTATCCCTCGCGACGACCGCGCCGGCTCAAGCCCCGTGAATTCATCGGATTCACGCGTTTGCGGTGCCGGGCGCCGCCCAGGTCACGCCGTGGGAGAATTCAGATGGGCTGAGGCGGTGTCTGACAGCCCGCTCCGCGCTTCGGCGCCATCGGGTCGGTCCGGGCCTTGTGCCCTCCGAACGGCGCCATCATTCCAGCGTTGGAGCTTCCCAGTCCACCCAGTCCGCCGTGCTGAGCGAGCCGCCCGAGCCCACGACGAATTCCCCTGGCGCCTCCCCCTCGTGCTTCAGAAATTTCGAAATAGTCTTCACGAGGAGATCGGTGTATTCGTTCTTGTACGAGCAATGCGCCGTTTCGGCGACCTTCGAGTGGTAGCTGACGTTCTTCTCCACGCCCAGCGCCTTGTAGGCCGCTGCTCCGGCCACCGTGGCTGTATGACCCGCGGGGGTGCCCATCTGAGCCTGGTGCGGGTTCTCGAGGACGAGCAGGCCGCGCGGCGCCATCCTCGCGATCAGGGCGTGCGTGTCGATCGGGAGCTTGACGGCGTTCGAGGCATTGTTCCGGCGAACGTGATCAATCACCTTGAATCACAGATTCGTGAGCTCGAGCCCGTGCGCGAGGGCGGCGCGCTCGACGACCTGTCCACGCATCGAGCGGGCCGCGTTCACCCCACGGCCGGCGGGGCGGCCGCGCTACGTCGCAGCGGCGAGCGCCCGCGCCTGCGCGAACAGGTCGGGGCGCGCCCGGTCGTGGGACCAGCCCTCGGGATACGAGGCCACCGCCGAGGGGCGACCCCGCACGCTGCGCTCGTAGGCGTCGAGCGCTGGATAGCCGGCGAGCGACAGCCCGCGCCGCTGCATGTAGGCGAGCACGGGGTAGAACGCGCAGTCCGCGAGCGTGAAGGCGTCCGACGCGATGAACCGTGTCTCCTGCGCCCGCGCATCCCACAGCGCGAGCTCCCGCTCCACGCCCGAGAGCGCGCCCAGGATGGCCGCCCGCCGGTCCGGCGAGATGGCTGCCGCGCCGGCCTCGAAGAGGCTCTCCAGCGGGTCGTAGACGCACGCCGTGGCCTCGGACTCCTGCGCGAAGGCGAGCGCGCGGGCGAGCGCGCCGGGCTCGGCGAGCGGCGGGAGGAGCGGGGGTTCGGGATACCGCAGCTCGAGGTACGTCAGGATCGCCAGCGACTCGTTCATGACGGTGCCGTCGGGCTCGACGAGCACCGGGGCCTGGCCCCGCGGGTTGAGGGCCAGGAACTCCGGGGTGCGCGTCTCCCGGGGCTCCCGCATCACGCGCAGGCGGCGTGGCTCGAAGGCGAGGCCCTTCTCGTGAACCGCCATCAGGACGCGCCAGCTCGAGATCGAGCCGTTCACGAAATACACCGCGCGCTGCGCGCTCATCGGTCGCCTCCAGGCTCCTGCGACGCGCGGAGCGTGCGAAAATTGAGCGCCTCGAAGCCCGGGCGGTACGCGGCGGCGTCGAAGGTGGGGTCGATGTTCTCGGCGCGGAAGAGCTGCAACATCCGCTCTGCCTCGCCGCGCTCCTTCGCCTCGCGCTCCGGCCCGGGGAGCGCAGATCGGGCTCGGGCGCGCGCCTCGGCCTCGGCGCGATCGGACGCGGGCGCGCCGACGCCCCAGACAGCCCCGGTCGCCGGATCGTGAAACGTGCCGATGTGCCGGAACGTGAGCGAGATGCGCGAGGGCGACGTCGGGCCGTCGCCCTCGCCCTCCGCGTCCCCCTCCTGGCGGATGGCGTGATAAAATCGGCCGTTCGTCTCCAGGTCCATGACGAGCAGTGAGCCGTGCGGCAAAGGGACCTTCTGGACAGCGTCCCCGTCCTCGGCGCGCTTGGGCCGGAGCACCATGGTGCGCTGTCGTCCGAGCGAGACATTGACGATGAACGACGGGCGCACGAGGTCGAGCGTCTTGTCGGAGTGCTCGCTGATCCAGTCGCGCCCCGTGCGGTAGAGCTGGAGCAGGCAATGGTTGAGCGGGTGCCCGACGCGGCGCTCGACCTCCCTGCGGATGCGGTCGACGGCGGGGGTGAAGGGGCAGAGATCGGGCTGCTCGTCGACCGGGTGGCGATAGAGCGGCATGGCGCCGTCGGGCGAGCGCTCGCCCTGGATCGCGACGAGGCGCGGCACCTCGCCGCCCCGGTGGCGCATCGTCGTCCAGGCGACCTCGCGCTCGACAGCGGCGAAGGCACCCGCCTCCCCGGCGAGGCGCTCGTCGAGGGCGCCGCACCACAGCGCCGTCTCGCCCGCGCCGATACCTGCGATGTGCACTGGCCCGGGTCCGTCGGAGAGGAGGTCGGCCCAGCTGCGGCGCCGGCCGCCGAGGCCCTCGATCTCGCGCAGCGCCACGGCGTGTTTGCCCGCGGTGCCCGCCGCGGTCGCGTCCCCGAGGATGTCGACGTCGTAGCCGAGCCGGCGCGCGTCGCGGGCGGCGGCGAGGACACACACGTTGGTCGCGACGCCGCACAGGACCACGGCGGCCACGCCCGCCTGCTCCAGCCGGGCGTGCAGCTCGGTCTCGCGGAACGCCGAATACCAGCGCTTCTCGACATGCCACTCCACGGTCCCCGCGGGGCGTTCGGCGCACACCGGGACGAGCGCCGGGAACAGCTCGGCGCCCCATGTGCCGCGGGCGCAGCACGCGCTGCCGGTGTGCGTCTGCCCGCGGAGCGCGTCCGGGGCCGCGTCGATCTCGCCGTAGACCGACGTCACCCACACGACGACCCGCCCCTGCGCGCGCGCCGCGCGCACGAGCCAGGCCACGGTCTGCGCGAGCTGGCGCGGATCGCAGTGCCGCTTCGAGAACGCGCCTCCCTCCGCGAGGAAGTCGTTCTGCATGTCGATGATCAGCAGCGCCGTGCGCGCAGGATCCTGGGAGGGCGGCCCGGCTCTCACGTCCATCGTGTCCTGGTACCACCGGACGATCGCACGGCCAAGCTCCTGCGCCGCGGCGCGCAACCCGGAACAGAGGACCGCCAGGCTCCGCCAGACACCGGCGCTCTCGCCGCGGCGTCCGGCCTCGCACCTGCGCTGTCGAGAAGGCTGAGTCCGGCCGGCCGAACCGCCGGCCCAGCAGGAAAGACGCTGTATGCCAAAGTGGTCTCGCCTCGATTGATGTTTACTTGGGGCGTGACCCGAGCGTACCTTCAGGAAAGGCGACGCCCCTTGGGGAGAGGTGGCGTTCGAGCCGCACGGGCGAGCGCTCGAGTGGTCTTCGTTTCCTGCGAGGGGAGGCGGCGGTGTCTCGAAAGAAGATCCTGCTGGTGGACGACTCGGAGACCGTCCTGATGATGGAGCAGATGATCCTCCGGAAGAGCTATGACGTGGTCACAGCCAAGGACGGCAGCGCCGGGGTGGTCAAGGCGCTCGCCGAGCGGCCTGATCTGATCCTGCTCGACGTGATCATGCCGGCGATGGATGGATTCGAGGCCTGCCGGAGGCTGCGTTCGGAGGAGGCGACGCGGGAGACGCCGATTGTCCTCGTCACGAGCCGAGGGGAGGTCTCGCACAGGGAAGAGGGGTTTCGCTGTGGCTGCTCCGACTACATCACGAAGCCGATCGACTCCCTGGAGCTCCTCGAGAAGGTCAAGAGCTGTCTCGGCGAATGAGGTGGAGACCGACATGTCGCGTGATGGACAAGCTGAGCGCGGGGTGGAGCACGCGGTGCGCCGCGAGGGATCGCCGAGAGCGCACGTGAGCGCGCTCGAAGGGCAGAAGAAGAGGCTCGCGCGGCGCGCCCGCGCGCTCGGCCGGCTGCTCGGCCGGGCTCGGAGGGCCCATGGGCGCCTCGAGGCCCGCGCCGCCCGCGCCGAGGCGGCGCTCGCGCACGCCGAAGGCCGATGCGCAGCAGAGGAACAGCAGCGCACGCAGCTCGCGAGCCTCTATGTCGCGAGCCGCCGGCTCCTGCCGCTCCGGACCCGTGAGGAGGCGTGCCACGCCCTCCAGGACATCATCGCGAACCTCGTCGGCTCGGAGGAGATCGCCGTCTTCGAGATCGATGGCAGCGGGGCGGCGAGGGTCGTCGCGGCCTACGGCGTCGATCCGTCGTCCGCCGTCCTGGTGGCGCCGGAAGAGGGCGTCGTGGGGCGCGTGGCGCGGAGGATCGAGCCGTATTTCCGGCAGGGCGCCGCGCTCGGCAGCGACGCGGCCGCCCCCCAGGCCCCCTGTGCGCGCGGCGAGGGCGACGTCATGGCCTGTGTCCCGCTCACGATGGACGAGCGCGTGGTCGGCGTCATCGCCGTCTTCCACCTGCTCTCGCAGAAACCCGCGCTCGGGCCGCTCGACAAGGGTCTTCTCGAAGCGCTCGGCACCCTGGCTGCCGGACCGTTCTGCGCGGGGCGGGAGCGCTGCGGCGCCCTGGAGATGCGATGACGATGCTCAAGCCCCCGTCGCAGCGGTTCGGCGCGGGAGGAGCGCGGCTGAGCGTGCCCCCCCCGAGCAGCCCGCTGGCCCACTACCTCACGCCGGGCAACATCTTCGCGTCGGACGAGCCGACGATCATCACCACGATCGTCGGCTCGTGCGTCTCGATCTGCCTCTGGGAGCCGGCGCTCGGCGTGGGCGGCATGAACCACTACGTGCTCCCCAGCTGCCCGAACCTCGGCTTGGCGCTCGGGCGCTTCGGAGATACCGCCTTTCAGCAGCTCGTCGATCGCCTCGCGGCCTTCGGCGCCACGCCCCGCTCGCTCCAGGCCCGGATCGTCGGAGGCGCCTGCATGATCTCCGCCTTCCGGGAGCGGGACTCGCACCTCGGACACCAGAACGTGGCGGTCGGGCTCATGATGCTGCGCGCCGCCGGGATCCGGGTCATCCACCAGGACACGGGCGGCAGCCAGGGCCGGAAGCTCATCTTCCGCACCGACGACGGCAGCGCCGCCATCCAGCCCCTGTGATCGCGATGGATGCCGAGCGGGCCGCGCTCATGCAGATGTTCGCCGCCGAGACAGCGGAGCACCTCGACGAGCTCGAGGGCGCGCTCCTCGAGCTCGAGCGGCGGCCCGACGCCGGCCACCTCCTGGAGCGCATCTTCCGCGTCGCCCACACGATGAAGGGCAATGCCAGCTCCGTCGGCGCCCACGGGCTGAGCGAGCTCACCCACGCCGCCGAGGACGTGATCGAGGATCTCCACCGGGGCACGCTGCCGGTGACCGGCATGGTGGTCTCCTTGCTCCTCGAGACGGTCGACTCGGCGCGCCGCCAGCTCGCGGAGATGGACGGCGGAGAGGAGCCGCCGGGGTCGACCTCCCTGCCCGCAGGCGTGCTCGAGCGGCTCAGGAACGCCCGTCGCGCCGAGCGCGAGGGGACCCCCTCGACGTCGAAGGGGGCCACCTCTAGCGCCGCGGACGAGGGCAACCGGGGCTCGGGCGCGAAGACCGTCCGCATCACGGTCGAGAAGCTCGATTGCATGGTCGATCTCATCGGCGAGGTCGCGATCACCCGGAACCGGATCGCGCGCGAGGTCCAGCTCGCGGGCGGCGCCGTCGGCGCGGCGCTGCGCGACGGCCTCGAGGAGCTCGATCGGCTGAACACCAAGCTCGAGGAGGCGATCCGCCGCGCGCGGATGGTGCCTGTCGGCCCCTGGTTCCGGCAGTACGAGCGCGCCGTGCGCGATCTCGCGCGGTCGCACGGCAAGCTCGCGCGCCTCGTGGTCGTGCACGGCGAGGTCGAGGTGGACACCGCGGTGATCGAGCGCCTCCGCGACGCGCTGACCCACCTCATCCGCAACGGCATCGATCACGGCCTCGAGCCGCCCGAGGTGCGGAAGGCGTGCGGCAAGGACCCGCGCGGGACCATCACCCTGCGCGCCACCCACGAGGGCGGCGGCATCGCGCTCCGCATCTCCGACGACGGCGCGGGGATGGACCGCGCCCGGATCGCGGCGCGGGCCAGCGCGCAGGGCAGGTGCGCGGACCCCGGTGCGCTCTCCGACAGCGAGATCTACGGCATGGTGTTCGAGCCGGGCTTCTCCACCGCCGCGACCGTCTCCGACCTGTCCGGCCGGGGGATGGGCATGGACGTGGTGCGGCGCCGCGTCGAGTCGCTGGAGGGCTCGATAGGCATCGAGAGCGCCGCGGGGGTCGGCACCACGCTGATCCTCCGGCTCCCGCTCACCCTCGCGACCATCGAGGGCTTCTCGGTGAGCGCCGCCGGCGAGCGGTACGTCATCCCGCTCCGCGCGGTCGTCTCGTGCGTCGGGCTCCCGAGCGGCGCCTCCGCCGCGGGCCCTGGCGGCATCCTCCACGTGCACGGGCGCGCGCTGCCGTGCGTGCGGCTCCGCGACCTCTTCGCCCTCTCCGGGCCTGCGCCGGTCCGCGAGAGCGTGGTGGTGGTGGCCCACGAGGGGGGCCAGGCCGGCCTCGTCGTCGACTCGCTCGACGGCGAGGGCAGGACGGTCATCAAGCCGCTCGGCCGGCTCTTCCGCCGCACCCGGGGCATCACCGGCTCCACGGTCCTCGGCGACGGCCGGCTCGCGCTGATCCTCGATGTGGACGCTCTGCTGAACGACCTCTCCCGCGGCCGCGACGGCGGGGGCGAGCTCCCGCCCTTGGATCGACGGCGGCGAGCGCCGCCCTTGAAGGCGCGGGAAGGGGCGATGGATCCGGAGGGAAGGACACGATGAACCGGCTCAAGATTGCGATGCGTCTGACGCTCTCGCTCACGTTCATGGCGATGCTCATGGTCGCCATCGCGATCTCGGGGCACCTCAGCCTGACGTCCGTAGCGCAGCAGACGCACGAGATCCTCGTGTCGGACGTCCGGGAGCTCGCGGTCGCGATGCAGCTCGAGCGGGACCTCATGGAGCTCCGCCGCTACGAGAAAGACTGCTTCCTCAGCATGGGCGATCGCCCGCTCCAGCAGGGTTATCAGGAGAAATGGAACGAGTCCGAGGCGGAGATCCTGCGGCGGCTGGACGAGCTCGAGCGCATCGTGACGCTGCCCCGGGAGCGGGAGTCGGTCTCCTCGATGCGGCGCGACGTGACGAGCTACGTCGTCGGCTTTCGCCGGGTGATGCAGGACGCGCTCGCCGGGCAGCTGCCCACGGCCCAGGCGGCGAATTCAGCGATGGCCGGCGTCAAGGGCGAGATCGATCGGTTCGAGGACTCGGCCGAGAGCTTCGCCCAGGCGAGCACGAGGGATATGGAGGCGCTGCAGGCGTCGCTCAGCGGCGACGCGCAGCGCGCCTCGCGGGAGATGGGCCTCATCGCCTTCGCGGCCCTGGCGGTCGGCGTGGTCGTCAGCGTCCTCGTCTCGCGCAGCATCACGGGGCCGCTGAGCTCGGCCGTGGGGCTCGCCAGGCGGATCGCGGAGGGTGATCTGAGGCACCGGGGCGTGGCCGCGGGCCGCGACGAGCTCGGGCAGCTGGAGGAGGCGATGGCGGAGATGGCGGACAAGCTCTCGACCGTCCTCCTGGAGATCCGCACGGGCGCCGAGTCGCTCGCCGCCGCCTCGACGCAGATCTCGGCCACCTCGCAGAACCTGTCGCAGGGCACGAGCGAGCAGGCGGCCGCGGTGGAGGAGACGTCGGCGAGCCTCTCGGAGGTGAGCGGCTCGATCCAGAAGAACGCCGAGAGCAGCCAGCAGACGGGCGAGCTCGCCAACGGCGCCGCGGACGCCGCGGATCAGAGCCTCGAGGCGGTCCAGCGCACCGTCGCCGCGATGCGCGACATCGCCGAGAAGGTGTCGATCGTGCAGGAGATCGCCTACCAGACCAACCTGCTCGCGCTGAACGCGTCGATCGAGGCGGCCCGGGCCGGCGAGCACGGCCGCGGCTTCGCCGTGGTCGCGAGCGAGGTCCGCCGGCTCGCGGAGCGGAGCCAGGCCGCCGCCAAGGAGATCGGCGCGCGCGCGTCGACGAGCGTGCAGGTCGCCGATCGCTCGGGGCAGCTGCTCGAGGAGATGGCGCCCGCGATCCGGCGGACCTCGTCGCTCACGCAGGAGGTGGCGACCGCGTCGGTGAGCCAGGCCGACGCGGTCGGCCAGGTAAACAGCGCCATGCGCCGCGTCGACGAGGTGACGCAGCGCAACGCCGCGATCAGCGAGGAGCTCGCCAGCACGGCCGAGGAGCTCGCGGCGCAGGCCGACGCGCTCTCGGGCATGCTGCGCTTCTTCCGGGTCGGCGACGAGCTCGCGTTCCCCGAGCGCACCCGCGTGCCGCGCGCCGCGGGCGACGCGCGGCGCCTCCCGCCGCCGTCCCGGGAGGGCTCCCCGGCCTCGCCGGCCGCCTCGAACGGCGCCGCCGTGCTCGCGACGCTCGCCCGGGCCAGGACGAACGGGGCCGGGCGCGCTGCCGCGCTGCACGAGGACGCCGAGTTCGAGCGCTTTCCCCCACGGGGCGCGGATCGGGCTACCTCCGGGCGCGCGGAGGTCCCGTGAGCGCCGCGCCGGAGCCTCGATCGTCGCAGTACATCTCGTTCTTCGTTGGCGGGGACGAGCTCGCGGTGGACATCCTCCGCGCGCGCGAGATCGTGGAGATCACCGCGATCACGCGGGTGCCGAGGATGCCGCAGGCCGTGCTCGGCGTGCTCAACCTGAGGGGGCGGGTGATCCCGGTCATCGACCTCGCCGTCCGGCTCGGGCTCCCGGCGTCGGTGATCACGCGGCAGAGCTGTATCCTCATCGTCGAGACGGAGTTCGACGGCGAGCTCACCCGGATGGGCCTCTTCATCGACGCCGTGGGCGACGTCGTGGACCTCGACGCAGCGGCGATCGAGCCGCCGCCGCCGTTCGGCACGCGGGCCCGCCTCGATCACCTCCTCGGCCTCGGCAAGGTGGGCGACAGGCTGCTCTTGCTGCTCGACATCGACCGGATCCTCTCGCCGGAGGAGCTCTTCGCGGCCGCGTCGCTCGAGGCCGAAGGCGGCGCCCGCGCGGCGCTCCCGGGCGCGCCGGCGCAGGGCGAGCCCGCGGGGGCGGCCGCGCTCGGCGCCGGCGAGGGCAGGCCGCGGCCTTTCCCGTAGGCGTCGGCTGCCAGAGGGAGAGATCGGCCGTAGCGGCTCGGTTCCCGGCGCGGTGGCCAGCGCGCCGCTCATCGCGGGCGACGACGTTCGCGCTCAGCGACGAGGGCGGTGCACAGCCCCGGCCTCGTCCACCGCAGCGGGTTGTCCCGCCACACCGGCCGCCGCGGCGCGCAGCGCGGACATCGCTTCGTTGTATGCAGGACTGCCTGGGGCGCAGAGCGCTACATTTCGCGGACCCGACCACGGATTGCTCTCCAGCGCCCCGATGGCGCTGTCGATCGTGTCGAAGTGAGAGAACCACCGCTTCGCGGCGGCCACGACCCGAGGGGCGAGCAGCCGAAGGACCTCGACCTGCTCCGATTCCGACAGGCGAAACGACCAGGGTGTATCCTCCCAGTTGAACGAGCGCGCCGGTTGCGTGCGGAACTGGCAATCCGAGGGAGCCGGATTGTTTCGGACCGCGTTTCGCAGCCCACAACCAAACTCGACCTGGAAGATGCCGGCGCGAGGGCAATGGAACCAGACGACGTCGACGAAGTACGGGCGAACCCGCCACATGGCACGGCCTGGGTTGTTGAACCCGAGGTCGGCGAGTCTCGGGCCGACGATCTGCGAGATCAGCCGCTTCACCTCAGGCCATGAGAGCATCGTCTACCCTTTCCTGCCGAACGGGGCCTCTGCCGCGAGCGGGGACGCGTGCTCCCCCTCTCATCGGCAGCACGCCCAGGTCGGCCAGCGTCGGCGACGCCGAGGGCCGCCGCGATCACGGGTCGTCTCCGGGCTGGAGCGGAAACTCAAGCCAATCAAAGCGATCGAGCAGCGCTGCCTCCGCATCGTCGTATTCAAGATTGAAGCGGTGATCGTGCGGGACAGGGATCTCGATCGCACGCCGTGCCAGGCCGCGCGTCTCAGCGCGGCCGACGAGCTGCTCGAGCGGGCCGTACGCATAGACGATGTTGTGGTTGTCGTAAACGATCGTGCTCTGCGAGGACAAGGATGTGACCCAGACGTGATGGCGGCCATCGCGCTCGAAGAACTCTTCGAATTCGCGAAGAAATTCGGCCACATCTCGCAGCTGCATCGGGGTCGGTGCCTGCCGCCGCGCAGTCGTGTTGCCGCAGCGGGACGCCACGAGCACGTGGAGAACACCGAACGGCGCCGGCAACGGTCGCAGGAGATCGAGGATGAGGTCGATCTGGCGTTCGGCCGGCGCGAGCACCAGGCGATCGGGGCCCGTGGTGCGCTGGAGATCCCACGCGTCCGGGTATCGATGCTCGACCCAGTGGTTATCGGGCGTCAATGAACCAATCTTGTATGGCTGTACCTTCATGACCAGGTCACCGAACGAGCATGAACCATAGGCATCACGACGAATCGCGCGCCACTGCCTCGCGCCACTGCGGCACGGCGCCTTTCTTCTCTGGACATGAACTGCATTCCCCGAAGACGTCCACGTTGACATTCAGCCGCGGGTTGCCGTGTCTGCCTGACGAGTAGTCGATTGGCCAACAGAGACCGCGGGACAGGGTCTGTCCAGTTCGTCGCCTTTCGGGACCTACCCCACGAAAAATCTCACAGACCAGCTCTGCGCCGCAAGGCCCAGATGCTGTCCAGGGCCGTAGAGTAGATTCGTCCAACACCGGCCGCAGTCCCCGCCGTTCCGGGGATCAGGGGCACCCGGAGGGGGCACGGCGGACGCGCAGCCGGAGGCGTCGCACCGCATCGCGCCAGGATGATACGGCGGCCGCGACATCGGCGGCGTGCTGGACGCGCACGGCGCCTCGCTCGCGGGAGTTCGCTCGGATGAAATCGACGTGCCGGGCGAGGGGGAGCGCGAGGACCGTTCAGCCATCGCTTGACCTCCGCGGGTCACCCGAGGACCATCCCCGCAGCACCCGAGACGGGTGCCGGGGGCACCGCGGATGGGAGGGAGAGCCAGATGATCGACCTGTACACGTGGACCACGCCGAACGGCTACAAGCCCATCATCCTCCTCGAGGAGCTCGGGCTCGCCTACCAGATCAAGCCGATCGACATCGGGTCCGGCGCGCAGAAAACGCCCGAGTACCTGCGCATCAACCCCAACGGGAAGATCCCCGCGCTCCAGGATCACGACCCTCCGAACGGTCCGGTCACCGTCTTCGAGTCGGGCGCGATCCTCATCTACCTCGCCGAGAAGACGGGCAAGCTCTTGCCCGCCAGCGAGCCGGGCCGCTCGCGCGTCATCGAGTGGCTGATGTTCCAGATGGGCGCGGTGGGGCCGATGCTCGGCCAGCTCGGCCATTTTCGCAGCGCCGCGCCCGAGAAGATCCCCTACGCGATCGAGCGCTATCAGAACGAGCAGGACCGCATCTACAAGGTGCTCGACGGCCGCCTCGCCGAGTCCGAGTACCTCGCCGACGAGTACTCGATCGCGGACATCGCCACGTTTCCGTGGATCTCCGGGGCCGCGCGCATGGGGATAGCGCTCGAGCCGTACCCGAACCTCGCGCGCTGGGAGCAGGCGATCAAGGCGAGGCCGGCGGTGACACGGGCGTTCGCGGCCAAGATCAAGCCCTGAAGGCCCCGCGCAGGTAGAACCTGCAGCAGAGCGCGCCGCGCTCGCGTACACTCCGGGCGCTCGGCATGGATCAGCCCGTCCCCGGGGACAGCAGGGCGCAGCAGGCAGACGTCGCGGGCGCGCTCGCGGACCGGGCCTTCGACGCGCTCGGCGTCCTGCTCCGCGGCTTGGAGGACGCGGCCGAGCGCGACGGGGCGGGCGCGCTCGAGGACGCGCTCGCCCGCGGCCCGGAGCACCTCCACGGCGGCCTGCTCACCGCGATCCTCCGGCTCGTGTTCCTGCTGCACGCGGAGGACCGCGGGCTCCTGCCGGCCTCGGACCCGTACTACGCGGCGCACCTCGGCGTGCGCCCGCTGTTCCAGCAGCTCGCGGCGGAGCGCGGCGCGCGCCCGGGCGCGCTGCGGCGTCGCTTCGGGGCGTGGCCGCGGCTCGTCGCGCTGTTCCGCGCCATGTTCCGCGGGCTCCGCCGCCCCGAGCTGACCCTGCCGGCGCGGGGCGGGCAGCTCTTCGACCCCGAGCGATACCCATTCCTGGAGCACGCGGGGCCGCCGGAGCGCGCAGGGCCGCCGGAGGACCACGCGAGGCCGGCGAAACCCGCGGCGCCAAACGCCCCCGCGGCGCCGCGCGCGCCGTCGGTGGACGACGGCACGGTGCACGCGGTGCTCGAGCGGCTCCTCGTGCTCGACGGGCGCCCGCTGTCGTACCGGGCGATCGACGTCGAGCAGCTCGGCGGCGTCTACGAGGCGCTCATGGGCTACCGGGTCGAGCGCGCCGCCGGGCCGACGGTGTGCGTCCGGCCCGACAGGGTCTGGGTGGGCGCCGCCGAGGCGCTCGCGCAGCCGAGGGCGCGGCGGACCGCGTGGCTCGCCGAGCGGGCGGGCATCTCGCGGCGGGAGGCGGGGAAGCTCGGGGAGGCGCTCGTGGCCGCCGAGACCGCGGCCGGCGTCCTCGAGGCGCTCGGACCGCTGCGCGCGAGGGACACCGACGTGCTCGGGGCGGGGCGGCTGTTCCTCCAGCCGATCGCCGAGCGGCGGCGGACGAGCGCGCATTACACCCCGAGGAGCCTGTCCGCGCCGATCGTCGCGCGGACGCTGGAGCCGCTGCTCCGGCAGCTGGGCGAGGAACCCGCGTCCGAGGCGCTCCTCCGGCTCACCATCTGCGATCCGGCGATGGGCTCCGGCGCGTTCCTCATGGAGGCGTGCCGGTACCTGGCCGACCAGGTGGTGGCCGCCTGGACGCGGGAGGCCGCGCGCGGCGACGCGGCGGCGGCGGCGCGGCTCGCCCTGCCCGGCGAGGGCGCCGTGAGCCACGCGCGGCGGCTCGTCGCGCGGCGCTGCCTGTACGGCGCCGACAAGAACCCCTTCGCGGTGAGCCTGGCGAGGCTGTCGCTCTGGCTCGTGACGCGCGCGCACGACGAGCCGTTCACGTTCGTCGATCACGCCCTCCGGCACGGCGACTCGCTCGTCGGGCTCGACCTTGCCCAGCTGCGCGGCTTCCACTGGAAGCCCGCGGCGCCGGCGCCGCTGTTTTGCCAGGCGGTAGACGCCGCGGTGGCGCGGGCGCTCGAGCTCGGGCGGCGGCTCGTCGCGGACGCCGAGCACCCGGCTGGCCTACGAAACCCGGGAGGGCCGGACGTCCCGGAAGGCGCCGAAGCGCAGCTCCCGGCGGGCCTGCGAAACCCGGGAGGGCCGGACGTCCCGGAAGGCGACGACGCCGCGCGCCGGCGAGCGCGGCTCGCCGAGGAGGCGGACGAGGCGATCGCCCGGGCGCGGCTTCTCGGCGACCTCGTGGTGGGGGCGTTCTTCGCGCACGAGAAGGACCGTGGCCGGCTGAAGGAGCGCGACCGGCGGGCCGCGCTCGCGCTCGCGTGGCTCCGAAGCGGCGAGCCGCCTTCGGAAGAGCTCCTGTCGATGCAGCGGGCGCTCCGCGAGGGGACGCCCGGGGGGCCGCCGCCGCTGCCGGCGTTCCACTGGCCGCTGGAGCTCCCGGAGGTGTTCCAGGAGCCGCGCCCGGACGCGCCGAGCGGAGCCCTCGAGCCGCGGCCGGCGCGGCTCTGCGCGTTCGTCGGGAACCCGCCGTTCCTGGGTGGGAAGCGGATCTCGACGGATCACGGCGAGCTCTACGCCGCGTGGCTCGAGCAGCTGCACGGCGCCACGAAGAACACCGACCTGGCCGCCCACTTCTTCCGCCGCGCGGCCGCGCTGCTAGCGCGCCGCGGGACGGTGGGGCTCATCGCCACGAACACGATCGCTCAGGGCGACACCCGGCGGTCGGGCCTCAGGCCGCTCGTGGAGGCGGGGGGCGCGATCATCTACCACGCCGTGCGCAGCGTCCCGTGGCCAGGAGACGCCGCGGTCCACGTCGCCGTCGTCCACCTCGCGCTGGGCATGTCGCCGGGCGACGGCGTGCCTCCGCCGCGGCTCGACGGCGTGCCAGTGGGCCACATCAACTCGCACCTGCGCGCGATGCCCGAGCGCCCCGACCCGCGCCCGCTCGGGGCCAGCCGGGATCTGTGCTTCATCGGCTGCTTCCTCCGGGGCGACGGCTTCGTCCTGACCGACGGCGAGGCGCGCGCGCTCCTCGCGGGCGATCCTGCGGCCGGCGAGGTGCTCCGCCCGTTCCTCGGCGGCGAGGAGGTCAACTCGTCCCCTTCGCACAGCCCGCACCGCCACGTGATCGACTTCGGCGAGCGCGGGCTCGAGGAGGCCGGCCGGTGGCCCGCGCTGCTCTCGATCGTGCGGAACCGGGTGAAGCCCGCGCGGGATCGCCTGAAGGGCACCGGGATCGACGCGGGCCACCGGGCGCGGTGGTGGCAGTTCGCCAACACGCGGCCAGAGCTCCGGCGCAAGATCGCTCCGCTCGAGCGGTGCCTCGTCGCGGCGCGGGTGACGAAGCACCTGTGCTTCGCCTTCCAGCCCGCCGGCCGGACGTTCTCGGACCAGCTGTGCGTCTTCGCGATCGACGACTACGCGCGCTTCGCGGTGCTCCAGTCGCGCGCGCACGAGTCCTGGGCGCGGCTGCTCTCCTCGACGATGGGAGAGGGCCTCCGCTACGCGCCGTCCGACTGCGTGGAGACGTTCCCCTTCCCTCGCCCGGACCACCTCGCCGAGGGCGGCCGCGTCGAGGCCGCCGGCGAGCGCCTCTACGTGGCCCGCGCGCGGTGGATGCTGGCGTCACGGCTGGGGCTGACGGAGACGTACAACCTCATCAAGGACCCGACGTGCAAGGAGCCGAGCATCGTCGCGCTGCGCGGCCTCCACGAGGAGATGGACCGGGCCGTCCTGGCGGCCTACAGGTTCGACGGCGTGGAGGTCCCCCCGTACGCGGAGCCAGCGACGCCGGAAGAGCGGCAGGCGCGGAGCGCCTTCGAGGACGCGCTGATCGACCGGCTCTTCGCGCTGAACGAGGCGCGCGCCGCGGAGGAGAAGCAGGCTGGAGCCGAGGGCGAGCGGTAGCCTGAGGAGCCTCGGCAGACGGCGCAGAACATAGTCACAGCCGAATTATCTAGCGCGATAGATACCCGCAGGTTCCAGGTTGAATTGCAACTCTCCCCGGCAGGCGCCGCCCCCTCCAGATTGAATTTCAATCGTCCCCGGAGGGCGTCGACAGGCAATGGTCGCGTTTGCCTGAAACGCGACCATTACCCGTCGACACCCTCCAGATTGAATTTCAACTCTCCAGCAAGGTGTCGACACCCGTCGTATAGAGTTTCAATTCTACCGGCAACCCCGGCGCGTCGATGTTTGACGCTGTGTGCCAGGCGCAAGCCCTGCGAGAGTTCAAACACCGCATGGCACGCTTCCGACGCCCGCACCGCCGACCGTTCCCCTAGCACCGCTTTCTTTCGCCCACACCACACGTACCCGAAGCCACACGTGCGCATAGCTGCGCCCAAGACACCGCGCGGACCTATCGCCACGTTCGTATCGTGCTCGTGTTTGCCCGGCCGGTAGAGCATGGGGGCGACGCTCAAGCCGGAGCTGTCGCGCGGGGCCTCGCGCGGCTGGAGCTGGAAATCAAGCAGCCTGTAGCGCTTCGGATTGAGCGCCTCCGCATGATTTTGGATCTCCGGCCAGGCGCGGGAAGTGATAGTCTCAGGGATCATGACAAGACTTCATTTCGCGACGCGTTGCTGCGCTGTGCTCGCCGCCCTCTGGCTGCCCGTCATCGCCTGTTCATCGGGCGGCAACGGCAACACCACGGGGAACGCCGAGGTCGGCCAGGGCGCCGGCGGCTCCGGCGGCGCCAGCAGCGTCAGCAGCGTCAGCACCACCAGCACCGGGGAGGATCCCGGGGGCGACATCGGGCTGAACAGCACGGGTCCGGGCGGCGACCCGCCGCCCGACGCCGGTCACGAGACGACCTGCGATGACGCGGGCAACTGCACCTGCATCAACATCGCGTCGATCGGCCGCGAAGGAGTCTGGGGCCCGTGCAGCAGCGACAGCACCACGGCGCTCCAGGATTGGCTCAACACGCAGAGCACGGCCCAGGTCGACAACTACAACAGGGAGAAGCCGACGCTCACGGCGGAGTTTCTCGCCAAGTACGACGTGATCCTCCTCCAGTGGATGGTGACGAAGGGAGCCCAGAACGACGACGGGGCGCCGTGGGAGTTCACGCCGGACGAGGTGAACGCGCTCAAGGACTGGGTCAACAACGGCGGCGGGCTCATCGCGCTGAGCGGTTATCAGTGCAATGGGCAGGGATGCACCATCCACGACATCACGGCGACCAACCAGCTCCTCTCGTTCACGGACATCCAGTTCAACTCCGATGGCCTGATTGACCCTGCGCGGAACGGCTGCGCGAACTGCAACTGCTGGGGCGGCTCGCTGCCGCTCGGCGGCGACCTCCCCGTGGCCGTGGGCACCTGGAACCAGGACACGCCGATCGGCAGGAACATCCAGAGCGTGGGCGCCTACATCGCGCGCTCGATCAAGTCGACGATCGCGACCGTCGATAGCACCGACGGCAGGAACAATTTCGCGGTGCACGAGGAGATCGGCAAGGGCCATGTCGTCGCCTTCGGCGACGAGTGGGTGACCTATTCGGGTCAGTGGCGCGGGACGGCCGCGTGCCTCAATCCGCAGATGTACACGGACCCGAACAGCCCCTGCTACGAGAGATCCGCGGCGCAGGTCTTCCAGATCTCGCAGTTCTGGTACAACGCGATCAAGTACGCGGCGTCGTCCGTCGAGTGCTTCACGATCGAGGACCCGGCCATCATCAATTGATGCCCCGCGGCGAGCGCGACGACGGCGGCGGCGCATCGGCTCATCGAGCCCGCCGCTCGTCGCGCTCGGCCCGATCACACGGCGTGGAGCGTCATCTTGAGCCCATGGCGCGGCCGGAGGGTGGTCAGCGCCTGCGGCGACACCGGGTGACCGGGCACGAGGCGCACGCGGAGCCGCCTTAGCAGGACGGCGATCAGGATCTGCGCCTCCATGATCGAGAACAGGTTGCCGATGCACTGCCGCGGGCCGCCGCCGAACGGCATGTATGCGTAGCGCGGGCGGGAGGCCGAGCGCTCCGGCGTGAAGCGCTCGGGGTCGAACTCCGCGGGGGCCTCCCAGAACGCCGGGTCGTGGTGCATGACGTACTGGCTGACGATGACGGTCGCGCCGGCGGGCACGGGATAGCCGCAGATCTGGTCGTCCTCCTTCGCCGTGCGCGGCAGGAGCCAGGAAGGCGGATACATGCGCATCGCCTCCTGGATCACCATCTTCGTGTACTCCATCCTCGACAGGTCGGCGGTCGTCGGCCGCCGGTCGCCGACGACCTCCTCGATCTCCGCGCGCAGCTTGCGCTCGACGACGGGGTTCCTGTCGAGCAGGTAGAAGAGCCAGGTCATCGTGATCGCCGTCGTCTCGTTGCCGGCGATGAACATGGTGACGAGCTCGTCCCGGAGCTGGCGGTCGTCCATGCCGGAGCCGGCCTCGTCCCGCGCGCGCAGGAGCAGCGAGAGGAGGTCGTCCCGCTCGTCCTTGCTCCTGCGGCGCTCCCGGACGAGGCGCAGGATCGCCGCGTCGATCCTGGCGATCGCGTCCCTGAGCGCGCGCTCGCCCGGGAGCAGGCGATCGGGCATGAAGTAAAGGAACATCCTCGCGTTCAGCGCCTGGAACGCGACGAGGATCGCCTCGCCGAGGCTGTCGGCCTCCCGGGGGCCAATGCTGACGCCGAACATCGTCGCCAAGATGACGCGCTGGGTGAGCTGCATCATCTCCCTGTCCATGTCGACGACGGCGCCGGCGCGAGCCCGCTCCTCGAGCCGCGGCAGATCGCTCTCGACGACATCGAACATGAGATCGACCAGGCCCGCGAGCTGCCGCGACGAGAAGAGCGGCTGCATGCGCCGGCGGTTCCGGAGCCACTCGTCACCCCCGGCCGTCACGAGGCCGTTGCCAACGAGCCTCCCGATCGGCTTCCACATCCCGCCTTCCTTGGTGAAGTTGCGCCAGTTGTCGTTGAGAACGTACTGGGCCTGCTCGGGGTGCGTCACCAGATAGGCCCGGGTGAGCCCGAGGTCGAGCTCGATGAGCTCACCCGGGTGCTGCCGCGCGAGCCGACGGAGGACGCTCGGCGCGTCGCGCGCCAGCGCCGGGAGGAGCCCCACCACCGGATAACCGCGGGCGCGCGGCGATGGCTTGCGCGCCGAGGGTGGGGCAGCTCGGGACAGAGGTTCGAGTTGTTCGAGCATGGTCGCGCTCTCCTGGCCCGCAGCGGGAGTCTGCGTTCGGCCGGAGAGCATCCTACGATGCTGCGCGCCGAGCACTCCAGGCCCGAGTCCGATGAGACGATGTCGCAGGATCGGCGGAGATATCGCCATATCAGCGGCCGGCCCCTTCGGGCCGGACGCCCCTGGAGCGGCAACCAGGTTGACACCACCAGAGAAGCGCAGAATCTGGGGCCGCCAAGGCGCCAAGGCGCCAAGGACGCCAAGATAAGATTCTGTGCCTGGCGCCTTGGCGCCTCCGTCATTCCGGCGGGTCGGGGGCGATCGCCGTCACGGCGCCTTCGGGCGCGGGGAGAGGACCCGCGCCTTCAGCCAACCGTCGATCGCGAGGTCGATCTCCTCGAGCACGCTCTCCCTGGTCCGCCCCGCGGACTTGAGGAGATCGAGCGAGTGGTCGCCGCCCTCGATCACGTGCAGGCTGGGCCGCTCCCCGAGGCGCTTCAGGACGGGCCGGAGGAGCGTGAGATCACACAGCGGGTCGCGCGTGCCCTGGAGGAACAGGAGCGGCGCGGGGATCGCGGGCAGGTGCGCGTCCCGGAGCGGCGAGCGCTTGCCCGCGGGGTGGAGCGGATAGCCGAGGAACAGCAGCCCGTCCGCGCGGACGCCGCGGGCCGCGAGGAGCGACGCGATCCGCCCTCCCATCGATTTGCCGCCTATCACGAGGCGCTCCGGCCGGTCCTCGAGCACCCTCCCGATCGCCGCCTCGAACGCCTTCTCGAGGAGCGGCTGCCGATCGGGCGCCTTCCGGCCGAGCTCCTTGTAGACGAAATTGAAACGGAGAACGGTGTGCCCTCGCGCCGCCAGCCGCCCGGCGACGTCGACAACGAGGGGCGCGTTCATGTCGTTGCCGGCGCCATGGCCGAGGACGACGGCCAGGCCGGAGCGCTTCGCTCGCGTCCTCGGAGCGTGGATCACGCCCGAGACAGGGCTGCTGCCGACGATCGGAATCGAGATGGAGCGCTCGGCCATGAGGCCCATCCATGCCACGGACCGGCGCCGTTCGTCGAGGCGCACGTCGGTCGAACGCCCGGAGACGGGGCGGCCGCGTCGCGCTCGGCAGGATCCCGACCTTCACCCTCCGGATTCCTGGAGGTGCGCTCGCCTCGATCTGGTAGGCTGCGGCGCAGGCGTGCTGGCGCGAGGGTGTTCTGTATCCTCCGCGCGATCCGTGGTCGCGCCGAGGATCGAGGGGACATGCAATCTTCACAGCCACTCCGCTCTTCCCACGCAGCGGCAGGCGCAGGCCGGCCAGCGCGCGCAAAGGCCCTCTTCCTGCTCCCGGCGCTCGCCGCCGCCGTGTCCATGTGCGGCGGTCGGAGCGATATCCTCCTGGAGCCAGGCACCGAGGGGGCAGGCCCGGAGGAGCCAGGCCCCGATGAGCCAGGCCCCGACGAGCCAGGCCCCGGGTGTGTCCCGACGCCGGAGGTGTGCGACGGCCTCGACAACGACTGTGATCGGATCGTCGATGAAGGCTGCGTTTGCGCGGAGGGCGAAAGACGGAGCTGTTACACGGGCCCTCCGGGCACCCAGAGCGTCGGGATGTGCAAGGCGGGCGATCAAGTCTGCTCCGGCAATGCCTGGGGTCCGTGCACCGGCGAGAGCGTGCCGGCGCACGAGGAGGCGTGCGACCTCGTCGACAACGATTGCGATGGGCAGACCGACGAGGGCATATGCCCCGCTGGAACCGCCTGCGGCGTGAGCCTCGCCGCGGACATGGCCTCACTGCCAAAAGGGTGGTCCTTCAATGGGGACGCCTTCTGGGATGCCGACAGGCTGGCTGGCGTGCTCACCGAGGCCGAACACGGGCAGGCAGGCACCATCATCTACCGGAATCCCCTCGCCGCCGACGTCTTCACCGCGACGTTCGAGTTCCGCCTCGGCGGCGGCGACGGGATGGGCTTCATGCTCCAGACGACAGGAGAGACGGCCGTGGGCGACGGCGGCGGCGGCCTCGGTATGGCCGGGCTCGCCGGCTTCGGCGTCGAGATCGACACCTACCACAACCTCGGTTGCACAGACGCCAACAAGAACCACGTGGGCGTGGACGATCTCACAAAGCCTTGCGACGGGGGCGTCCTCGGCTCGCTGGGCCAGGGGACGAGCGGCGTCGCGCTCGGCGACGGCGCGTTCCATAAAGCGCAGATCGAGCTCGACAAGGGCAAGGTGAGCCTGAACATCGACGGCAAGCTCCAGTTCCAGGGATTCGCCATCCCCGGCTTCCCCGTCGGGTCGAAGTTCTTTTATGGCTTCGCCGCCGGCACGGGCGCCGCCACCGCGCGCCAGGAGATCCGGAATGTGAAGATCACTTTCCCCTCGCCCCGCTGCCTCTGAACGACGGCGCCAAAGGACGTTTCGTCGCGCGATCGTCGAGGTCTGCGGCGACCTCCTGGTCGTTCCGGGGAGCAGGTGCGCCCCAGCAGCAGGTGCACCCCAGGAGCACGGCGAGCCGCGTGTGGGGCGCCCTACCGACTCGGTCTCGGGCGCACATTATCCCCATGTCAAAATTCTCGAACTGCCCTGGAATTCCCTTCCGGACCCCCTTATCCTTCGGGTCCGCCTCGTGAAGCTGTATGCTTGGGAGACAGCGGCCGATATACTGCCGGTTCGGCACCACCTCGGGTGCCGCCCGCGCGCGACGTGGCCCCGCGGATGATCAAGGCACCAGGTCGCGTGAGTTAGTAAATACATTTTACTTTGGAGCATGCGAGCATGAGATCAGCACCCTTCACACTTCTCCTCTCGGCATTCCTGTTTGCAGCCGGCTGCTCGGACAGCGGTGACGGCAATGGAGATGAGACGACCGGCAGCGGCGGCGCGACGGGCGGCACCGGCGGAGGCACGACGAGCGGCAGCAGCGGCGCGACGAGCGGCAGCGGCGGCGCGACGAGCGCCAGCAGCGGCGCGACGAGCGGCAGCGGCGGCGGCGCGACGAGCGCCAGCAGCGGCGCGACGAGCGGCAGCGGCGGCGGCGCGACGAGCGCCAGCAGCGGCACCGGCGGCGAAGGCGCGGGCGGCAGCGATGGCGCGGGCGGCGGCGCCAGCGCCAGAGTCCCTGCGGCGAGCGCCAGCACGCTGCGGGAGGCCGGTGAGAAGGCGAACCCCCCGATCTTGATCGGAGCGGCCATCTCCGGTGGTGGTCTCGGCAACAACGACTACAAGCGCGTCGCCGGCGCCGAGCACAGCTACGTGACGGCGGAGAACGAGATGAAGTGGGACTCGCTCGAGCCCAGCGCGGGGAACTTCAGCTGGGGCTCCGCGGACAACATCGTGAACTGGGCGCGCCAGAACAACATGAAGATCAAGGGCCACACCCTGGTGTGGCACAACCAGCTGCCTGGCTGGATGAGCTCCATGACCGGCAAGGACAATGTAACGGCGGCCATGCGAAGGCACATCACCCAGGTCATGGGGCACTTCAAGGACCGGGTCGACACCTGGGACGTCGTCAACGAGGCCGTCCAGACCGACAGCGACACCGGGGTCGGCAATCCCCGCATGAGGCCCTCGGTGTTCCTCAACCAGATCGGGGAGAACTACATCGACCTCGCCTTCCAGATCGCGAGAGAGCAGGATCCGAAGGCCAAGCTCTATTACAACGACTACAGCATCGACGCGCGCAACGCGAAGGTCGACTTCGTCTACAACATGGTCAAGGGGATGGTCGATCGGGGGGTCCCGATCGACGGCGTCGGGTTCCAGATGCACATCGGGCCGCCGAACAACGAGGCCACTGGAGCGGACGTGGCGGCGAACATGAAGCGCTTCACCGACCTGGGCCTGGAGGTGCTGATCTCCGAGATGGACATCAACCGCTGCGGCGGCGTGGTCACGGCGGAGGAGCAGCTCGCGTACTACCACGACATCGTCGAGGCCTGCTTCAAGCTGCCCAAGTGCACGGCCATCACCTTCTGGGGCATCAACGACGGCAGGTCGTGGCTCAACAGCTGGAGCGGGGCGCTGTGCAACGGGCAAAGCTCGCAGTCGCTGCTCTTCAACGACCAGTACGGGAAGAAGGAGACCTACAACCGGGTGATGAACGCCCTGCTGGGCAAGTAGCGCCTTCCGCGATCCGCGGGCGGCGACCCTTTCATCCCCGTCTCCGCCCGGATCCTCGCCTGTCTCTCCGCCCCCGCCACCGGCGGGCGGGTCCTCGTCCTCCCGCACCAGCCGGTGCGAAGCCCGCCCCCCTCCACCCCACCATCGGTCACCAACGTTTACGTTTACGTTTACGTTTACGTTTACGTTTACGTTTACGTTTACGTTTACGTTTACGTTTACGTTTACGTGGTCGTGGTCGTGGTCGTGGTCGTTCACGGCCTATCGTTGACGACCACGACCACGACCACGACCACGACCACGATTTACGTTTACGTTTACGTTTACGTTTACGTGGTCGTGGTCGTTCACGGCCTATCGCTGACGACCACGATCACGTGAACGTGAACGTTCGGCGGTAGGAGAACGCGGCGCGATGGGAAGAGATCCGGAATCTGGCCACAGCCGTCTTCGCGACGAAGCCCGACGAGCTGACCTGCGACGACGCGCCGCGGTACGCCGAGCTCGTCACGGAGGGGGCGCCGGTGCCGGAGGCGCTGCGCGAGGCCGCGCAGCACCTCGAGCTGTGCCCCGAGTGCGCCTAGGAGCCGCGGCTCACTGCGGGATCACGAGCTGCTGGCACACCCCGCTCAGGCACACGTCGCCGTCCGAGCAGCAGTCCGTGTTGGCCGTGCACTCTCCACCGGACTCCTTGCATTCCACGTCTCCGCCCGGATCCTCGCCTGCATCGCTGCCCCCGCCGCCGGCGGGCGGGTCGTCGCCCTCACACGTCGTCGGGGTGGGGCACGGCCCCGGCGTCACGGTGACCGTGTCCGACGGGTACTTGCTCGGAGAGGCGTGCACGTAGCTGATGGTCGCGTCGCCGAAGCCCGCCGCGCCGAACGCCGAGGCGCTCACCCACACGTCGTACACGACGCGGTAATCCCAGTTCGGTGTCTCCGCATTGGGGGTGTAGCCCTCGTCCGTCTCCGGGGAGTCTTCGAGGTACGCGCCGTACCCGCACGCGTTGAGATCGCGGTCGAGCGAGGTGGTCGCCGCGACGACGGCGCCGGCGTCTCCGAGGAGCATCTTGCCCTCTCCGCCGAGCACGCCGAGCGACGCATAACCCGAGGGGCTCGCCTCGTCGACCGAGAGGTAGTCGACGTAGAAGTCGAGCACGAGCTCTCCCTTCCCGTCCGTCAGCTGGAACTGGGCCTTGTCGCTGCCCACGAGATCCTTGAACGTGTGGCCCCCATGTCCCTTCGGCTTCGGCCCGTCGCCGGGCTTCGGGCCGCCGGGCTGCGGGCCGCCGGGCTGCGGGCCGCCGGGCTGCGGGCCGGCCGGCTCCTGGTCGCCGCCGCCCCACCCGATGGCCGTCTCGCCATACGTGTTGTCGACGAACGCGGGGTTGAGCGTCAGCCGCACGTGCACGAGCTCCTCGCTCTCGGCGATCTCGACGACCCGCTCGACGAAGGCCATCGGGGTCGTCGGGTTGTTGTTCGTGTAATAACAGTCGACCTGGGCGGTGTCGTCCACGGGGACGCCCAGCGCGCTCGCGCCGCACGAGAGCGGATCGAGATCCGCGGTGATGGGGTCGCCGGCGCCCGACATGCCCGACCCCGGGAAGCTCGGCGCCGGCGCACTGCCCTCGTCGTCCGAAGGGACGCAGTCTTCCCCCGAGACGATGCGGCCGTCTGCGCCTCCTGTGCCCGATAGGCTACAGGCCGTTCCGAAGGCCGCGAGCGACAACAGCCCACCACAGAACCACCCTGTCAACGCGAATGAACGCATCGGGATCCTCCCAATTCGAAAGCAAGCACGACCTGGAGCGCAGCCGGCGAACCCGCTCGCCGGCGCGATGATCTCCTCGATGAAGTGAAAGTCGCCGGAGGCGCCGGGAGCAGGCAGGGTTCGTCAAAAAAAATCGAGACGGCCCCGCGCGCGGGCGCTCAGGGGCGAGCGCCGCCGGGGCGGGAGGCGGACGTGGCCTCCTCGCGCCCGAAGCCCTGCGGGTAGTCCTTGAGGTACCGGCGCGCCTCCGCCGCCGTCCGTTCCTTGTCGCCGAGCATCTCGACGGCGCGCAGGCGCTCCACGCGGGCGATCTCGGCGAGCGGCGAGTCCGGGTAGCGGGCGAGGAGGAGATCGAGCCGCTCGATCGCCCGCCTCGGCTGCCCGCGCCGCCGCGCCGCCATCGCGCCCTGGAGCAGCTCGTTCTCGGCCGTGAGCGAGGTGCGCGCCGGGGCCTCGCGCGCGTCGCGCGGCGTGCGCGGCTCCCCGGCGCCGCCCTCGCCGGCCTTGTCGCCCCTGCCGCCCTCGCCGGCGGCGCTGTCCTGCCCATCGCTGTCCTGCCCATCGCGAGGCGGCGCCGGCGCGTCGCCCGGCTGTCCCTCGGCGGGCCGGTCCGATCGGCGCTCCTCGTCGCGGGACGACCACGTCTCGCCTGGGCCGAGGAAGCGCTCGACCTCGCCGCGGCGCACGGCGACCCGCCCTTCCACGACCGACACGCGCGTCTCGGCCGGCTCTCCCGCCGCGTCGGGCCGCCGCTCGACGGAGAAGCGCGTCCCGTGCACCGTGACCACCGCGTCCGACGTGTGCACCGACAGGCTCATGCCCGCCGGCAGCGGCGGCACCTCGACGGCGATCCTGCCCTGCTCGAGGGCGACGACGTCGCCTGCGCGGTCGCGCCCGGCGCCCACCGGCGCGAACCTCACGCGGGTCGAGGGCCCGACCTCGACGGTGGCGCCCGTCGCGAGCGACGCCTTCGCCCGCGCGCCCTCGCCGGTCCGCAGCTCCTCGTCGCTCGCGAGCGGCACGAGGGAGAGCGACGGCGGCGAGCGGGTCGCATCCCCTGCCGCGATCTCGACCGAGCCCTGGAGCGCCGTCACCTGCGCCGCGGCGGGCGGGGCCTCGCGCGTCCGGACCATGATGAAGACGCCGGCGGCCGCCGCGGTCAGGGCGGCCGCCAGCGCCGCCGCGGCGAGGGCGGCCCGCTTCTGCCGGGCGCCGCGGGCGCGCCGCTCCGCCGCCTCGGCGGCGAGCTGATCGATGCGGCCGGCGATCCGCTGCTGGAGGTACCGCGCCTGGACCCTGGGCAGCGGCGGCACCGGTTGCTCGACAAGCGCCCGCAGCGAGGCCTCCACGCCGTCCACGCCGGCCGCCGCGGCGCGCTCGTTCGGGGTGGCGTCAACGTCGTCCTGCTTCATCGTGGCTCCTCGGGTCGAGCGGGGTCGCGTCGCGCCGCCGCCTCGGGTTCAAAGCGCGCCTGGAGCTCCCGCCGCCCCCGCGACAGCCGCGACTGGGCCGCGGCCACGGAAACACCTGTTAAATCAGCGATTTCCTTGAGGGAATAGCCCATTGCGTGGAGCAGCAGCGCGGCCGCGCGGTCGCCGTCCATCGCCGCGAGGTGCCGGCGCAGGGCCTCGAGATCGCGCTGCGCGCTCACCTCTCGCTCGGGGTCGGCGCCCTGCGAGGGCGGCTCGAGCTCGGCACCGGGCTCCGGCGACCCCGGCGTGCGATCGATGACCTTGCGCTCGCGCCGGCGGGCGCGCAGCGCGCTCAGGCCGACATGGCAGGCGATGACCGACGCCCAGCCCGCCAGGCTGCACTCCCCCGCGAACTTGCGTTTGGTAAGCGTGCTCACTATTTGCTCGAACGCGCCCTGCACGAGGTCGGCGTGGTCCTGCTCGCGGCAACCCAGGATGCGGTAGAGGGTCCGGTCGACGACCGGCAGCAGGTGCTCGTAGAGCCGCAGGCCGATCCCTCGTTCGCCCCGCTGGAAGGCGAGCAGGAGCTCCTCGTCGCTGGCGGTCGCGGGCGAGGGCGGGCCCCCGGCGCCCTGCCCCGCGGCGCCCTGGGAGGAGACGAGCCTGAGCCGGCGGCTTGGGGGGTGGGGCTCGGCGGTTCCCATGCTCCTTCAGTAGCCGATCCGCCGGAAAGCAGGCTGGGCGGCGAAGGATCGTCCTGGATGCCCGCCGCGGCGCCCCCTATCCACCCCGATCCCGCCGCACCGCCCCTCTGGTTCCGCCCGGCAGGAGTCCGGCAAGGCTCCGGAGAGAGATGTCGACGCCTCCGTTGCCTCTGCTGGACCGGCTGCGGTGACGGAGCCGCTGCCGCTCGTCGCCGTCTTCATGGTGACCGCCACGACGGCGCCGGAGGACCCGCGCCGTGCCGGCAATAGCCACAATGTCTCGTGCACGTGCACGCCGACGGCCAGCCGCCGCATCGAGGCGCTCACGCTCGCGAGCGATCACGACACCATGCTGTCGTGTGGTTGCCGGGAGCCCGGGCGAGCTGGCTCAGATCACGCGCAACGCTGCGCGCCCCCCTCCCTCCTTCGAGAGTCCGACTTCTATTCACACCCCCTTCTCCCTCCGCGGATCTCGTAAGCGCCCATGTCGGGAGCGGCCCCCGAGACGCGCGGATTTCCATCCAGGTCCGTCTTCGGCAAGGAGCTTGTGAAGAGCCCGGCATCCCGGGCGGGCGAGGAAGCCTGGAGGTGCAGATCGCCCTCAGCAGGGGCCACGAAGAGCGGATCCTGGTCGATGTTGCCGGTGCCGGGATAGCCGCCCATCACGTCGCTGTAGGTGATCACGGCCGTTCCGGGGCCCGCGATCTCATTGGGCGAGTCTCCCCAGAGGATGGAGTTGAGCACCGTTGTGGTCCCGGAGGCGACGTACAACCCGCCGCCATCCGAGGGGAGTTTGAAGCCTTGGGCCGGGTTGCCATAGAAGGTGCAGTTCGTCACGCGCAGATCGCCGTTCGCGTAGATCGCGCCGCCTAGTGCCTCGATATCGTTCAAGCCGCCGGCGCCGTTCGCCGTGTTGACGAAGAAGACACTGTTGGTCACGCGCGCAGTGCCCGTGGTGTTGATCCCTCCACCCCTCGTTGCGGTGTTGTTCGCGAAGGAGCAGTCGAGCACCGTGAGGTCGCCGATGGACGCGATCCCGCCACCCAGGTTGCCGGTGATGCTCGACCGGAACATCGCCAGGCTCCCGCTGACACGGATTACGTGCTGCTGGCGTGAGTCCGATTCGTTGCCGTCGATCGTCGAATCGGCGACCTCGACGCTGCTGTTGGAGCCCCCGAGCGCGGCCCCGCTGAAGTCGCTGACGTTGCCGGAGAAGACGGAGCCGGAGACCTTCAACTCGCTGTCGACGGACCAGATCCCGCCCCCGCTCCTGCCGAAATTCCCCTCGAAACGGGACTCAACCACCTTCGCGCTGCTGCCGTCGAGGACGATGAGGCCGCCCCCTGACGGGTTGGCGAAGTTGAAGGAGAAGATGGATCGCACTACCTTCACCTCGCCACCGAGCGTGATGCCCAGCCCGCCGCCGCCGCCGCCGCCGCCGCTATCAGCCTCGTTGTTGAGGAAGCTGGCGTCGTGGAGGGTCACGTTGGCCCCCTCGATCCACAATCCACCTCCGTTCCCGAACGCGAGGTTGTTCTGGAAAACCACCCTCTTGACCTGCAGACGGCCCCCCTGGATCAGCATCCCGCCGCCGTCCGGGCTGGTCGCGTCGGTCGTGCCGTTCCGGCAGGTGAAGCCCTCCACCCTGGTGCCAGGGGGGACGTCGACCAGCATCAGACACCGGCCGCCCGGCCCGAGGCTCGGATCCACGATCGTCGCGTCCGGCCCGGCGCCGATCAGCGCGATGGACTTGCCGGTCCACGCGATGGACTCCGGGTACGTGCCCGGGGCGACGCGGATCCTGTCGTGGTTTTCGGCCGCCTCGACGGCGGCTTGGATCGTCGGGTAGTCCTCCGGCACGTCGATGGTGCGTGCGCGCGCGGCGCGCGACCCTGCGACCACGACAGCCAGCGCGACGAACGCGGACACGGCTCTTCGTACCATGCTCATCCTCGGCCCCCTCCGTGAGAAAGGAATGCTGCACGCGCGGAGGCGTCTTGGGCGTGGATCCGTTCAACATCGCACGCAGCCCTTCCGCGCCTTTCCAGTTTGTCAGCTCGCGGTACGAGCACCATGCGCATTTTCCTGGTTCCAAGAACGCTCCCACCTGACATCGCTCAGCGTTTCATCAAGGGCTCTCTTCCATGGAGTTCGTTGTAGGAAATCCCACCCTGCGCCTCGTGAGGCAGTGGGTGTTGACGTTTCCGTTTCGCTTCGGAGCTACCGGGTACGGGGCACCCGACCGCGAACCTCCAGGCCATGCTGGATCGTAAATCCTGGCGGGACTGTTCCACGGTGGCGAACCGTCGCGATCCGGTGCATCCCTGGGGATTTGGGGAGGGCGTGACGACGGATCGCAGCCCCTCGAAAGGCGTGGGCCCAACCCGGGCCCAAGCGTCAAGCCTCGGGCCTGGGGAGCTCGCCGTGACCGGGCCGTCGCCTCGGGCGGCCGTGGTCACCTCGCTCGCCAGCACCCTGAGCCGCGCCGTCGCCCTCGGGGATGAGGTGGCGGCCCGGGTCGTTCACGAGGCGCTCGGTCGGCTGCTCGGGCTGCCGGTCGCACCAGAGGGGTGAGTCCGCGGCGCAAGCGCTCGCTACGAGCGTGGAGGCCGCGAACAGCGCGTTGTTCCGCGCCCGCTCCGCGACCGGCAGCAAGATCGGCGGGGGGGAGCCGGTCGACATCGCGAGGACCACGCAAGTGGATCCGCGTCTGCTCGAACAGTACGTGCGCGCCTTCGAGGAGGCGAACCTGAATGCCCTGGTCGCGTTGTTCCACGAAGAGATGCGCACCACCATGCCGCCGGCGCCAACCTGGGTCTCCGGGCGCGCCGCCAACGAGCCCTTCTATCGGCTGATGTTCGGCAGCATCGTACGAACCGTCTCAGGGGGCCAGCTCACGATCTGCGCGAGCATGCGCTCCTCGGGAACGACGTCGCGGCGAGGTGCCGGCAGCGCGCCTGGATCTTCCGAGGCGCGCTGCCCCGGGTCACACTGCGGTGTAGCCGCCGTCCACGGTCAGCTGCGTGCCGGTCATGTACGACGACCAGTCGGACAGCAGGAAGACCGCCGGTCGAGCGATCTCGTCTGGGTGCGCGTACCGCTTCATCAGCGTGGCCGCCCCGAAGGCGTCGAGCACCTGCTCGCCGCTTTGCATATGATCCCAGATCTCGGTCTCCACCGGGCCGGGCAGGATGGCGTTGACGCGAATCTTGTCCGCCGCGTAGTCGATGGCCGCAGACTTGGTGAGGCCGAGGATCGCGTGCTTGGTCGCGGCATAGACGCCGAACCCGGGCGCAGAGACCGTGGAGGCGATCGAGCCGCAGTTGACGATCGAGCCGCCGCCGCCCTTCTTCATGATGGGCACTTGATACCTCATGCACAGATAGATGCTGTGCAGGTTGACCTGCATGAGAGCGAGGTAATCGGCGACCGGCACGTCCGCGAGCGGCCCGAGCGCGGTGGCGATACCGGCGTTGTTGAAGACGCTGTCCAGCCGCCCATGGGCCTCCACGGTGCGCTCGATCAGAGCCTGGATGTCCGCCTCGACGGTGACGTCGGTGCGGACGAACAGCGCGTTTCCACCCTCCACCTTGATGCGGGCCACGAGCGCGTCGCCCATCTCCTGGCGTCGCGCGGCCAGCACCACCTTGGCGCCGGCCCGCGCCGCCGCGATCGCTGTCGCGGCCCCGATTCCCGATGTGGCCCCGGTGATCAAAACGACTTTATTGCTGAGCATGGCAATCTCAACTCCGTGTAATAAGTATTGGAATGGATCGAAAGACTGGCTGTCTCCAGCTGACGGGACGACGGCGAAAAGGAGCGGCCCGAGGGACCGCCGGTGCTCGTCGCGACGTTCGCGGCGCCGCGGGCTCGCCTTGACGAGCTCGAGGCCGTCCAAGCGTTCGCGCTGGCATGCCACCGAGGATAGCCCGCGCGGAGCCATTCCGGCCTGTCAAGAATTTTCCGCCAACGACCGGCAGTTGGCATAACGTACAAGAAATACGATCCACTGATCCGCGTATAAATACCAACAGATCCAACGAGTCCACTCGGATATGTAATATTGCCTACATTGCGCTGGCGACGCCGTCAGATTTCAGCGCTGCCCGATTCTATTTGGCGAGGGCGGGAACGGCAAGAGCGCGGGGATCAACCTCGTGAGGGCGATGTTTCCGCCGGAAGCACTCGCGAGCCTTCTGCCGCAACGGTGGACCGAGCGATTTGCGCTGTCTGCGCCAGAAGGGAAACTGGCTAACTTCGTGTCGAAAACGCCCAGCGGAGAGCGCCTCGAGGGTGGAGCGTTCAAGGCGGTGGTGACCGGCGATCCGGTGATGGCGGAGAGAAAGCACCGTGATCCCTTTGAGTTCCGGCCGGTCGCCGGGCACGCCGGCGATCGGGGTCTCGAGCTCGTCCACGAGGACGACCTCGTAGAACGAGAGATCGGTCCCCGCCTCGCGAGCCCGTGACGCCGCCGCGAGCGGCCCCGAGCCCTCCGCGAGCGGAGCCACCCCCGCGCTCTCCGAGGTGTTCCGATAGACTACCATTGCGCCGGAGGAGCGCAGCGAGGAGCCGCTTGAGATGAGCTCGCTCCCCGCATCACCTTTCCGCCAGGAGCCCATGCGAGCTCGCATCTTCGCCGTGCGCGCGGCTCGCGACCCCGCACGTGCTCGCAGCTTGCCGCGCCGCCCCCCCGCTGATAGCTCGCTGGACGCAATCAGGAAGCGAGGGGACGTATGAGCGAATACCGAACAATCACGGCGGCGCCGGTGCTGGTGGCGGCGTTCCGGGATCAGATCTTCGGCGTCGACCCGGCCACCGGGCGCGTGCTCTGGGAGTACAAGCAGGCCGGGGTCGGTTTCTCTTCCACAGCGCTCCTGATCACGCCTGCGGCGATCTACGCGGCGAGCTTCAGCCGCGTCGCCTGTCTGCATTACCCGACGGGCGAGCTGCTCTGGGAGGTGAAGGCGGCCACGCAGGGCCGCGCCACGCTCCTCCTGGAGGGAGACCGGCTCTTCGTCGCCAAGCAGGGCGAGGTGGAGTGTTTCTCGCTCACCGGCAAGAGCCTCTGGCACAACCAGTTCAAGAGCAAGGGGATGGGCCCGGTCGCCCTGGGCGTGCCGGACAATGTGGCGCAGCCGGACGACAAGGACTGACGCCCCCCCGGCGCTACGCCGCCCGCGCCTCCCGCGACAACGTGGAGACGCTGTACGGGGCCATCGACGACGGCGCCATCGCCGTCCGGACACCCAAGCACGCGAAGAAGGAGCTCGAAGCCTACCTCGACTGCGGACTGCTCTGCCGCGGGTTCGCGCGGCTCCGGTGCGAGCGCTGCGAAGAGAGTCGGCTGGTGGCCTTCAGCTGTAAAGGACGCGGCTTCTGCCCGTCGTGTCTGGGCCGACGCATGTGTGCCACGGCGGCGAACCTGATCGAGGACGTCCTGCCCGAGGTGGCGCACCGTCCGTGGGTGTTGACGTTTCCGTTTCCGTGGCGGCGCAGGCTCGCCCAGGACGGGGCGTCGTTCGGCGTGCTGACCCGCATCTTCGTCGAGAGCGTGGAGCGGTTCTACGAAGAGCGCGCCGCGCGCCGAGGCGCGTGCGGCGCGGTCAAGAGCGGCGCGGTGACCGTCGTGCAACGCACGTCCGGCGACATGCGGCTCAATCCGCATCTGCACGTGGTCTTCCTCGACGGGGCTTATCACGAAGACGGCACCGAGCTCGTGTGGAACGAACTCGGTCACCTGCGAACGCGCTAGGTCGGTCAGGTCCTAGAGCACGCCGTCGGGCGGATGCTCCGTTACCTCCGGCGGCACGGGCATGTCGAGATCGAGCACGACGTCGAGGAGGACGACGAGCCCGAGGCAGCGCTCTGCGCCTCCGCCGTCTCGGGACGAGAGCCGCGCCACACGTCATCGCCCCGCAATGGCTCCGCGGGCTCTCGCCGTCCTCTCCGAGCGCGCTCGCGTACGACAAGCCGCTGCGCGCTGCGCTCGATGGCTTCACCTTGCACGCAGCGACGCGCGCCGGTGCGCACCATGC
The DNA here is from genome assembly GCF_028368935.1 of Sorangium aterium. NCBI lineage: Bacteria > Pseudomonadati > Myxococcota > Polyangiales > Polyangiaceae > Sorangium > Sorangium atrum. The sequence continues at coordinate 78,258 of NZ_JAQNDK010000006.1, read as the reverse complement.
CGCGGCGAGGGAGGCGCTGCTGCGTTACGTGCTGCGACTCCCGAGCGCAAAGGAGCGCGTCGAGCCGCAGCAGGACGGCCTGGTGCGGCTGTCGCGGAGGCGCGCCTTCGCTGACGGGACTGCCCTTGTGGACATGGATCCGCTCTCGCTCTTGTGCCGCCTCGCAGCCAGCGTTCCGCCGCCGCGCTTTCACACCGTCAAGTACGCGGGCGTGCTCGCGTCGGCGAGTCGCCCACGTTGGCGCGCAAGCGCATCGGACCGCGCCCTGCGAAGCCAGAAGAGTCTACGAAGGCGGACGATGACGCCGCTCCGAAACGCAAGCGTGGCGGCTATCGGGCGGTCGACAAACCGCGCCGAGCTCTTGCGCCGCATATGTGCGATCGATGCCCTCGAGTGCCCAGCTTGCAAGGGGCGGATGAGGCTCGTCGCCATGGTCACTGAGCCCCGGAACATCGTCCGCTTCCTCTCCGCGCTCGGCGAGCCGACCGATGTTCCAGCCCGCTCTCCCAACCGGGGACCACCGTGCTGGAAAAGCACCGTTGTGCGCCGCAAGGCGCTCGGTGACGCCGTAGAGCGTCTCGCGACGCGCCTCCCGGGCCAGACCAACGCCCGGACGGACACGTATGCCCACGGCACGCCGATGCGCCTCTTAGCGCGCGCGGCGCCGCCCGAACCACGCTCTTTCGACCCAGGACCGAGGCATCACGACGCTCGCGGTCCCACCCTTTCGCTCTGCCGCGCTACACTTCCTTGCGATGCGATCCGGCTTGATTTGCCTACGCGCTACGGCGTACAGCGTCAATTCAGAACGCGGCGCGGGAACGAGGCTGCGAGATGGGTTCGGCGAAGGGCGGGGTGGAGACGCGAGGTGCAAGCCGCCGGGGTGACTGCCGAGCGTGGTGCGGGGCGAGCACGATGGTGGAGGCAGGGCTCCGGCACGGGCCTGGGCCTGTGCATGGTCGAGCGGCTCGTCACGCTGTATGGCGGAATGATCGACGTCCGGATCGAGCTCGATGTCGGGACGACGTTCAGCGTCGCGTTGCCGTTCGCGAGCGCGTAGGAGCGACCTCCCTCCGGCGCTCGATCCTAGCGGCCGAGCAAGATCCGTTGCTCTCCCGGCGCGAGGATGTGGACCTTCCCAGGCGCGATCCGCCGGGCCGCCATCACGCGCTTGAGCTCGGAGACCGCCTGGCCGGGCTCGTCCGAGGAGTTGATGAACGTGTCGAAGTGGATCGGCACCACCCATTTCGCGCCCATATCTTCGCAGGCCTCTAGCGCCTCTGCCGGGTCCACGTGGCGCGAGTGCATGAAATCGCGCGGCCCGATCGGCGCGATCGGCATCAGCGCGAGATCGATCGCGGGGAACCGCGCCCGCGTCTCCGTGAACACCTTGCGATCGTAAGCGGTGTCCCCGCCGAAGTAGACGGTGACCCCATGATATTCCACGACGTACCCCGTGAATCCACCCCAGCCGAGGGCGATGTCGACTCCGTAGCGGCCTCCCCCGTGCTTCACCGGGACGGCGGTGATCCGCAGCCCGTCGTGCTCCCAGCGCTGCCACGTGGAGAGCTCGATCGTGTCGAACGCGAAATCGGGCACGTAGGGGAGGGCGCCGCGGGGGACAAAGAGCACCGGTGTCTTCCCCTCGATCATCTCGAGCGAGCCGAGCGACAGGTGATCGAAGTGCGTGTGCGAGACCAGCACCGCCGAGAGGGGCGGCACGTGCTCCGGGTCCAGGCCCGGCTCGACGAGCCGCGCGGAGAGGAGGCCCACGGTCGAGGTGAAGACCGGATCCGTGAGGATCTGCTTGTCGTCGATCTGGACGAGCGCCGTCGCGTGGCCGACCCAGAGGACGGCCAGGCGCGCGTCTTTGCGGTAGGGCTCTCGCACCTTGTTGGCGACGGGCGCCGGGCCGCCGAACAGCGCGCCCGTGTTGCCTGACAGGACGCGTCCCGGCATGCTGTTGCAGGACAGCGCCGAGGCGGCGAGGAGCGCCATGAGAGCGGTGGTGCTTGCTGCGCGGAGCATGGGGTCAGAAGTACCTGAGGTTGAGCGTCAACGTGGTCCCGCGCAGCGCGCGCGTCGGAGAGTAGGCGACCTGCACGCCGATGACACCAAAGAGCGTGTAGAGGCCGGCCTCGTACGCCGCCGCGACCTCGCCGCCGAGCGTGAAGGCGGAGCCGCCGAGCGAGCAGGAGAGGTACTCTCCGCGGTGGAGCAGGGGGAAGTAGGCGCGCACGCCGCCAGTCAGCTGCACGTGATCTTCGATGCCGGCGCCGGAGAAGAGGTATTCGGGCGTGACATGGATCTCGAGCGCTCCGGCATGCCGCGCGAGCGGCTCGGCGAGGAGGCTGCGCCAGGGAGACAGCCTCCGATTTCTGCCGAAGGAGTAGAGCAGCGGGGTGAGCTGCCAGCGCAGGCCGAAGCGCGTGTCGTCGGCGTAGAGGTGCCAGGTGGGGCTCGGAATGAGCTGCGACGCGGCCCAGGCGAGGTTGGGGCTTATCCCCGCCTCGGCGAGGCTCTGCGTCTCCGCGGCGCGGGCGGGGGAGCCCCAGGCGAGCGCGCCTGCCAGCGCGGCGCCGGCGAGCGAGCGCCGGAGCGCTGTCGCGGGGCCGCCGCGCGCAATGCAGGGCAACCGAGCGCCCGCAGCCGCCCGCAGCCGCCCGCAGGCGCTTGCCGAGCACCGCGAGGATGGCGAGGGCGCGACGTTGCCCGAAGCGAGCGCGGTGGCATTCTCCTCGGCGCGATGGCAGCTCGCTCTCGCCACCGTGCGCCCTCTTGCCTTCTCCATCTTCTCTCTTCTTCTCTGCCAGCCGCTGTCACCCTCACGGAGAACCAGTACAGGCACCGACCGCGCCTCAATGCGCGAGCGCGGGGCTCTCGCCGCTCCGCCGAACGGCGCTGCCATGGGCCCGGAGCGCGGCGAGGCCTTCCGCGCGGCTCCGCACGGCGCGGTAGCCAATCTCCTTCTTCGCCCGAGCAGACGAGAGGTGAAGCGTTTGCCCGAGGAGCCGCACGTCCTCGAGGGTGAGCGGTGGGCGCCGTCGCGGCGCGAACCACCCGAAGAGGTTGGTGAGGAGCCACCCGAACAGCACCGCCAGGGGGAGGGGTACGGACCAGGCCTTCGCGTCCACGCCGCGCGTCGCCATGAGCTCCGTCAAGAAGGTGCGCATCGGCGTGACCTCGTCGTCGGTCACGAAATACGCGCGCCCGCCGACGTCACTGCGCACTGCGCAGCTCACCGCTTCGGCGACATTGTCGACGTGGGCGACGCTGTAGAGGTGTTTGCCCCCGCCGACGTAGGCGAAGCGCCCGGCGCGGAAGGCCTCCGCGATGATGTCGAGGGTCGGCGCGTCCGGGCCCCAGATCATCGGTGGGCGGAGGCTCACGGTGCGCATCGCGGGGCTGTCTGCCTCGAGCACCATCGCCTCGGCGAGCGCTTTCGTCGCGCTGTACGGCAAGGAGCGATCGACCCTGGGCGGGAGAGCGTCCTCCTCCCCTTCGCTCGGCCGAGAGCCCTCGATGACAACCGACGCAGCCCCGAGGTAGATGAAGCGGCGGACGCCGGCCGCGCGCGCCGCTGCGAGCAAGCCGCCGGTGCCCTCGACGTTGGTGCGGGCGTGCTCGCCCCAGCGCAGGGCCGAGGTGAGGGACGCGGCCGCGTGCACCACGACCGCGGCGCCCATGCAGCCCTCGGTGAGCGCGGCGGCGTCGTGGAGGTCGCCGCGGACGGGCTCGGCGCCGAGAGCGGCGAGCTTGGCAGCGCTGGCGGCGCTTCGCGCGAGGGCACGGACGCGGTACTCACGCGCGATGAGCGCACGGACGATGGCGCGGCCCACGAAGCCGCTGCCTCCGGTGACGAACACGGTCTCTGCCATGACGAATCTCTCCTGTTCGGGCCCGCTCCGGCGCGCCATCCAGGATCATCTATAGCATCGCTACACGTATTGTCTATAGCGGCGCTACAATTGGTCGGCGATCGCTTGGAACACCGCGTCGAGCGCCCCCGCCGAGGTGGCGCGGCTCGGTGGTGCGCCGGAAGGGCTGGCGACGATGCTCAGCGCGAGGCCCTGGACGACGGCCCAGACGTGCTCGGCAGCGCGCTCGATCGGCACGCGCAGGGCGCCCGCCCTGGCGCAACGCTCGAGGCGGTGCCGCATCAGGGCGTAGCTCGGCTCGAATATCGACGGCTGCTCGATGCCGCGCGCCATCAACGCGGCCGTGACGGAGGGGTGGGCCTGCACGAATTCGAGCACGTGCTCGCAGCCCGTGCGGAGATCCGCGACGGGGTCGTCTGTCGGCGTGAGCGCCCGTTTCTTCGCCATGAACTTCTCGAGCGCGACGGCGTGGACCGCAGCCACGAGCCCGTCCCGGCTGCCGAAGTGGTGGTAGAGGGTCGGCATCGTCACGCCGGCCTCCTCGCACACCCGCCGCGTCGTGAGCGCTGCTGGGCCTTCGCTCTCGAGTACCCGGTACGCTACGGCGAGCAACTTATCCTTGACGTCGGCCATCGCCGTCAGGCTAGCACAGCTAGCCTCTGGCAGCTCCTCGCGACCCGGAGGCAGCCCGACGGCGCGCTGAACGAGACCGCGCGGGCGACGCTCTCGGCCGTCGATGTGCGCTATGCGACGGCGTTTACGTGGATTGACCCTGGGCGATGAGGGCGACCTACTTGGCCGCGATGCTCGCCAGGGCCTGGGCGATGCGTGGCGGCGCCCGGACCACGCTCTTTCGACCCAGGACCGAGCCATCACGACGTGCTTTTCGACACCACGGACTCGAGAGTCTTGCGAGACGACAAAGCCGAGAGCCTCGCGGTGCGCATGGCACTACCGCAACATTGACCGATGCCTCGTTCCGAAGGAGACTCGCCGCATGGGACTGCTGACCTTCTCCATCAACGTCACCCTGGACGGCTGCGTCGACCACCAGGAGGGGATCGTCGACGACGAGACGCACGCCTTCTTCACCCGCCTCATGGACGAGAGCGGCGCGATGCTGTGGGGCCGCGTCACCTACGAGATGATGGAGAGCTACTGGCCGGCGGTCGCCCGCGGCGACGAGGAGGCGCCTCCGGCGCTGCGCGAGTGGGCGGTCAAGCTGGAGACCAAGCCGAAGTACGTGGTGTCGTCCACGCGCAAGGACTTCCCGTGGACCAACAGCCACCCCATCGCCGGCGATCTGCGCATGGGCGTGCAGAAGCTCAAGGACGCGACCCCGGCCGGCGTGCTCCTCGGCAGCGGCAAGCTCGCGACCGAGCTGGATCGGCTGGATCTCATCGACGAGTACAAGTTCCTCGTCCACCCCAAGCTCGCCGGCCACGGCCCGACCCTGTACCAGAGCGGGCTGCCCGTCACGCGGCGGCTCGAGCTGGTCTCGGCCAAGCCGCTCCGCTGCGGCGCGGTGGCGATGCACTACCGGCGCGCGCGCTGACGCAGAGGAGCCCCATCGCGCCCAGCTCGCGGGCCAGCGCGTCGTCGGGAGCCTTCTCGCCGCGCAGCACCGCGGCGATGTTCGGCGCGATCCCCAGCCACCGGCACCGCGGCAGCCAGCTGGGCCTGCTTCGACGCGCGCGCCCGCTTCGGCGCCAGGCCAGGCGCCGACCCCGATCGGTGATGCCGCGGGCCCTTCACCGCGGGCGATGCGGCGGAAGAGGGCGCCGCGTTGGGCCACACCGGAGCCGCCCTCAGCGGCGAAACAGGCGGAAACTACGAAAATCGCTACTGTTTCCAGCGACCACTCGCTATCGACCGGCTTCTCTGGCGGGACAATTCCGCGGGGGCGAACCGTCGCGATCCGTGGGTTCGGCCGGGCTTTCGGGGGGACATGACGACGGATCGCTGCCCCTCGGAAGGCGTGGGCCCAACGCGGGCCCAACCGGCGGGCCCCGGGCCTACGGAGCTCGCGCCGACCGACGCGTCGCCTCGCGCCGCCGTGGTCACCTCGCTCGCCAACGCGTTGAGCCGCGCCGTTGCCCTCGGGGATGACGTGGCGGCCCGGGTCGTTCATGAAGCAATCGGTCGGCTGCTTGGGCTGCCAGCAGCACCGGAGGAGCGAGCAATCTTGGGCTGATAGTCGAGCTCGCCGATCGCGCTGAGTCGCCGCCGGGCCTGCCACTCGCCGGCGCCTGCAGACTCTGCTGAGATCGCCCACGCGCGATGTATGCGTGCGAAAGCGCCCCCGAGGCCTTCGAGAAAGCGACGTCGCCAGGCGGCAGGCCTGTGCCGGGGAGGCAAGCGCCAAGGTGTGCGCGGGGCCTGTTCCTCGGCACGTCTCCCCGAGGGCAATCGACGATGTACCGGACATCCACGGCCCACGTACAACATTAACCGATAGAACACGAGTGGGTTAATGATTGCCGTGCGCATGGGCGCCGCCGCGACACCTGTACATCGCTGCTCTACCAGCCGCAGTCGCGCCCTACAAGGCGAGGACGGCGTGGCGGTGCGTGCGCGAAGAGATAGTTCAATTCATCCATCGCAACGAGGGGCGGGGACGGTAGCATCACGCCATGGCCCGTCCGTGTCTTCTCGAGGTGTCACCGATGCGGCTCCGGCCAGGCAGTGCACCTTGGCCGCGACCTGCCGTAGGCAACGACGCACATCGAGGTCGAAGGGGGGTCCAATTTTCGCGGGCCCCTCACCTGGCAGGGCGCGGGAGGAAGCGGCGAACAGGGAGCAGCCACCAGAAAAGTGCGGGTACCGCCTTCGCCTAGGGTCGACCCTCGTTCCCAAGTCGTCGTCCTCGTGCGATACATCGGCCCTGAGCCGATGGAAAAGCCCGCAGCACCCCCTCAAGAAGGCCAGTTCGTCCGCGTCCGCGCCCGGCGCTACCTCGTCGAGAAGGTCCAGCGCGTCGACGATGAGGACACGGCCGTCACGCTCGCCTGCGTCGACGACGACGCAGCGGGCGCTACCCTCGAGGTCCTCTGGGAACGCGAGCTCGACGGCACCATCCTGAAGACCGACGCCTTCGAAGCTGGCCGCGTTGACGGCTTCGATCGCCCGGACCTGTTCGCCGCTTACCTCGACACGCTGCGCTGGAGCTCCGTCACCTCCACAGATCCGCAGCTCTTCCAGGCCCCATACCGCGCCGGCATCTCAATCAAGGCTCACCAGCTCGAGCCGCTCCGTAAGGCCCTGCTCCTTCCGCGGGTCAACCTCCTCATCGCCGATGATGTTGGCCTCGGCAAGACCATCGAGGCCGGCCTCATCCTTCGCGAACTCCTCCTGCGCCAGCGTGTCCGCCGCGTCGTGGTCGCCTGCCCGCCTTCGGTCGTCCTCCAGTGGCGGGACGAGCTTGCCACCCGCTTCGGCCTCGCCTTCCGCGTCCTTGACCGCGCTTACGTCCTCCGCGTCCGCCGAGAGCGAGGCCACGCCACGAACCCCTGGGCGACCCACCAGCTCTTCGTCGTCTCCCATGCGCTGCTGCGCGACGAGGCCTACGCCGGCCTCCTCCGCGCTCTGCTAGGTAGCGAGGGCGAGCCGGGGGGCGGCGCTCGCGCCGGGTCCCTCCTCATCCTCGACGAGGCGCATCATGCGGCCCCCTCCTCGGGCGCCAAATACGCGGTCGACTCCCGCTTCACCCGTGTCATCCGCGATCTCGCCGGCCGCTTCGAGCACCGCCTCTTCCTCTCGGCAACCCCGCACAACGGCCACTCCAATAGCTTCTCGGCGCTGCTCGAGATCCTGGACGACACGCGCTTCTGCCGCGGCGCGCCCATCGATCCCAGGGATCGCGACGCCGTCGTCGTCCGTCGGCTCAAGCGAGACCTCAAGGACGCCCTACCAGGTGAGATCCCCGAGCGGCTCGTCCCGCAGCACGACATCACCGGTCTCCCGGACAACGCTCCCGAGCTCGAGCTCTCGCGCCTGCTCGGGCGCTACCGCGAGCTGCGCGAGACGCGCCTCGCAGCGCTCCCTAAGGGAGCGCAGGCCAGCGCGGCGCTGGTCGTCACCTCGCTGCAGAAGCGGCTCCTCTCCTCCATCCACGCCTTCGCCCGCACGCTGGAGGTCCACCGCCGCTCCGTCACGCAGCGCCGCACTGCCGCCACGCCGTCCCCACCACCGCCCTCGACCGCGCAGCTTACGCTCCTCGCCGAGCCGCCGGGCATGGACGACGAGGACGCAGAGCGCGACGAGGCATCAATCCGCGCCGAGGAGGACGCCCAGATCGTTCGGGCCACCGCCGCCGATCCGAGCGTCCCTTCCGCCGAGGAGATCTCCCTCCTCGACCGCATGCAGGAGATCGCGCAGCGGCACCGCACGGCGCCCGACGAGCGCATCCGCAAGCTCATCGACTGGATCCGCGAGCACCTCTGCCCCGACCTCGCCCCGCTCGACGCGCCGGTCCGTACCGCGCCGAAGGCGTGGACCGATCGCCGCGTCCTCATCTTTACCGAGTACGCGGACACCAAGGATTACGTCTATCAACAGCTCCGGACCGCGATCTGCGAGCCCGAGCGCGTGCGATCGCGTATCCGCACGTTTCATGGGGGAATCTCCGACGAGGTGCGCGAGGAGATCAAGGAAGCCTTCAATGCCGATCCGCGCGTCGAGCCACTGCGTATCCTCGTCTGCACCGACGCCGCCCGCGAAGGCGTCAACCTCCAGAACCACTGCGCAGACCTGTTCCACTTCGACCTGCCGTGGAACCCCTCCCGCGTCGAGCAGCGCAACGGTCGCATCGATCGCACCCTTCAGCGTGCCCCGGAAGTCCGCTGCCATTACTTCGTCTTCACGCAGAGACCCGAGGACCAAGTCCTCGAGACCATAGTCAACAAGACCCGCACCATCCAGAAGGAGCTCGGTAGCATCGGCGCCGTCGTCGAGGGCCGCCTCGCCGCCCTCCTCGAGCGCGGTGTCCCACTTGGCCGGGTTGCCGATCTCCGCGCGGCGATCGAGCAACTCGGCGAGGAGCCGTCCCGCGCCGCCGCTCGCCGCGAAGAGCTGGAAGCAGCGCGTCGCCCGCGGCAGCTTGCGGCTGAACTCGCAGACCTGCGCGAGTTGCTCGAGCGCGCCCGCAGGCACCTGGATTACGAGGGGGACCGTCTCCGCCGCGCAGTCGACGCCGCACTCGGTCTGCTCGGCGCGGGGCAGCTTGAGCCAGTCACAGCGAATGATCTACGGGGCGCCTATCGCTTCCCTGATCTCGCCGCTCGCGCCGCGGTCGACCCGAGCTGGCTCCCCCTCCTCGATCTCCTCCGGCCTCCCCGGGAGCCGTCCGAGGCCCTCTGGGACTGGCGCCGCCGCACGTCTCTCCGTTCCGTCGTCTTCGAGGATCCTGGCAAGCTCGGCGCTGGCGTCGTTCACCTCCACCTCGAGCACCCGCTGGTCCGCCGCCTCCTCGCCCGCTTCTCCGCCCAGGGATTCGTGCACCACGACCTGCACCGAGCTTGCGTCCTCCGTACGCGCGCCGCCGTCCCCTACGCGATACTGTTCGGCCGGGTCGCCCTTTACGGCCGGGAGGCCGCGCGCCTCCACAACGAGATCACGGCCGTCGCAGGCCGTGTCGGAGGCCTCGACGGCCGGGAGCCGCTTACGATCCTGGACGATCCCGCCGAGCCACTTGCCCTCGTACGCGAGGCGCTCGCCGACCCTGCACTGCGCGACGTCGATCTCGATTGGGCACGCCGTACCTTCCTCCCCAGCGTCCCCGCCCACCTCGAAGCGCTTGGCCCGCGCCTCAAGCGCCGCCTAGACGAGCAGCAGCGGCAGGCCGACCGCCTCCTCGCCGAGCGCGGAAAAAAGGAGGCCACCGCGCTCGTGAAGATCGTCACCGATCAAGCGAAGCGCCTCGCGCGCCACCGCGCTGAGCTGAAGAAGCGGTACGGTATCGGGGGCGGAGACCAGCTCCTCCTCGGTTTTGCCGAGGATGAACGCGATCAGATTCTAGATGATCTCGCCTACTGGGATCGCCGCCTCGTCGAGCTCGAGCCGCAGGCACTCGCCGAGGCGGCGCGCATCCGAGAGCACTACCACGTCCGCTCCACCCGCCATGAGGCCGTCGGCCTCGTCTACCTCTGGCCCCAGTCCGGTTAGGAAGTCCATGGCCACCGAGAAGGAACTCCTTTCATTTCATAAAGGCTGGATCGGCGAGCTTACCGCGGAGCACGTCGGCCTTGTCGTCACCGCGCAGGCACTGGTGCGCGCCCAGGCCTACTTCGACCGCAACGTGCTCGCCGAGCTTCACCAGCGCTTCCTGGCGTTGGTGCCCGACTTGGCCGGGCAGACGACCCGTAAGGCCGAGCGCGCCCAGCGCAATGCGGGGGACGATGCCGATCCGCAGATCGCCGACATTTCGGCGCTCTTCACCGATCTGTTCGAATGGCCACGCGACCGCATCGCAGGTATGCATGGCGGTCCCCCGCTGCCCGAGCTGGTCGTCCGCCTCGACAATTTCGGCGATGATCGCCTTGAGCCCACCTACGCCCTGCTCGACACGCCTCCCGCGGACGGATCCCCTCCCACGCCCCTTGTCCTCGTGCGCGTCGAGCCACCCGGCACCGATCTCGATCGTCCCCTTTCGGAGGTGGGCCGGCGCTGGGCCGCGAGCTCTGAGGCCCGCTTCGAGCGCCTCCTGCGCGAGCGCGACATTCCGATCGGCCTGCTCGTCCACACCCGCGCTATCCGCCTCGTTTACGCCCCGCGCACCGAGACCGCCGGTCACCTCACGTTTCCCGTGCGGGTGCTGACCCGGACCGCGGGACGCGACGTCCTCGGCGCGATGGTAATGCTCCTCGGCCCTGGCCTGCTCATGGGTCCTCAGGAGCACCGGCTTCCCGCGATCCTCCGCGAGAGCCGCCGCTACCAAAACGAGGTCTCCAGCAAGCTGGCCGATCAAGTCCTCAGCGCCCTCCAGGATCTACTCGTCGGCTTCCAGTCGGCGCGATCCCTCGGCGGGGACAGGCTCATGGCCCGGGAACTCGTCGAAGATCGGCCGCACCTCTACGGCGGCCTCCTGGCCACGATCCTGCGGCTCGTCTTCCTGCTCTATACCGAGGACAAGGGCCTCTTGCCGGACGATCCGATCTTCACGGGCAGCTACTCCCCGACGGGATTGTATGAGCGCCTACGGGACGACGATGCGCGATTCCACGACACAATGGATCAGCGTTACGGCGCCTGGGCCCAGCTCGTTTCGCTCTTCTCCATGATTTTCTTCGGCGCGCGGTACAAGGCCCTGCGCCTTCCGGCCCGCCTCGGCGACCTATTCGACCCCGACGCCTACCCCTTTCTCGAGGGCCGACCCTATCTCAGCACCCGCGGCAGGTTCGAGCGCATCGACCCCCCGAGCGTCGCCGATGGTGTAGTATTCCGCGTCCTTCACAAGCTCCTCTTCCTCGACGGCGAACGCATTTCGTACCGGACCCTGGACGTGGAGCAGATCGGCAGCGTGTACGAGGCCATGATGGGCTACACGCTGGAGCAGGCGTCTGGCCCGACGCTCCTGGTCAAGCCGCATCACGCGGCGGTGGATCTCGCGACGCTGCTCAAGAAGAAGCCCGAGGATCGTCTGAAGGACCTTAGTGAGGTCGGTTGCAAGCCTGGCGCCGCGGTGGCCGCCGACATCAAGAAGGCCAGGACGGTGGAGGCGCTAGCGCAGGCGCTGTCAAAGAGCGCGTCTCCGCATCGCCCCGGCGTGCTACCGCCTGGGTCCTTGTACTTGCAGCCGACCGAGGAGCGCCGGCGCTCAGGCTCCCATTACACGCCGCGGGAGCTGACCGAGCCGATCGTACGCAAGACGCTAGAGCCCGTTCTGGCGCGGCTCCCCGAGCGCTACCGGGCATCGGATGTTCTGACCCTCAAGGTGTGCGATCCGGCCATGGGATCGGGGGCATTCCTGGTGGAGGCATGCCGTCAGCTCGGGGCAGCGCTGGAGGAGGCCTGGAAACGCTACCCGGAGGATCGGCCGGTCATCCCGCCGGACGAGACGGAGGAACTGCACGCGCAGCGGCTGGTGACGCAGCGGTGCCTGTACGGCGTAGACAAGAACCCGTTCGCCGTGGCGCTGGCGAAGCTGTCCTTGTGGCTGGTGACGCTGGCGAGGGAGCATCCGTTCACGTTCCTGGACCATGCGCTACGGGAAGGCGATTCGCTGGTGGGCCTGGATCGGGAGCAGATCGCGAGCTTGCACTGGGCGCCAGGAAAGCAGGCACAGGTGCCGCTCCTACGAAAGGGGATCGACGAGGCGCTGAAGAGGGCAGAGGCGCTGCGGGAGCAGATCCATCAGCTAGCCGACTCAGATGACACGAAGGAAAAGGAGCGGCTTCTGGGGGACGCAGATCACGCCGTGGCTGCAGTGCGGAGGGTTGGCGATCTAGTCGTGGAGGTGTTCTTCTCCGAGACGAAGGAGAAGGCGCGGGTGAACCGACTGGACGACTACGCGAAGCGGCTGGTGTTGGATGTTGGGAAGCTGCCTGAGCCGGACCTGCAATTTAAGCCATTTCACTGGGAAATCGAGTTTCCCGAGGTGTTTTCAAGAAACAGCCCAGGGTTTGACGCCATCGTAGGGAATCCACCATTTTTGGGTGGAACGATGATATCCACCAACATTACCGATGAGTACTTCAGATTCATAACAAATTATTTTCCCGAGTCGGGAAACCGAATGGATCTGGCCGCCTATTTCTTTAGGCGCTCTTTTGACAAGTTACGAAGCGGCGCGTGCATGGGACTGGTGGCAACTAAGACGATTGCCCAAGGGGACACGCGAGCAGGTGGACTGGGCTGGATATGCAGAAACGGAGGCATTATATACGGAGCTCGTCGTCGGCTTAAGTGGCCTGGACGGGCCGCCGTAACAGTTAGTATAATTCATTTGGCAAAACATGCCACGGTCGCCAAAAAGACAATCGACGACATTTGCGCAGATCAGATTACGGCATACTTGTTCCGACACGGCAGTAGCGAGGAGCCCGCTCGACTTCGTGCTAGCAGTGGCTTAGTGTTTGAAGGTTACAAGATAGCGGGCCAAGGCTTTCTGTTTGATGATCTTGACCAGGATGCGAACCCCACCTCTGAGATGAAGCGATTGATCGTAAAAGATCGCCGCAACAAAGAGAAGATATTTTCCTATCTCGGAGGGGACGAAGTCAACTCAAGTCCTACCCATGCGGCACATCGCTATGTAATCAATTTTGGAACCGCAACGGAGGAAGAGGCAAACGCTTGGCCCGACTTGATGACCATTGTTCGTAATAAGGTCAAGCCTCGTCGAGATGTTGCAAATAGAGGTGCGCATCGAGTTCGATGGTGGCAGTACGGAGAGGTTCGTCCAGGCCTTAGTGCGGTGCTGGCTCGTCAAGACAAGGTGATCGTTATTGGGCGCGTATCGCAGCACTTTGCTGTTGCAATCGTGGACTCGAAGCAGGTGTTTTCCGAGCAGCTGGATGTATTTTCGTTGTGTAGCTATGGCGCGTTTGCGGTGATTCAGTCGCGATTGCACGAGTTTTGGGCGCGGTTCTTTGGATCGTCTCTGGAGGATCGACTTCGTTATACACCTACTGATTGCTTTGAGACGTTCGCGTTTCCTCCTGGCTGGGAGCATAATCTTGCCATCGACGAGGCGGGCAGGTGCTACTACGAGTACCGGGCAGCTCTGATGATCAGGAACCAGCAGGGTCTCACTACTACATATAACCGCTTTCACGATCCTGAGGAAGAGGAGCCTGATATTAAGAGGCTTCGCGAACTTCACGATATCATGGATCGTGCAGTTCTTGACGCTTATGGGTGGACTGAGATTCGCCCCACGTGCGCTTTTCTCCTTGACTATGATGATGACGATGATGATGAGCCCGAGTCAGCCGGACGGCCGCGCAAGAAGAAGCCTTGGCGTTATCGCTGGCCCGACGACGTCCGCGACGAAGTCGTCGCCCGGCTTCTCGCCCTCAACCAAGAGCGCGCCGCCGCCGACTGTGCCGCCACCCAGCGTGTCGCTGGCGTGCCCTCACCGAAGAAGACCCGTTGATCTCTCGGGTGCAGTTCCGCTCGGCCGCTTTGTTCCGTCTGCTCAAATGCTCCTCCAGTAGTGCCGCACCCCCCGCTTGTTGCTACGCACCGCGGTCCTGTTGCTCCCTCCTGTCGCCCGGTGCCGCTTTAAAACGGCTGAATCCGAGCACGTCGGTGGTTCAGAACTGTGTCGGAGTCCTAGGTTTTCCACCCACCTCCTCGCAGAAGTCTCTCCCGGACCGACATTTACCTCATTCTCCGCTGGAGCACGTCGCGGCCATATATTTCCGCTCGCCAATCGCGTATTCTCGCCGACCCCGACTGTACGCTCCTGACGGTGGGTCGGGAGAAGGGAGGAACGCGCCGTGGAGCCTGTGGACGTACGCGAGCGTCTTGTGGAGATCCTCCGCGAGGACCTCGTGGGGCCGGCCGTGCCGGACGAGCGCCTCGCAATTCCGCCGTCCCGCTGGTATCTCACCGGCTTCCTCGTCCCGTTCGAGGGGGACGAGGGGGACCGCGTCGATCCCGAGGCGCAGGAGGAGCCGGACGAGATCGGGGATGATCCCCGGGCCGCCGACGCCCGCGCGCCGGATCCCACGTCGCGTCGGCGCGTGCTGCTTCCTGCATCGCTCGGGCTCAGCGTTCTCGTGCCGTCGTCGGTGCGCAACCTCCGGGTTACGGCCACGTGGGGGGACTACGCACCTGAGGCTCCACCGGATTGTCAAACTACCCCATCCTGCTCCGAGGAGGCCGACGAGACGCGGCCCGTCGCACGGCCCTGGCGCCGGGCGCCCCGGGAGGTCACGCGCGAACTCCTCGTCGACCCGGCCGGCTCGCTGCAGTCCTACCCTCTGGAGGCAGACGAGAGCGGGCTCACTCTCGTCGTGCTGAGCCGGCGCCGCGCCGACGGGGACGGGCTCACCGTCTCCGTGTTCCTCGTCAACCGGCGTCCGCCGGGGTCGCCGCGCGACGCGGCCTTCGCCTTCCAGGCGGCGCTCGCTCTCCATTGCAAGGAGGGACTGACGGCGAGGCCCAACCTGCGCGGCCGCGACGATGGGAGCGATAATGTCGATGCGGACGAGCAGGTGGCCGAGCTCCAGTACCGCGACGCGGTTGAGCATGCGGTCGGCCACAACGTGGCCACGGCGGCTCGCCTGGACGCGGATGGGGTTTGCCGGCAGGTCGAGACCGTGTGGATCCCGAGTGCCGAGGTCGAGCGGGTGGTGCCTGCTACGCTCGAGGGGCTCGATGCTCGCATGGAGGCGCTCGCGAGTGTGCCAGATCTGCGCGCAGCGCTCTCGCCGATCGCCGATGCCTACAAGGCGTGGATCGAGCAGCAGGCTGCGGCGCGCCTCGCAGATGAGGCCCAGCGGCACATGCTGGAACAGCTGCTGCGCGACGCCCGCTGCGTGCAGGGGCGCATCGCAGAGGGGATCGCGGCGCTCGTGGACGAGAGGGCCGACGCGGCGCTGCGAATCACCTGCCGGGTGATGGCCCAGGTGGCGCGCGCCCGGCGGCCCACGGTGACGCCGGCGTGGTACCCGTTCCAGCTCGCGTTCGTGCTGATGAACGTGCCCGGAATCGTCCATCCACAGGGTACGACGCGCAGGGACGTGGACCTGCTGTTTTTCCCGACGGGCGGCGGGAAGACGGAGGCGTACCTAGGCCTTGCCGCGTTCACGCTGGTGTACCGGCGCCTTCGGCATCCGGGCGTGCGAGGGGCCGGGGTGAGCGTGCTGATGCGCTACACGCTGAGGCTGCTCACGCTCGATCAGCTCGAGCGGGCTGCGGCCCTGATGTGCGCGCTGGAGATCGCCCGGGAAGCCGATCCGCGGCTCGGGACGTGGCCCTTCGAGATCGGGCTCTGGGTCGGCGAAGCCGCCACGCCCAACCGGATGGGCCGGGCGGGAGATCGGAATCCACACTCGGCGCGGGAGAAGACGCTGGCATTCCGGCTGCACTCTGGCCGGAACCCCTCGCCGATCCCCATCGAGCGCTGCCCGTGGTGCCATCAGGTATTCAAGCCGCTGAGTTTCCGGCTGCTCCCTGATGACGAGAAGCCGGAGCGGCTCCATGTGTACTGCGCGTCCGCGTCGTGTCGCTGGTCAAGCCGACCGCTGCCGATCGTCGCCGTGGACGAACCGATCTACCGACGGCTGCCCTGCTTCCTGATCGCGACCGTGGACAAGATCGCGCAACTCCCCTGGGTGGGTGAGACGGGAGCGCTATTCGGGCGCGTAACCCGATACGACGCCGAGGGCTTCTACGGGCCCTGCGACAGGCCCGGGATCGGGACGCCAATTCCTGGAGGGCGGCTGCCGCCGCTGGACCTGGTGATCCAGGACGAGCTACACCTCATCTCCGGACCGCTCGGGACGATGGTGGGGCTTTACGAAACGGCTGTGGACGGGCTCTGTGCCGAGGAAGAAGCGGCGCCGAAAGTGGTGGCCTCGACGGCGACGGTGCGACGGGCAGCGCGGCAGATCCAGGCGCTCTTCGCCCGCGATAGCACGGTGGTGTTCCCGCCGCCGGGGCCCGACCGGAAGGACTCGTTCTTCGCGAAGACGGTGCCGGCCCCACGGACGCCCGAGGAACGCGCGGACACGGCGTACGCCCACGCGCGGCGGTATGTGGGCGTGGCCGCGCCGGGGCGGAGCCTGAAAAAGGTGATGCTCCAGGTGTCTCTGGCACTGCTCGCGGGGGCGCAGCAGCTTTACGAGGAGGCCGGCGGCGACGCGGTCGAGCACAACCCAGCGGCGCCATACATGACGCTGCTCGGGTACTTCAACAGCCTGCGCGAGCTCGGCGGGAGCCGGAGGATAATCGAGGACGAGGTCGCCACGCGGTTGCGCCGGTACGACGAACGGCAGCGACCCGAACGGGCTGCGCCGGTCTTCGCACGGCGGTCGATGGGTGAAGTGGTCGAGTTGACGAGCCGCGAGCCTACGTCGCGTATCTCGTCGTCACGCCAGCGCCTGGAGGTGCAGCCACGGGAGAAGACACTTCAGCCGGTCGACGTGGCGCTGGCGACCAACATGATCTCGGTCGGGCTCGACATCCCGCGACTTGGGTTGATGATGGTTGCCGGCCAGCCCAGGGCGACTGCCGAGTACATCCAGGCAACGAGCCGGGTCGGGCGCGATCCCCAGCGGCCAGGGCTCGTCGTGACGCTGCTCAACGTGCACCGGCCGCGCGATCGGTCGCACTACGAGCGGTTTGAAGCCTACCACGCAAGCTTCTACCGGGCGGTGGAGGCGACCAGCGTGACGCCGTTCTCGCCACGCGCGATCGATCGAGGCGGCGCGGCGGTGCTCGTGGCGCTCACGCGGCTGCTGGACCCCAGGATGACGCCGGAGGGGGCCGCGGCGGGCATCGGCAGGGTGAAGCCGCTCCAGGAACAGGTCGAAGAGTTGCTCAGGCAGCGGGTGGCAGAAGCCATCTCGTCCGAAGAGAGGGCGGCGCTGCACGTCGACTTGGGAAAGCGGGCCCAAGATCTCTTCGATTCATGGTCGGAACTGGCCGACGAGCACACAGGCCTGCGCTACGCGCGCGCGGAGAAGAAGGCTCCGACGTTGCTCTATGATCCGTTGGCGGAGCGGCCCACGAACGATGACCGCGAGAAGTTCCGGGCGCCGCGCTCGCTCCGCGACGTGGAGCCGATTGTGGCGCTGCGCGTCCAGGTGCCCGAACTGCCGGAGGAGACCTGAGATGGCTACGAAGAGGACCGGCAACCGGGGGGCCGGCGCCAGGAAGGGCCGCGCGGGCGGCCAAGGGGAGGGCCCCGCGCCGCCCGACGGACACATCCGGCGGAGTCAGGCCGTAACGACTTTCGGCCCTGGGGCGCTTGTAGACCTACCAGCGCGATCGGGCATCGTGTCGGGGCCCGACCACTGGGGCGACCCTGCAGCGGAGGATTCGCGGCTCCGTCGCATCGAGGAGCCCCGGCTGCTCGCCCACCTGGCAGAGGCTGGGATCACGGGGCTCTACACGCCGCCTGCGGCACCCAGCCGTGACGACGCAAAAGCCGAAATCCCTGTCTGGGAGCTGCCGCGGTGGTTTCTCGTGGACCCCCATGCGCCCCAGGGGGAAGACCGCGCGCGACGCTCGCGCCGGATGGTTCACCGTAGCGCGTTCGAGGGCATGACGTGGGGCGGCCGCCCAGTGGTGCCGATCCGGTTCGTGCAGGCCTGCATTCACGGGCACGTGGGCGACGTCGACTGGATGACGTTCGTGCACCGGGGGGAGAGCAACTGCGAGGCGCTGTACCTCGACGAGGTCGGGACGACCGGGGACTTCGCCGAGATCTTCGTGCGCTGCGCGTGCCGTGCCAGTCGGGCGCTGCTCGACGCCATCCCCCGCCACAAGGACGATTCGAATGAGATGCCGCTCGGGATGTGCCCGGGCGGTGAGCCCTGGCTGGGACCATTGCACTGGCGCGGCGGGCCCGGCCGATGCGATGCACCGGCTCGGCTGCTCGTGCGCTCCGCGACGAATGCATATTTCCCGGAGCTCATGACGGCGATTTCGATTCCGGGCGGCGCATCGCTGGCTGATCGCATGGTGGCAGAGCTGTGGGAAGAGGCGCGCTTGGAGGTTATCGATACCGGAGAGGCGCTGCGCCTGGCAAGGAAACTTTTACCCAAGTTGGAGGATGCCTTCAAGAGGCTGGAACTGGACGACGCGAACGTGCTGGCGGCCATCGAGCGGCGGCGGCGCGATCGCGCCACCGCCCAGGGAGGCCTGAAAGGGCCCGAGATCGCACGCCTGCTGAGTGAGGATCTCGGGGTGGATAAGGAGGAAAGCGAGCTGTTCGCGACGGAAGTCGCGCTCCCCGAGCCTCGTCCGCCGCGGCTTCAGGCTGTCCGGCGAGTGCTCTCCGTGCACCGGCTGCGAGAGGTGGTTGCGCTGATCGGGTTCACGCGGATCGATCAGCCGACGCGCGACGCGGAGGGGGCGCTGGCCGTGGGCGCGCGGCGGGCGCGGCTGTCAGCAGAGGCACGGTGGGTGCCTGCCGTGGAAAACCAGGGAGAAGGGCTGTTCGTGGCCCTCGACCCAGGCGTGGTGGTGTCGTGGATGACGCGGCCGAAGGTGGAGCAGCGCGAGACCGAGTTGCGCGCGGGGTTTGTGGCCTGGGCGGCGAGGCACGCCGACGCGGCAGCGCGATTTCCCGGAGTGGCGTACGTGATGCTTCATTCGCTGTCGCACCTACTGCTGACCGCGGTGGCGCTTGAGTGCGGCTATGCGGCAAGCTCGATCCGCGAACGGGTCTACGCGGGGCCAGAGGGGTATGGGGTGCTGCTCTACACGGCGACGGCGGACGCGGAGGGGACGCTCGGCGGACTGGCCGGGGCGGCGGGGCGGCTCGATCGACATCTCCAGGCGGCTCTCGCTTACGGATCGCTGTGTTCGAACGATCCGGTCTGCGCTCAGCACGAGCCGCGCCAGGCCCTTGAGGAGCGCTTTCTGCACGGGGCGGCTTGCCACGGATGCCTTCTCCTGCCGGAGACGAGCTGCGAGCACCGGAACGAGCTCTTGGACCGAGCACTGGTGATGCCTACGGTAGAACCGATCGGAGCGGAGCTGTTCGGGCCGGATACTGGTACATGGTAAGCACGATGGGCCCGGAGCTAGAGAAGCTCGGAGTGCCGGCGCTGAAGCGGCTAGTCGAGGCGCTAGAGCGGCGCCTGCTCGCGTGGCCACCTACAGCGACAGCGCTACGGAGTAAGCAGATACACGAAAATTCCGAGGCGCTGGCCACAGATTTGAAGGCACTTCACGCCGCGTTCTCGTCTATCGAGGAAGGCGTCGCGGTTCTCAAGCTGCTGAAGACGGAGCGGGCGCGCTGCGAGGAAGAGCAGCGACGCCGTCTGACCCTGGTATGGTCGGGGCCCGAAGGGGCGTCGCAGAGCCGGGACACCGCAGTGGCAGTGAAGGAGCTGTTCACGACGGCGAAGCGGAAGGTGCTGCTGTCGACCTTCAACCTGGGTACTCCGGATCTCCTGAAGCCGCTCGTGGAGCGCCAGAAGAATCCCCCTCATCTCGATGTGCGACTGTTCCTGTGTATCAATAAGCAGCTGATGCGGGGGTGGATGGAGAGGGACACCATGGTCCAAGACACATCCGAGCGGGGCAAGAAGCGCCGTTACCCGGAAGATCCAGAGGCGGTGTTCCGAGAGAGGTTCAAGAGGAAGTACTGGCCCGATGCGCTCCTGCCGCAGGTCTTTTACGACACCCGGAAGCAGTTCGTGCTGCATGCGAAGTGCGTCATCGTGGATGATGAAGTGGCCTACGTGGGATCGGCAAACCTGAGCAAGTGGGCGCACACAGACAATTTCGAGGCTGGAGTTATCGTGCGGGATCCTCAGTTTGCCAAGGAGTTGGCGCAACAGTTCGAGCAATTGGCATATAAGGGGAAGATGAGAAAAGTGGCCTGGTAGATGATATTTATGACGCTCTGGTCCTCAGGTGAATCGAGCTGGGCTTGCTCGGCTTCCGCCTCTCGGGTTCTGTAGCAGGGTGACGAGGATGCGAGGAACGCCGAGCTCGCCATGCGGTCATCAAGGGGCGAGCACTTTGAGCAACGTGCGCAAGCGAGCTCGAAGCCAAGGCGTATCTAGTTGTCAATCAGAAGCGCGCGGAACGTGTCAAGTAATTCTCGATTGACACGCTGGCGGGTTTAAGTCGTCCTCATGGCCGGAAACGATCGCTGACACCCTGGCAACGCCCCCTGAACATCATAAGAGCGTCGAACATTCGCTCCGCCTCATGGTCGTCGAAGTTGCGCTGGCAGTAAACAACGAGGCATTGATGCTCATTGTTGCCCCACTCTCCGGGCGAAGTCCCCCTGGGTTCCACGAAGCCCGATGATATCGCGCAGCGCACCGATGGCCTTTGTGCGTCGCTTGTAGAGCGTAGAGAGAGGTAGCCCTGCGTCTTCTGCCACCTGGGCCATCGGGATCCCATTCAGATCGTGTGCCACGAGAACAAATCGCAGCTTCGGATCGAGCTCGTTCACCGCGTCGATGGTGCCCGTCCTGACGCTGTCGGATTCCATCCTAGCAGCGGCATCCGGGGCTGGATCGGTCACATCGATCAAATCGACGAGCTCCTCCCTGCGGTGCTGCATACGCTGGTGATAGTGCGACGCAACGTGTACGGTGATCCCGTTCAACCAGCGTTCCGGCCTGCCACGCTTCGGATCGAACCTGGGCCAGCTCTCCCAGGCTTTGAGCCAGACTTGGCCTGCGACGTCGGTACGATGGCACCGTGGGACCCCAAGCCTCCCCAGCCAGCGCAGGACGGCACGAACCTGCGCCGGGCAAAACAGGCGCGCGTGCGCAGCGGCGCGCTCGTCTTCATTCGACAGACGATCCATGGCGTTACCCTCCCCCGCGGGCAATCGCCCGTAAGCGGGTGATGCCGCGCGTCCGCCTCATGCGGCACCGGTTCGCGGTCTTCCCCGTCCGCTACCAAAGGAAGACGTCAGCCGTAGCTGCTCAGTTCCCGTAGGGCCGGCATGCTCGCCAGCAGGCGCCTGATGGCGTGTAGCTGCGAGGCGCGGCGGCGCTCATCCATGGCTCCCTACTCCCGGAAGTGTCGTATTCAGCTGCGAGTGCTCTGCGTCCTCCCAGTCGGACGCGTTGGCGGAGCTCGTCCCCCCTTCGTCACGCTGTAGCGGGAAGCTCGTCAGCGTGGCGGCGCGCTGGACGAGCTCCGCCCCCGCGGCGGTGCGGACAGGGAGCGGCGACCGAAGCCGCGGCAGCGGAGGCGGCGGGAGCTTCGCCCGCGGGCTCCTGGCCGCAAGCTCGGGAGACGGCACCACGGGCGGAGGAACGTCGAGCGCGCGGGGAGGTATCGTCGGCGGAGTCGGTGGCGCCGAGCTCGGCGCCGACGACGCCGCGGGAAGCGCCGAGCTCTCACGCTTGGTGCTTGGCGCACCGATCTGCATTACCACCGTCGTCTCCGCGTCCGTTCGGTGGTCGTCGTGCAGCCGCCACAGGCGCTCCCAGTACCGCGCAGGCGCGCCGGTGAAGGCCTCCAGCTGCCGCGCGAGGCCGGGCGTCATGGGGAGGTCGCTCCTCAGCAACCGCTCCACCTCCCTTGGTTCCAACCCCGTGCTCTCGCCCAGCTTTCTCCTCCACGAAGGCGTCGTCGCACAGAACGACTCCAGGACCCTGCCCGGCCGGGGAGCGGGGCGCGCTCGGGCGTCTGTCAGCTCTGCAAGCGCCGCGTCGACGTGACAGTCCAGAAGGCGCCGATATCGGTCGCGTTCCCCCGCTGCCTGCTGCTTCGCATCGGTGAGGGCCGCCTCCTCGTCATCATGCGCGTGCTCGCGCGCCTCGCGAAGCCCGCGCTCTCGTCCCAGCGCTTCGCGCGCGGTGACCGCGAAGCCGATCGCGACGCACGCGATCATCGCGAGCCCGAGCGGCGACACGAGCCACATCGCACCCAGCATGTCTTCCATGAACTTTCGCCTCCTGGACCTGAGCGTTGTTGTCCGACGCAAGGCGGATCTCGGCGTTGCGCTGCGCGAAAGCAGCACCGCTATCCCCGCCTGCTTAGCTGTTGATGGGTAGCCGACGATTCAGCGAAGCTGCCTGAGCAGCGCTTCGCGCTCCGCGGCGAGCCGCCCTCGCGGGAACTGCCGCGCGTGAGCCTCGAGCAGCCGCCGAGCCTCGACGTCGGCCATGACGTCGTTGGCCTCGATGGCCCTCCGCGCCTGGTTGACCAGGCTCCTCTCGACCTCGCCGGCGGTCGGTCGAACGGCGCCCGCCGGAGGCGCGGCCCGGTGACTTCTCGTCGTCGCGTTCGGGGGAGCAGGCGTGCCGGTCGCCATCGCCTCGCCGTGCGCGCTTCCGTGTTCTGTGCGCGACGAGATCTCGTGCGCGGTCGCCGCGGCGGGCGCCGCAGCGTCGGGCGCCCCATCTCCGCTGGCGGGCCCCGCGGCGCTCTGGGCGCCATCTCGCGCGCGGGGCGCCACGGCGTCCTGCTCCGCGGGCGCGGTGGCAGGGGCGCGGACCGCCGCCGCCCTGATCCACGATTCCAGGTCGGTCAATGGCGGCACGGCGGAGACGAGCGCGCCGGTCAGCAGGACGAGCGCGGCCTGAACGAGGATCCTCAGGCCCAGCCGGCGCAGCGAGGCCACCCACGACGCGCGACGGCCGAAGCCCAGTGCAAGCGGCACGCAAATGCTCCCGTCCCTTCCCTGAGAGCGCTCCTGCGCCTGCCACCGTCCCCCCTGCACCTCGAGCTCCTTGTGCGCCCGCCGGTGTCGCGTCTTCACCGTGTCCAGCGGGAGCCCCTGCTCGGCGGCGATCTCGGCGAGCGGGACCTCCTCGAGGTCGTGCTTGATCACGAGATCCCGGTACTTGGGCTCGAGTTGGTCGATCAGCTGCCGGGTGAGCTTTTCCCGCTGCCGTCTGCGGAGCAACTCTTCCGGCGTGGGGAGCTCATCTCGGATCTCACGCTCATCGAAGGACGTGAGCACCTCGCCGCGGCTGCGCGCGTCCCGGACGTGATTGCGCGCCTGGTTGACGGCGATCGTGATGCGGTACGGCCCCGGGTCGCCGCCCGGCTCGATACGTTGGTCGGCGTCGAGCCCCCGCAGCAGCGCTTCCTGGGCGATATCCTCGGCGTTTCGCGCCGGTACACCGTGGCGCCTGGCCAGGCGCCGGAAGAGCTCGAAGCCGGGGGAGACGGTCTCTGGCTTGGCCACGATAAGCAGCACACGCGAGGCGGCCCAAAAGGTTCAGAAAAATGAGTCGAGGAGCAACTTCGGTCGGATAGTGTGCCGCCATGTAGTCGGCCAGGCCGCGCTTGACCATGTCCGACGGATGGTTGAACGCATTCCCTCATTCGACCGCCAATTCCCACCCAAGCCGCCGAGACGTGCCGATTTCTGCCGGTTGACGCCGAGCAGCCGGCGTCGGTACCGTCGCGGGATGCGTTGCATTGCGCATTCGCTCTCAATTTTTCTTGCGCTCGGGGCCGCAACAGGCTTCCCGAAATCGTCCAGTGCGGACGATACCCATCCGAAGGCGGGACCGAGCGACGGGTCGACGGTGAAGGAGCATGTTCGCCGTGGTCGGAGAGCGCGCAAGGCCGGGCAGTGGACCGAGGCAACCGCTGAATACAAGGCAGCTTTGGAGGCCGCGGACGCGTCGACCAGCACCGAGGTGGAGCGCGCGGAGCTCGCCGGCGAGCTCGGCCTTTGCGAGCTCGCGCTGCACAAGTACCGCGACGCGGCCGAGCACCTGGCCAGGAGCCTAGAACAGCGCGAAGCGTTGCCGGAAGCGCTCCAGCAGCGATTCGAGGCCGGGCAGCGCAACGCAGCGCCGCACGTCGCGCGGCTCGTGCTGGGCGTCGATCCGCCCGACGCCGAGGTGCTCGTCGACGGCAAGCGCATCGGCCGGACCGCGCGGACCTACACGCTGTTCTTCGAGCCGGGCCAACACATGGTGCGGGGCCGTGCACCGGGCTGTAAGGACGCGCTTCATTCCTTGCGCGCCGTCGCAGGCGCGGAGCACGAGTTCACGATGCCGTTGCTGTGTGCGGCGGCGAGCGGCGCCAAGGAGGCGAGCAGCGCCAGGGGGACCACGACCGCGACGCCGACTCCGGTGCGCGCTTTGCCCGCTCCGCGCGCGCAGGCCTCCAGCCCGTGGGCCTCGTGGCCGGGGACGCTGCGTGTCGTGGGAATCACGCTCGCGACGGGCACCGTATCGGCAGGCGCCATCCTCATGATCAGCGCCAGCAAGCTCGATCAGGACATGAGCGCGCGGCGTGACCAGCTCGAGAGCGACCCGAGATCGAACTCGTCCATGTGCTGGCAAGCGCCAGAGCGCTCGCCGTGCGGCGAGCTGCGGCGCCTGCGCGACGCGCGCAACCTGTCGGACCGGGTGGGCACGGCGCTGGTCATCACGGGCGGTGTGATCGGCGCGGCCACCGCCGCGTCCTTCTTCACGGACTTCTCCTTCCTGGGCCGCACGTCAGCTCAGGATCGGGTCCAGATATCGCCCGTCGTGACCGGGCACGAAACGGGCGTGAGCATCGAGGGGGTGTGGTGACCATACCGAATACCGAAGGGATGCAGCCACGGGAAGGCCGAAGAGCGTTGGCCGCCGCCGTTGCTGTCGTGGTCTGTGCGTGGGGAGCGAGCAGCACGCTGATGGCTTGCACTTCGTACCGTGACGATTGCTGGGAAGTGATGGAGTGTGTCCCTGCGCCTGAGCCGACTTTCTGTGACGGCGACCCAGTGACCGCGATGGCGCTCGACGAATGCGGGGTGTTCGTCAGCGAGTTGGGCGACGACAACAGCCCCGGAACGAAGGACGCTCCGGTGAAGACCCTGCAACACGCGATTGGGCTCGCCGCGCATGGGCGAAGCCACGACGAGGAGCCGACCCGGCGCGTGTACGCGTGCGGCGGGGAGTTCACGGAGACGATCTCGCTGCCCTCGGGCGTCGACCTCTGGGGAGGGCGTCGGTGTGACGGCGGGGATTGGTCGTACGAGGGCTCATTCGAAGGGCCGGATCACCCGACGATCATCGCTCCGCCGGGGGGGATCCCGCTGCGGATCCTCGGGGAGGAGGGTACGGCGCTCGTGGGGAACGACGCGACGTCGGTGATCGCCGGCGTGCGCGTTGTCGCGGCGGACGCCTCGGCGCGCGATGGCAAGTCGTCGATCGGGATGATTCTGAGCACGGGGGCCAGGGCGAGCGTGCGGGAGAGCGTCATTCTCGCGGGCGACGGCAAAGATGGAGAGCCGGGCAAGGACGCGCCGAGCTATCGAGCACTGGATGGCGTGGAGGGGAACGATGGCGCGTCTTCCTGCACGGCCGACGCTGCCGTGGGCGCCCTTCCGGTGGCCAACATGTGCGACGACGGCATCGAGTCGACGGGCGGATACGGCGGCGACGGCGGGCTTAACGGCGGTGGCGATGGCACGCGAGGACAGCCCGAGCCCGCGGAAAATCCCGAGGGCAAAGGCCTTGGAGGAAGCGGTGCAGGCAGCGCACCGTGCAAAGACGGGGCGAAAGGCGCGGCGGGCGCCGACCGTGGTCGCGCTGACGGCGCGGCTGATGAAGGGTATCTCAACATCCACGGATGGGTCGGCGTTCTGGGCGAAGACGGAGAGACGGGCGGCGTCGGCCAAGCGGGCGGCGGGGGTGGCGGCAGCAAGTCGCGCGGGCCCATGTATGCGTGTCCGACAAGCCGCCCCCAAAGTGGTGCGGCCGGTGGCTCGGGCGGAAGTGGCGGCTGCGGCGGCACGGGGGGCAGGGGCGGCGGTTATGGCGGCGCGAGCATCGCCATCGTTGCACTGGAGGACACCGAGTTAGAGCTAGCGGCGACGCTGGTTGTCGCGGGCAACGGTGGCAAGGGCGGGGTTGGCGGAACGGGCCAACTGGGCGGCGTCGGTCAACTGGGAGGTCAAGGCGGTTTGGGTTTTGGTAATGGTATGTGGAACGCGTGCGACGGCGGCCGGGGGGGTGACGGCGGCCGCGGCGGTGATGCCGGTGGCGGGCTCGGTGGCGCTTCGGTCGGCATCGCCTACGTGGTCCCCCATTTCGCCATCCTGCCCGGCACGACCATCGAGGTTGGGGGAGCTGGAGACGGCGGCCCCGCAGGAAACGCCGATGCCAATGACGAGGTGGGCAAAGGCGGGCCCGGCCCATCGGGTCAACTCTATCGTTTCGGTGCGGAAAACGAGCTACCCCGCTGAGTCGCTCACCGCAGCGCTGCCGTCGAGGGATGCCGATGATGTCCAATTCAACGTTCTTCGTTCTCCTTGTTGTTCCGCTCGTCGCTGCCGGTTGCGGCACCACTCCAGGGGTGAACGATCCCGGCGAGGCGGTCCCAGAATCGCTATGCATCGAGCAGCTTGCCATGGATCAGGTGATCGATGGCTGCGGCGTGTTCGTCACTGACCCGTTTTTCGGCGGCGACGACGCGAACCCCGGCACGAAGGACAGGCCGGTTCGTTCGATGCAGCGCGGGATCGAGCTCGCACGCACCGGGCGCGGTCGCGTGTTCCTAACCAACCTCAGCCTTGACGAGCACGTCACGCTGCCCTCCGGCGTGGATATCTATGGAGGCTTCCAGCTCGTCGATTGGGGACGCGGGCCGGGTGATACGACCAAGATCGTCCCCCGCTCCGGTAGGAGCATCGCGCTGATCGTCGAGCCAGCGGGCGCGGGCGACACCGGGGCAGCGGATGGCGTCTCGACGATCGACCATGTGACCGTCCTGGGCGGGATTCATGTCGGGATGCTGGTCCGGTCGGATACCGTGGTGGAGTTCACCCGGGGCAAGATCCGCGCATCCTGGGGATTGGGAGGCCGCGATGGCGAAGAGTGGCCCTGGCCATCCCAGGCAGCGGACGGCCCGCACGGCATGTACGGCGGGGATGCGTGCTCGGCGGCCACGATCGCCGGCGGGCCGGCGGTGGTCAACCCGTGCGACGGCGGAATGCCGAGCGTCAGTGGCAAGGGTGGTGACGGGCTTCCCGACGGCGCGGAGGATGGCGACACCGGCACGCCCGTCCTTGCGTCCGACCCCACCAGCTCAGGACGGGGCGGGGACGGAGACCGCGAAGTAGACGGCGGTTGCGACAGTGGATTCCACGGCAGTCCTGGCCTCTGGGGAACACCGGGCGCGGTTGGCGAGGGCATCGGGCGGATCACCGAGACCGGATGGGAGGGCGATGGGGCAGCCGAGGGCAGCCGCGGCATGCCGGGCCAAGGCGGCGGCGGGGGCGGCGGCCGTCGCGGCGGGCTCGTCGTGTGCGGCGAGGCCGCGAAGGGAGGCGCCGGCGGCGGCTCGGGCGGCGCAGGGGGCTGCGGCGGACGAGGCGGCCGAGGGGGCGGGAACGGCCAGCCAACGATCGGCATCGTCGCGCTCCACGCCAAGCTGACGGTGCGCGATAGCGAGATCGAGACGCTCGACGCGGGGACGGGGGGTGACGGCGGGGAGCCCGAGGATGGCGGCAAAGGCGGCCGAGGCGCACCTGGCGGGGCCGTGGGCGATGGCAGGTGGGGCTGTGAAGGCGGCAACGGCGGCCGAGGTGGCGATGGCGGCTACGGCGGCCCGGGGCGCGGCGGCGACTCGATCGGCATCGCCTACCTCGACGAGGACCAGCTCACGATCGAGGGTGTCACCTACAAGCTGGGGCTGCCAGGCAAGGGCGGCGTGAGCTGGGATTGGTCTGGCGAAGAGATCCGGGGGGAGGACGGCACCCGGGTCGAGACGCTGCGTTTCCCTGAATAGGATCACGACACTTCAGGCGAACCCTGGTGTGACAGGGCGCCGACGGTGGCACGCTCGGAGCTCCACGAGGGCGCCCGCGGGCCTGCTGGTGGCGACGTCGACAGCCGCGCGGCGCCCCAAGAGCACGACGCCGAGACCTCGCTCGGGGAGCTCGCCGCCGAGGGTCACGAGCTCAGCGGCGTCCGCCTCGACCCCGGTCCGCAGGCCGTGGCGTCACGCACCCCCAAGCACACCTCTCCGGTTCCGCGACTGTCCGCGCATTGAGGACGGACAACCTGGCGCTCGGGGCGCGATCCACGGCCGAGCAATGTCCTAGCGCTCTGGTGGGGACGCTTGCTTCTGGAAAACATGCGGGCGAGCGTGCGCGAGCGAGAAAAATCGCGGGGTGGAGGCAATGAGCATGGGCGAAAGATCCAGACCGAGGCGACGGAGGACGATCCTTGCGGTCGCTGTGGCCGCCCTGGCGCTCGGCGCGGCAGGGGCCGGGTGCTTGTGGGAGTTCGGGGACGACACGTTCGGGAGCTTCTGCGCGGCGGCGGTGGGTGGCGAGGAGCACTGCGTGGGCGAGAATCAGGGGCCGGGCGCCGCGTGGGCCCAGGCCGAGAAGGACGGCGCTCTGCCCATCGAGGTGTGGGCCACCTGGCCGAACAACAAGACGCCGGAGGAGATCGTCGCGAGCGAAACCTCGCTCGGCGTCTGGTTCGGCCACATCGACGAGGCGATCGCGTACGTGCGCGACGACGCGAGGAACGCCGAGTCGCTGCGGGCGACGCTCGCGGGCAAGCTCGCGTCGCTGCTCGACGAGGCGAGGGACCGCCAGAGGGTGCTGCTCGCGGAGGCGCCGGTCGACGCGGCCGGCAACTTCAAGGCGGCGATGCTCGACAAGGCCAGCGCCGAGAGGGAACCGCTCGCCGCCACGCTCGCGGCCGACCGGCAGGCGATGGCGGCCGTGCAGGCGGTCTTCGACCAGGCCCGGAGCGACGTCGCGCCGCTGCGATCGAAGTACGCGGGCGTCGCGGCGCGCTTCGCCGCGTATCGCGCGACCGAGGCGGCGGAGACGGCGGCGTACGCGGCGCTCTCGAAGCAGGCGTCGCGGTCGGACATCGACGGCCTCGACGGCGTGGAGCAGGCCGTGCTCGCGGCGGCGCGCGAGGCGAGCCGCGCGCCCGGCGAGCTCACCGCGGAGATCCTGAGCTGGTCGGCGACGCTCCAGGTCTTCGCGGCCTCCTTCGATGAGGCGATGGCGCCGCACAGGGAGCTGCTCGCCACGCACGGCGCGGTGCTGCCGGACATGACCTCGGGCGCGCTGCGCTCGCTGAACGCGATGCTGGGTTACGTGAAGGGTCGCGTCGCCCGGAGCGACGCGACCGCGTCGGCGCTGCTCGGCGGCATCGCGCTGCGCCGGCAGGCGCTCCGCGTACTGCAGATGGACGAGGGGGCGCGCGAGGCGATCGCAGAGGCGCGGACCCGTAAGGCGTCGGACGCCTTCGGGGAGCGGGCGCGCGCGCAGGTCGCGGCGCTGTCGGCGGCGCCGCCGGTGAGCGAGAAGCTCGGGCTGCCGCTCTTGGCCGAGCGGTGCGGCGAGCTCCTGGCGCTGGCGCAGCTGCGACCGCTCTGCGAGGCGGCGGGGTCGTCCTGGCGCGAGGCCGGGTGCGCGGAGCTTCGAGGAAGGTTCGACGCCGCGGCGGCCGAGCTCAGCACGGGGGTGCCGCAGAAGATCGCGGCGGGTCTCGCGGCGCTGCGGGAGAAGGGCATGGCCGCGGCGGAGCTCGACGCGGCTCAGGCGAGGCTCGACGCGGGGGACGTGAAGGGCGCCGCGATCGCGTATGACGCCGCCGTGCGCGGCGCGGAGGGGACATGAGGCGGTCGAAGAAGAACGTTGCTCCGCGTGGCGTTCGCGCCGCTGTGCTGCGGAAGCTCGTCGCGCTGGTCACGATGGTGGCGGTGCTGGCGCCGTCGGTGGGGTGGGCGGGAACGCCGTACACCTTGCTCTGGAACGAGCGCGAGGACGCGACCTCATGCGGGAAGGCCGAGCTGGAGAGGGAGGGCGAGGCATTCTTCGAGGTGAACCAGACGCCGCTGCCCACGTACTCGGTTCCGGACGCGCTGCGGATCGAAGCCGATGGCTCCCAGAGCAACATCTTCGAGGCGGAGTTCGACTCGGTGCTGCTCCGCACGGGCAGCAACGACTTCCACTTCCGAGTCCACACCGTCAACGGCGGCGACTGGTGTACCCACTCGCACGAGGTGGTGCACCTCGTCTCGGAGCCGCTCGGGCTGAACAAGCCGCTTTTCGATATCCGCCGCGATGCAACCGGTTTCGAGGGCAGCCGGAGCGTCGACCTGAGCCTCGCGGAGATCAACCCGGCGCTGGCGCGCGACATCGAGATCCTGCTGACCGAGATCGCCAAGGAGCGCGCGGCGCTCGTGGCGAACGCACGGGCGGTGGGCCTGCTCGCGGAGAAGATGGACCTGCTCCAGCAGCTCGACACCGAGCTCAAGGACCTTGTCGGCCGGCCGCTGGACGAGATCTCGCGGACCGACCTCGAGGCGATCCTGGACCGGTATGAGGACGCGGTCGCACCGGAGACGCGCGCGGCGATGGAGCAGCTCGTCGACGACCTGAAGAAGAGCGTCAGCGATCTCGAGGACGAGGTCGCGCGACTGATGGACGAGTTCGGCGCGCAGGCCGACGAGGTGGCGGACCTGGCGACGGAAGACGCGCGCGCCGAGGGGTGGGACCCGGACGACCCGCAGGCGTACGCGCTCGGGGAGAGCGAGGTGCCGTGGGTCGAGGTGCCGGACATCGCGGAGGTGGACGGCGCGTTCGAGGAGGGGCGGGATCCCTACGCGGCGTACGCGGACGCGGTGCTCGCGGCGCTGGAGGCGGACGTCAGCGGCCGGGTGGTGGTCCTCCGGGCGGACTTCGTGGCAAACGTGCGGGCGTGGAGGGCCAACAGCGCGGCGCTGGAGATCGCGCTGCGCGACCGGATGGGGGTGTCATTCGCGGAGACCAACGCGTTCCTGAAGGCGCAGAGCCGGATCACCGGGTTCGTGCGGCAGTTCATGGATGCGTCGGACTGGTTCGAGGACTCGCCCGTGCCTGCCGACCTGCGGGCGCAGGTGGACACGGTGCTGAAGCCACGGTTCGATGCGCTCGCGGACCAGATGAAGGACAACCTCAACCTGTGGACGGGGGGCGGGCTCGACCTGGAGCAGACGCAGCTCTACCAGACGATCAGCGCGTTCGCGGGCGCGATGTCGACGGTCGCCGAAGGCTTCGAGGCGTACGGGGAGGTGATGCAGACGCTGGTGCACGCGACGACGCGCATCGGGGTGGGGTTCGTCCCCGTGGTCGGGCCGACGCTCGACCTATGCGAGGCCGTGACGGGCAAGGAGTGGTGTGTGCCGTCGGGGCGAGAGCTCAGCGATGAGGAGCGGATCTTCTCGGGGCTCGGCTTCGGGCTCGGGGCGGTCGGGCACATCTGGCACGGCGTTGCTGCCGCCGGCGCGCTACCGCCGCGTGGGATCCGGATCGCTGGGGAGATCGCGGAGGTCGATGATGTCCTTGTCAAGGGATTTGAGGTACGCAGGCTTCGCGCGTACAAGACGCTGAGGGGAGCGGTGACGGCGCAGCCGCTCTACCCGTTCGAGAAGACGGCGGCGAAGTTCCTCGCCCGCGATGGGCGGACGCTCCTCGGCGTCGGCGATGACGGCGTGCGCGCGACGCTCTGGCCTAAGTTGACCGGCAATGCGGCCACCAAGCCAAGGGCGCCCGACTTCATCACGGTGTCCGCGCAGGGCAAGCTCGTCCTGAGCGAGGCGAAAGGAGGGGCCAATGTCAATGGCAATGACGTCATCGAGCAGTTGTCGAGCGGGATGGAGGGGGTACGGCAGAACGGACTCGTGGGAGATGTCGAGGAGGTCCAGCTCCTCATGGAGCGGGGCGGAAAGTTCGGTGGCACCCAGTACATCGCGCAGGACGGTTACCTCTTCGACACGCAGAAAGGCAAGAGGGCGAGCCTGAAAGGCTTCAATATGCCCATCAAGGTGATCCGGCTATGAGCACTCCGGGGCCTCGCTTCTACGCCTGGTGTGATGAGGCGTCGCGGGTCGACGCGCTCGCCGCGGCGCTGTCGACGCTTGCGCGCCCAGGGGGGTTCCTGGATGCGTGGGCAAACTTCGACGTGAGATGCGCCACGAAATCCATCGAGGCGGCCGTCGCCATGATCCGCACCCAGTACCCATGCACCGGCACGGCTCACGCCACGTGCAGCACGATCCTTCCCGGCGCCCAGCGCTTGGCCCTTCCGGACCAGCGTGGACCCCACTCCCCTGCCATGCGCAGCATTCTTGTCGATCTTCAGTGTTTCACCGAAGCGTACGAACCTCGCTGGTCGTTGCGAGGCCCCCACGAGCCGCAAGGCCCCCTCGAGATGTACCCGGAGAACTGCATGCACTTTTTCGGCTTCATCCTCGAGCTCGCCTGGGGCAGGGGACCGCGCTCCTTCGAGGTCGAGGCCGAGCTGGCCTGGCACCTCCTGCAGATCGACCTCGAGGATCTTCTGCTCCGCTTCTGCGAGCCGGACGGGAGCGGGCGCGTCCGAACCGGCGCGTGCACGAACGCATGGCACTGGCACGCGCCGGTCACCACATGCGCGACGTACAACGCGGACGCCCGCGAGATCGCGCGCGACCTCGCCGTGTCGTGGGTACACCTCCACGACCAGGACAACGTGTCGCGCATCGCGGGCATCCCGTTGTCCATGCTCCACGCGCGCGTCGAAGCCGCGCCGCGCGGGGCGCGCGTGGCCCTCGCGCCGCCACGCGGATCGCGCGTCGCCAGGAAAGGGGGCGGCGCGCCGACGTGGTCGCTCTCCCGCGAGACCGTCCTCAAGGCGCTGGCCACGCCGCCCTCGGCGCTGCTCGACGCGCTGGAAGCCTCGGCGTTGCCCGACGGCGCCTGGCGTGCGGCCGCGCCGCGCGCCGCTGAGATCCTGGAGTGGACACGAAGGCTCGCGGAGACCGGTGATGGTCCACCGACCTGGCCGGTTGACACAGACAAGCACCGTCACTTCCGCTTCCTGAAAACGCACCCGCCGTTTCTCGTGCGCCGCCTCGCGAGCGGCGGCGTGGTGCTGGCGACCCATCCGTTCTGCTCGCTCTGGCCGCTCTGGGCCGACGCGCTCGACACGCTCGGCCTGTCGTGCTGACAACGAACGTCGAGTGATGAGAGCAGGACCTTACTTCTATGCCTGGTGCGACGAGGCCGCGCGGGTCGACGCGCTCGGCGCGGCGCTGTCGGCGCTCGTCGACGAGCCTCCGCATACGGTCGGCGTTCGCCTCTACCCCGGCCCGGAGACTCACGAGGCTCCTGTCGACGAGGCGGTCGCGGCGATCCGCGCCCGCTTCCGACGCGCCGATGCGGAGGTCGTCCTCCACTCGATCTCGAGCTCCGGACAGTTCGTCCGTTGCAACCTTCGCTGCTTCACCGACAGGAGCGAACGCTCCACGTCATGGGGCCCCCTCCACCTGCACCCTGAAAATCTCCAGGAATTCGCCCCGAAGTACATGATCCTCGACTTGGGCAGCGGCTCGTCCTCGGTCGGGGCCGAGGCCGTGCTGGCATGGCACAAGGTCGTCACCGACACCGAGGACTTTCTCCTCCGCCTCTGCGCGCCCGACGCGAGCAGGCGCGTCTCGACCGGCGGCTGCACGACCGCCTGGACCTGGCTCGCGCCGGTCTCGATGTGCGCGACGTACCACGCGAACGCCCACGACATCGCGCGCGATCTCGCGCTGTCGTGGGTCAGCCTTCACGAGAACGAAAGCGTCTCGCGGATCGCGCGCCTGTCGATCGAGGCGCTTCGCGCGCGGGTGGAAGCCGCGCCGGCCGGGGCGCGCGTGGTTCCGACGGACAAGAGCGGGCGCTCGATCCCGCTCTCCCGCGAGACCGTCATCAAGGCCCTGGCGCTGCCGGCCTCCGCCCTCATCGAGGCGCTCGTGGCCGCCGCGGATGTGCCCGACGAGGCGTGGCGCGCCGCGGAGCCGCGCGCCGAGGAGATCCACAACCTGACGGTGCAGGCCAAGGCGCGCGGCGAGCAGCTCCCCGCGAGCCTAAAAGGGCCACCGCTGTGGTACGTCGAGATGACGGGCGAGCACGTCTACTTCCTCGCCGACCACGCCCCGTTCACCATTCGCCGCCTCCCGAGCGGCGGCATGATGATGGCGACCCATTTCTACCGCACGCTCTGGCCGCTCTGGGTCGATGCTCTCTCCGCGCTCGGCATGATGCCCTAACGATCCCGCTCAGCCGCCGCCGCGTGCCCGCCTCGCTCGAGCGCATCGACCTGATCGTCGAGATCGCCGGTTGGCGCTTCGGAGGAGCGATTCGCCTGCCCCTGCGAGCCGAACAGCGAGACGACGTTCTTGTGGGACGGCAACGACGCCTTCGGGCGCCCCCTCGAAGGCGCGGAGGTGGCGGGGCAGGACCTGGCGGGCGAGCTGGGCGGCGGAGCGGTGGCGCCAGGAGGGCGTGGGGCGCGGGCAGCATGGGCTCGGGCCGTCGTGGTGGTGACTGAGGTGGCTGCGCCGATCGCCCCCACTGAAGCGCCCGCGGTGCTCCATTCAGGAGCCGCAGGAGCTCACGCCGTCAGTCGATGGCTGCGCACGAGGGACTGGACGGCGGGGGGAGATGCCGCGTAGAAGGGGACGGCAGACCGGTTTCGAGAGGGGGAGTGATACGAAAATCCCCGGAGGCGCTCGCAACGCTGACAGGTGTTTGAAATGGCGACGAAAATTGGGGCGATCTGGGGTGTGCGGAGCGCCTCGGGTGCCCGAGCGAGGAGCGGATCGGGAATCTCTCGCAAACCGGGTCGCAAGTGCGCGAAATGTCTTGTAGTCTCCGTGCCCACTCTCCGCCGCTGAAAGGCGGCGGCCCCATTGAAGCCACTTCAGGTTCGGCAGGTCGTGATAGGACGCGCCCGCTGTCCGCCGCTGAAAGGCGGCGGCCCCATTGAAGCCACCACCTGCGCCACACGGCGCTCACGAACCTCTACCCTCTCCGCCGCTGAAAGGCGGCGGCCCCATTGAAGCCACAAGCACTTCTTCTCGGTGACGCGCGCCCATTCCGCGTCTCCGTCGCTGAAAGGTGGCAGCCCCATTGAAGCGCGTCCATCGCCCCTACCTCACGACTTGATAGCGACCTCTCCGTCGCTGAAAGGCGGCGGCCCCATTGAAGCTCGCCACTGATGACGCGCTTCACCGTGTCGTAGGTGCTCTCCTCCGCTGAAGGGCGGCGGCCCCAGTGAAGTCGCGCTCTCGGCGTCTCGTCCGCGACGGCGTACCAAGCTTTCCGCCGCTGAAATGCGACCCATTGAAGCGTGACGTCGGCAGAGATCGCCGCGAGCGAAGCCGTCTTTTCCGCCGCTAAACGGCGGTGGCCCCATTGAAGCGTGGACACGTTCGCGGCCTCTGTCCCTGGCGTCGACTTTCCGTCGCTGAAAGGCGGCGGCCCCATGTTTCGGTTGGCAATGTGCGCCGGTGTGCGATGGAGATGAGCCGGTACCGCCGATGGCCCTCACCGCCACGGCACGGCCGCACCGGCCATCGCAGTCGGTCCCGGCGCACCCCTCGGTGTCACCTCTGCGCGCGGCGCTGAGGGGGCGCGCAGAACTACCAAATCGCGCCCTTCGTTTTCCCCGTTTTTCGGCCCCTCAGCGGCGCTTCCAAAAACACCTAACCCCGCGACATCGCTTGATGTTCTTTCCGGGCGTGTACACCGGTAGTTCGCGTTGAACTACCGGGAGCGCAGAACTACCGTTTCGGGCACCTTCCGGCGGCGTCGGTCACGGTTGCTCCCGAACCCAAAACGGACGGAGGTACGGAATGGCATCCGCGGCTCTCGCGCGTGTATCGGCACAACTTGTTCATCGTCAGGCTGACAACGGCATGCGCGCGATGGAGAGGACGATCCTGAAGGCGCCCGTCGGAGGATCGCAGAGCCCCAGGATTAGCACGCCTACGGCCGCCGCCACCGCGACGCTCGCGATCCCGCTGGACGGGCTCACGCTCACAGCGCCGCACCCGGAGATGCTCTCGCAGAAGAACGTCGAGTCGGTCACCGGGATCCCGGCACGCGTCTTCCTCGACACGATCCGCGGGCCGGGCTTCCCGCTGCCGGTCACGAGGCTCGGCAAGCTGCGCCTCGTCCAGCGCGAAGCATTCGTCGCCTACCTCCAGGCGCTGGCTGGTGACCCAGCGTCGCGCCGTGACGCAGACGGGGATGAGCAAACGCGCGTTGCCGCCGTGCTGGCGGCTGCTGGCCTGGAGCTCATCCCGTGCGCACGCACCGGCCGAGCGGTCGCGCCTCCCCACGGCGCAGGCGGTGGCAGGCTGCGGCGGACGCGTGGTGGGCTCGTCCGGCGTTGAAAATGCCGCGCGAGCCCGTCATCGGACCCCCAGGCAACCGGAGACGACCCATGATTCATCTCGCCCAGCTAAGGCGGGCGCGTGCCAAGCGCTCGCCTTCGCTCTCCGCCGCGTGCCTCCCCGCGCCGTCGTCCGCCGAACCGGCGGGCGCGCTCGAGCCGCTGCGGCGGGGGCCCGTCGTCGCGCTGGGAGACAGCTGCACCCGACGCGGCCTCGCCGAGCCGGCGAGCTTGACGGAATGTCGGAAGCCAGACGCTCGCGCCGCCCGCCAACCAACGACAGTGATGCGCACCAACGGCGTGGGCTCCGTCCGGCTGCGCGGGAACACCTGGACCGCCAGCCTGCCCGCGTACTGGACCGAGGACGAAACCAACGCGCGGCTGGAGGTGCTCGCCGAGCGCGCCGGGCGCTTGGAGGCCGCCCGAGCTCGTTGCCGACGAGGAGCGCCCCACGACGGACACCGCACGAAATTGACGCAGTTCCGTGGGCAGCGTGTGCCGATCGGCGATGGCGACGACGCGATGCCGCCGATGGCCCCTACCGCCACGGCACGGCCGCGCCCACTATCGCAGCCGGTCTCAGCGCACGCCGCGGCGCGACCTCCCCGGGCGGTGCCGGCGGGTCGCTCCGAGATACCAAATGATGCCCTTCGCTCCTCCCATCTTTCGACCCCTCTTCGGCGCCTTTCAGAACACCTAACCCCGCGACACGACGCGGTGTTTTCTCAGGCGCGTACAGCGGGTATCTCGCAGTGAGATACCGTCGGCTCCGAGATACCTTTTCGGGCACCTTCCGGCGGCGTCGGTCACGGTTGCGCACGAACACAACACAGATGGAGGTACAGCATGACACGAGCGGCTCTCGCCCGTGTATCGGCACCGCTTGCTCTTCGTCAGGCCGGCAGCGGCGTGCGCGCCAGCTACAGAGAGAGCCTGGAGCTTCCCCCCGGCGGATGGTCCAGCCCGAAGGTGATCGACCAGACAGCGACGGCGACGGCAACCGCAACGCTCGCGATCCCCCTGGATGGGCTGACGATTACGGCACCGCCGCCGGAGATGCTCTCACAGAAGAACGTCGAGTCGGTAACCGGCATCCCCGCGCGCGTCTTCCTCGACACGATCCGCGCGCCGGGCTTTCCCCTGCTGATCACGAAACTCGGCAAGTTGCGCTTGGTCCAGCGCGAGGCGTTCGTGGCCTACCTCCGGGCGCTGGCCAGTGAGCCGGCCTTGCGTCGCACGACAGAGGCGGATGAGCGCACGCGGGTTGCCGCCGTGCTGGCCTCCGCCGGTCTCGAATCTGTCCCATGCCCGCGCACCGACCGGGCGAGCGCTCCTTCCGCAGCAACAAGCCGTGCTAGGCTGCCGCCGAAGTAGAGCGGGCCCGCTCGGCGCTGGAACGCCGGACGGGCCCTTGATCGACCCCCGCGTTCACCGGAGACCGACCCATGACCGACGTACCCCAGCGACGGGTGCGCGCCAAGCGCTCGGCGTCGTCCCCCGCCTCATCCCTCCCTGCACCGGCATCGACTGATCGGCGTCTGCGTTCGAGCCGCTCCGCCGGACGTGCCACTCCGGTGGAGGAAGCAGCGGCGGTCGCCGCAGACTCGCCGGGCTCGGCGAGCACGACGGAGCACCCGAAGCTGGCGACTCGCGCACCCGGCAGGCCCGCAGGAGACAAGCGCGCCAACGGCTCCGGGTCCGTCCGGCTGCGCAGGAAGACGTGGACCGCGCGACTCAGCCTCGGCGAGGCCGGTCGATCCACGTTCAGCTTGCCGACGTGCCGGACCGAGCAGGAAGCCAACGCGCGCTTGGAGGTGCTGTCCGAGCTCGCCGGGCGTCTGCTCGCGGCCGGCCAGATCGTGCTCGGCTTGCCGCTGCTGGAGCGGGCTGCTGCGCGCGAGGGCAGCGCGCTCCGCGACGTCCGGCTTGCCATCGAGCAGCTCTGCAGGGGCGAAGCGCGTGCTCGCGCGTCCGGGGAAACAACCTTCGCTGAGTTCGCCGAGTTGGTTGTTTCTGGAAGGCTCGCCGAGCAATACCCACTGCATGTGAAAGCGCTTCGCCATCCGGAGCAATACCGGCATAAGCTCAATCATGTTCTGGGGGTACTCGGCCCCGTTCCTCTCTCTCGTTTGATGCTCGATCATGCGGATCGAGCGATCTCCATGCTGCCAGGACATCTTGAGGACTCCTCGCGTCAAGGAGTCGCAAAGGTCATTCATCGGATACTCGCGCTCGCGACCTATCCGGCGCGCATCATCGCCAGCAATCCGCTGCCACGTGGATGGATCCCCAAGGCCGAGGACAACAAGGCCAAAGGCTCCCTCTATCCCGACGAGGATAGGCGCCTCATGGCGGCGGTGAATATTCCGCTGTCTTATCGGATCTATTATGGCTTCCTGATTCGCGAGGGAATGCGGGCAGACGAGGCCGGAAGGCTGGAGCCGTCCGACCTGGATCTCGATCGCGGCGCCGTGGTGCTCGACGAGAACAAGACGGATGACCCACGCGCGTGGGCACTCTCACCCGACGTCGTGCGCGCGCTTCGGACCTATTTCGCTATATGTCCCCCGAAGGAGCGTGTCTTCATTGGGCCGAGCGGGCCCCTGCCGGGGCGCAGTGGGGCGCACAACTTTCGAAATCACCTGCGCCGTGCTGGCATCGATCGGCCCGAGTTGTTCGAGACCACGCAGTCACGGCTGAATATACGCTTGCACGACACCCGCGCGACTTTCATCACGATCAAGCTCGCAAACGGCCGCACGGAGACGTGGATCTCCGATCGGACCGGGCATAAATCGAGCCGTCAGATTCACCACTACAAGCGCGCGGCGCGCAAGGTCGCAGAGCTCGGCTTGGGGGACTTCGCTCCTTTGGACGAGGCGATCCCCGAGCTGAACGGCAGGGGCGGCCGTTCAGGTGGAAGTGATCCCATGTCCGCGGGACCGGAGGCGAGCGCGTCGTCGCCGAGCAACGACGCGTCCCTTGTCCGCGCGCTGCACCACCGAGCGCCGGCCGCGGTCGTTGACCACGCCGGCCAGCTCGTAGCGGGCGCCCCGGTGGCTGCAGGCGCCCCGTTGGGCCCGCGTTGGGCCACACCGGCGAGCTGCCCGACCGCGAATCAGACAGAACGTGTTGGAATCATTGACATTTCGTCCGCCTCCGCCTCGTCGTCACAGAAATCCTGGCGGGGTTTCTGACACGCGGAGTCAGCGCAGGCGCAGCTGCACCCCCAGCATCCCCGTGACGCCGCCCTTCGGCAGCGCGGCCTCGGGCTTCGGGGTGAGGTGGAGGTCGGTCTGGTGGATCCGCACGAACGCCTCGGCGCTCCCGAGGAGGGCCACGCTGCCCTCGGCCGGCCATACGAGGTCGATCGCCGTGCGCGTCCCGAAGGCCCACCCGTGCCCTGTCTCTTCCGGCTTCTTCGGGTCGCGCGGGGAGGCCATCACCCAGTCGGCGGCGGCCTCGATCCTCGCCCGGACGAGCGCGTCGAGCGGCGCGATGGGCGCGGCGATGCCGCCGCCGCCCCCGAGCGTGAGCCACTGGACGGACAGGCCCGGGGCCGGCTCGCGCAGGGCCGCGGCATAGGACACCGAGAGGGTCCCGAAGAAGCCCGAGCGCCGGTCGAGCGACGTGGCCATGACCCAGCCGCCGACGCGGGCGGGGCCGGCGGCGCGCGCGGGGCCGACATCGAGGCCGTTGCCGACCAGCCCGCCGGCGGCGAGGAACCAGCCCAGCGGGCGCGGCGGCGGTGCGTCCGCGGCCGGCTCAGCGGCGGTCGGGGCGGCGGCGGTCGGGTCGGGCGGCGTCGCGGAGCCGGCGCGCTCCGACGCCAGGGCCGCGACCAGCAGCCCCGCGGTGCGGTAGCGGTCGGGCAGCGGATCCTCCTCGCGGAACTCGATCTCGCGCGATGACAGCGTGCCCTCGGGGGCGCCGAGGGAGGCGACGTCGACCCGCAGCCGGCGGTAGTCCGGGCCGTCCAGCCAGACGACGGCGAGCGCCCGGAGCGGGGTCCCGGCGCGCTTCGGATCGCCGAGCGCGCACCCGCCGCCGCCGGCGGCGCGGGAGCACGCCTCGACGAGGAGCGCCGGGAGCTCGCCTTGTACGGCAGGGCCCGACGCGATATCGACGACGATCGGGGCCGGCAAGAGGTCTACCCGGGACCGACGCTACCGAGCGGGAGCGGCGAAGGCAAGCAGGAGACGGCCGCCGGGCGCTCGCGGCGGTGCCTCGCATCCGTCGACCATGAGCAGATGATGACCGACCCCAGGAGGCCCTCGGGGCTTGTCGTCGTTCCAGTCGACCGCTGATCGCCCCATGCACGCAGCAGGAGGAAGGTTGAGCACGACATCCGGACCAAGACCGGAACGGCGTCGTTCGCCTTCATCCTGGAGGACATGGACATCCAGCGATTGAATATTTGCAGGACGTGAAGCACGATGGGTATGTCGGAATCCCGACATGCGAAGGTGCGGCCTTCCCGCTTGCTGGGCGGGACCCTGGCCGGGCCAGCCCGACACGCAAGGCAGGCGACACGTGGTCGGTCAGCCAGACGCCGTTGGAGGCCTGGTAGACGAGCGGGCCGGCGAAGATCGCGATCCTGTGCCGATCTCTCCTGACGCCGCGCTCCGAACGATCCCTCGCTCGACGCGGCGCTCCGAAGGAGCCCCGCCAGCCTCGTCCTCCCCCCGGGATCGAGGACAGCGGGAGGCCGGTCGATTGGAATTGACATCCGGAATGTGAACGTTCACATTGACCTGCAGGGGCATCCTTCTGCTTCGGCGATCTCAGTTCCCATCCGGCTCGACCAGCGACCCGAATCGAGGAGAGATGCCACTGGGACTACTGTCTTCGTTCGCTCGAGGCAAACTGGCGTCGCTACGGGCGCCACAGGCCCGTGGCACAGTGGCCAAGTCAGGTGGCCACTTGGCGTTGCGAGCCGCATTCACTCGGCAATAGCGCCCGATCA
The DNA here is from genome assembly GCF_028368935.1 of Sorangium aterium. Taxonomy (NCBI): domain Bacteria; kingdom Pseudomonadati; phylum Myxococcota; order Polyangiales; family Polyangiaceae; genus Sorangium; species Sorangium atrum. The sequence goes on along the minus strand of NZ_JAQNDK010000006.1, from coordinate 36,649 downwards.
GGAGAAAAGATGAGAAAGACGCTGATGCTCGCGTTCGTATTGGCCGCACAAGGCTTGAGCTGCACCGCTGACAACCCCGGAGCCGAGAAGCCCACGGCGACCGGAGACGCTGGCGGGGCAACTGCTGGAGGAGGCGCTGGTGGTAACGGCGGCGGCGCAGCAACCGGGGGAGCGGGGGATGGCGGCGGCGCAACAAGCGGGGGAGCGGGAGACGGCGGCGGCGCAACAAGCGGGGGAGCGGGAGACGGCGGCGGCGCAACAAGCGGGGGAGCTGGTGGCACTGGCGGTTCCGGTGACGTGAACGCATCGACCGGGCCGTGCGATCTTTACGAGAGCGGCGGCACGCCGTGTGTTGCCGCCCATAGCACGGTGCGCGCCCTGTTCGGCGCCTACGCCGGGAAGCTCTACCAAGTCCGGCGTGCCTCGGACAACGCGACCAGGGACATCTCCGTGCTCAAAGCCGGGGGCCCCGCCGATTCCGCACCACAGGACGCGTTCTGCGCCGGGACCTCGTGCGTGATCACGGTGCTCTACGACCAATCCGGACACGGGAATGACCTCTGGTACCAGGGCTCCGACGTGGTGCCCGGCTCACCGAGGAGCAGCCCAGCGAAGGCCACCACGGAGTCGCTGCAGGTGAGCGGGAGCAAGGTCTACTCGCTTTACATCAACCCCGGCAACAGCTACTGGCGCGACGGCCACACCACCGGCGTTCCGACGGGAAGCGCGCCGGAAGGCCTGTACATGGTGACGAGCGGCATCCACGTCAACGGCGGGTGCTGCTTCGACTACGGCAACAGCGAGACCACCCGAAAGGCCGACAGAGCTGGCGCCATGGACGCCATCAACTTCAGCAAGCAGTGCTGGTTCGGAGGCTGCTCCGGCACCGGTCCGTGGGTGCAGGCCGACCTGGAGTGGGGTCTGTTTCCGGGCGGCAGCAGCAGCTGGAACCCGAACCAAAAGGCGCTTCCGCACAAGTACGTCACCGCGATCCTGAAGAACGACGGGACCACGCGCTTCGCGCTGAAGGGCGGCAACGCCCAGTCGGGAAGTCTGACCAAGCTTTACGAGGGCTCGCTGCCGCCCAACTATAGCCCGATGAAGAAGCAAGGCGCCATCGTGCTCGGCAGTGGTGGTGATTGCTGCAAGCCCGACGGCGGCGCGAACGACAGCGCAGGTACGTTCTACGAGGGCGCGATCGCCGCCGGCTACCCGAACGATGCTACGGAGGACGCGCTCCAAAACAACATCATCGCGGCTGGCTATGAGTGAGCGGGCGCGGATGGCGTGTCCAGCGCTGCTGCGGGAGCTTCATGGCGGAGAGAGAGGAGCCGCCAAGAACGCCGAGTTCACAGGGAGTGAGCTACGCGCCTGACGCCGGTACGGAGGACGGCCACGTTGAAGTTGAATCAAGAGGCCAAGTCCGCTAAGCGAACTCACGACGGGCTTCGCCCGACGCTCAGCGCCTGGCGCGCGGCCTCGCCCCACACACCTGCTGGCAGACACTCCCGCGGAGACTCCGATGAACGAGGCCTCGATCACCCGGTACATCACCGACACATTGGATGGCGTCGATGTGGTCGTCGCATCCCGCGAGGCCGGGTCTCCCGAGCTCGCCTGGGGCGACACCTTCTTCAGCTACGACCCCGGACGCCAGCTCCCGCCTGCTCGCCGGTTCCCGTTCGCGACGATCGTCACCAAAGACTATGGCGAATTCGACTGCGCCTCCCAGCTGGATCGCCCGGGAGTCTTCCGGCTGAACATCGGCGTCAGCAAGGAGACGTACCGCTCCTTGTTTGGCCCCCAGCCGTCTCCTCCTCCTGCTGGCAGAGCCGTGGAGACCGGCCACGACTTCGCCGCCCTGGATCGACTGCTGCCGCACCCCGTGTACGCACCGCAGTCCTGGGTCTGCGTGCTCAACCCCAGCGAGGCAACCTTCGAGGCGGTGCGGCCGCTGCTGGCTGAGGCCCATCAGCTGGCTGTCAGCAGGTACGCGAAACGCGAGACCCGCGAATGAGGCTGAACAAGGCGATGCGCTCGACCGGACCGCACGCGAGCTTCCCCGGGCGAGCGCGTCGAGGCCGTGCTCCCTCTCCTTCTGGTCGGTCGCGGTGATGTGTCGGCGACGCCGGTGGTGCCCTCGACAGCCGCCGGCGCTATCCTGCGCGCATGTCCGGAGCCGCTTCCGCCCGCCGCCTCGCCACCGCGGACGATCTCCTGGCCATCCCCGAGCGCGAGCGCTTCCACGAGGTCATCGGTGGCGAGCTCGTTCGCAAGGCCATGCCGAGCGGCCCACACGGGCGCGCCCAGCTACGGATCGGGAGCCGGATCAGCGGACCGTATGATCGACGGCCCGGCGGACGCTGGCCCGGCGGCTGGTGGTTCGCGACCGAGGTCGAGGTCGAGCTGGAAACCCATGAGGTCTACCGCCCCGATGTGACGGGGTGGCTGCGCGAGCGCTTGCCGGAGCTGCTTAGGGAGGTGCCCATCCGGGTGCGGCCGGACTGGGTGTGTGAGGTGCTATCGCCGTCGAACAGCCGCAACGATCTGTTCAAGAAGCTCCGAACCTACCAGCACTGCAAGGTGCCCCACTACTGCATCGTCGACCCCGAGACGGAGACGCTCATGGTCTACCGGTGGACGACAGAGGGATATCTGCTGGTGCTGGCGGCCGAGCGGGAGGATCGGGTCAGGCCCGAGCCTTTCGATGCGATCGTCCTGAAGGTAGGCGCGCTGTTCGACGACGACGAGGACGAGGAGGAGCGGCAGCGGTGACGGACCGCGGCCCCGCGACCTGGCGACGAGGGCGCCGCGAGGCAGATGGCAGCAGCGGTGGAACCGGTGGATCGCGACGGTTCTCCCCTGCCGGTTCGTCCTCGTGGAACACCCAGGTCGAGCTCGATCCGTCCTACGGAACCACCTCGATCCACACCGACGCGCGCACGGCGGCGTCGGACGCCGGATCCATCCGGAAGACGCTCGCTCCGAGCACCCCGGTCCGGCGGTTCCGGGCGAAGGTCACGGGCGGGGCCGGGCCTGCGTCGAAGTCGCGCAGCTGCTCGAGCGCCGCGATCAGCCCCTCCCGCGTCGCATGGGCGCCGGCGCGCTTCAGCGCCTCGATCGCGATCTGCGCCGCGACGTACGCGCTCGCCTGGACCCCGAGCGGCCCCGGCGCGACGCCCGCCCGGCGCAGGAACGCCTGCAGCGCGTCCTCCGACGCCCGCTCCCGCTCACCCAGGGAGCCTGGGTACAGGAACAGCACGCGGCCGGCGATCTCGCGGGACGGCGCCCCGGCGCTCCCGGCGATCGATCCCAGCGAGGCGTAGATCGGCGCGGCCGATCCGGCGTCGTCCAGCGCCGCCCGGGCGCTCGCGAGGTCCGCGCCGGGGCCCCAGAAGAGGACGGCCCGCGCCCCGTGCGCCCGCACCGCGCCGGCCACGTCGCGCGGCGAGAGGCGGCCTGGCTCGAAGGAGAGCGCCGGCGGTGCAGGAAGATCGCGGTGAGCTGCCTCCGCGCGCGCGCCCGACGCCCAGGCCTCGCCGGCGCGGTCGCGCGTGTGCACGACCAGCGCGAGCGACCCCGCGTTCGCAGGAGCGCCGGCGAGGTGCTTGATCGCCACGCGGGCCAGCACGTCGGGCCCCGGCAGCACCTGGAACACGACGTCGTTGGCCCCAGCCGCGCCCCCTCCGGCTGCCTCCCGCGCGCGACCAGGGGCGCCGTCGGCCAACCCGGGTGCGCTCGCCGCCGGGACGCCGCCGGGCAACCCGGGTGCGCCCGCCAGCGCCAAGGGCCCCACGAGCGGCGCCCGCTCCTCCGAGAGACGCGCCCGCAGCGCCGGATCCCCGTCGAAGGCGCTCCCCACCAGCGCCAGCACGCCCCGGTCCAGCAGGCGCGCCGTCGCCCCGGCCTCGCCCGACGGCCCGGCGCTGTCCTCCACGCGCAGCTCGAGCCGCCGCCGGTAGATGCCGCCCTGCGCGTTCACGTCGGCGAACGCCGCGATCAGCACGTCGCGCGCAGCCGCGCCGACCGGCGCATCCGGCCCGGTCAGCGGCAGCGCGGCGCCCAGCGCCACCGAGCCCGCCGTGATGCCAGGATCCAGATCCCGGCCGACGCAGCCCAGATATTCAACAAGATCCGATAGATCCGCCTCTTCCAGGCGGTACCGCGGCATCACCGGGCTCAGCCACGGCCCCGCGGGCCCTCGCCCCTCGCGGATGGCCGTCACCAGCGCGGCGGCGCTCATCGCTCCCTCGCCTGGCCGCCTCCCCTGCCCAGCTCCCCCACCCCGCTCGCCGCTCGACGCAAGGCGCCGCTCGGCCGCGAGCGGCGGCGCCGTGACGCCGCCCTCGGTCGTCCCCTGCCCGCTGGGGCCATGGCAGCCCGCGCAGGCGGCCTCGCGGCCGGAGAGCGCCGCGGCTCCGCCGACGATCGCGCCCTCGATGGGCCGGCCGTCCTCGGTCGCGCCACGCTGGTAGATGCGCTTGCCGCGCCGGGCGGCCGGCGAGAGCTCCTCGCACGACCCCACCTCGCCCGCCGCAGCCGCATGCGCTCGGGGCGCGCCTTCATCCCGGCCGAGCGCCCACGCCGCGACCGCGCAGAGCCCCAGCGCCGGCACCGCTGCCAGGAGGCCGAGCCGCGCCCTGCCAGGACGACGGGCCCTCGGCCGACGGGCCCTCGGCCTATCCACCGCCCGCGCTCCGCGCCACAGGCCCTCGCGACGGCAGGAAGGCCCGGACCTCGTCCGCGAGGCGCCCCGGCGGCGCGATGCCCTCGACCCGCGTCCAGCGGCCCTCCGCCTCGCGCCCGATGAGCGTGATCGGCGCGTGCCGCTCCTTGATCGGGGCGCGCCCCCCGAGCGCGTCCAGCACGCGGTTCACGCGCTCGCGCCGCCCCGTCAGGAAGGACCAGCCCTTCCGCCGGCCGAACTTCTCGGCGTAGACGTTCAGCCGCTCCGGCGTGTCCATGGCGGGGTCCAGCGAGATCGAGACGAGCCGCACGTCCCGGTCCAGCGCGTCGCCGAGCTGGGCCTGGAGCCGGCCGAAGATGGCCGTCATCGGCGAGCAGATCGTCGTGCAGGTCGTGAAGATGAAATTGACGACGAGCACCCGGTCCTTCGCGAGCTCGCGGAGACGGACGGGCCGGCCGTCCTGATCCACGAGCTCCTCGTCCAGGACCTCGACGCCCGTCGCCGGCGAGGCGCGCACCTCCGCCGCGCCGTCCGGGGAGAGCCCAGGCGGCCCCGCGGCCGCAGCGACGTCCGGAGGACGCCCAGGCGGCCCCGCGGGAGCGGGGGCGGCGTGCTCGCCAGGAGGCGCGCTCCCGCGGCCGCACGAGGCCGCGGCGAGCGCGCCGGCGAGGACCAGCGCTTTCAATGCACAGAGCGACAGGAAACGCATGTCGGCCTCACCGTGGGTCGTTGAGGTGCTGGACGGCGCGCGCGAGCGCCTCGGGCTCCTCGGTGGCGAACGCCTTCAGCCACATGCCGGTGGACGTGTCGCCGACGAGCAGCGTCATCGTGTGCTCGTCGGGCCGCCGCACCTGGCCGCCGAGGCGCTTCAGCACCGTGGCGACGTTCTCGGGCGTGCCGGTCAGGAAGTACCAGCCCTCGCCCGCCTTGAACTTCGCGGCGTACTCCTTCAGCGCGGTCGGCGTGTCGTTCTCCGGGTCGACCGTGATCGTCAGCATCGTCACCGCCTGCCCGCGCGCCCGGAGCAGCGCCTGCACGCGCGCGAGGTTCGCCGTCATCGTGGGGCAGGCGCCCTTGCACGAGGTGAAGGCGAAGTTGATGAGCACCTTCCGGCCCCGCAGCAGCCCGGCATAGAAGCGGTGCGCGCGGCCGTGCTGGTCGACGAGCTCGGTGTTGGTGAAGTACCGCTCCGCGGCGGCGTCGTCCTCCCTGGAGACGCCGCCGATCTTCATGCGCTCCACGCGCGGCGCCTTGCCCTCTGCGGGCGAGAAGCGCGCGGACGAGGACAGCGCGAGCGCGAGGGCCACCGCGGCGAGGGCCGCCCCGGGCCTCATCGCCCACCTCCGACGTGCGCGCCGGCGCCGCGCGGCGAGACCCGCAGCGGGACGGACGGGAGCGCGCCGACAGGCGCCCCGCGCCCCGGAACGGCGGCGAGGAAGCGGTACTGGCCCGGCGCGGGCGGGGTGAACGCGACGGAGAACGTGCCGTCCCCCTCGGCCCGCGGCGCGCCGCGGAAGCGGTACCCGGTCGGGAACCGGACGACCATCACCTCGATGTCTTCCGCGTCGAGCGGAGGGCCCCCCTCGCCGGCGGTCGCGCGGAAGCGGAGCGTCGCGGGCTCGCCCGCCGCGAGCCGCAGGTCGGGCTCGAAGAGCGGCGCGATCGCGATGTCCTTCACGGGATCGCCCCCGCAGCCGGACCCGTCGGCCTCGCCGTCGCCCGGGGCGCAGCGCGCGGGCGCCACGGTGGCCTCGAGGCACACCCCCGTCCGCGGGCGGTCGAGGAGGAGCTCGACGTCGTAGCGCCCCCCCTCGCCGAGGCGCACCGTGGTCGCGTACACGCCCGGACGCACCTCCTTGAGCGACCTGTCCTCGACGAGGAGCGATCGCGGCTCGCGGCCGTAGCTCGGCAAGGTGCCGATCGGGGCCATCATGCCCTCCACGTAGACGTAGAGCGCCTTGTCGGCCGGGCTCGCGACGAGGGCGCCGTTGCCCTCGGGCAGGGGGGCGATGGGCGTGGCGAGCGCGGCCGGGCCAGGCCGCGCCGCGGCGGCCAGAGGCGGGCCCTGGCCGACCGCGATGTTGACGAGGGGCGGAGCCGCCGCGCCGCCGAGGGCCGCCCGGTCGACGAGCGAGACCCGCGCGGCGCCCCGGTTGCGGATGTAGGCGAAGGCCCCAGTGAAGGTGACCGCGTCCGGCGCGGCCAGCCCGCTGAGCGTGTGCGCCACCGCGCCCGTCGCGCCGTCGAGGACGGCGACCTCGTTCGCTGTCGGGTTCAGCGCGAACGAGAACCGCCCGCGCGGATCGAACTGGAGCGCGCCGAGCCCGGGCTTCAGGGCGACGCGCCCGGCGACGGCGCGCCGCGCGGCGTCGAGGACGACGACCTCGCCGCGCGCGGCGTTCGCCGCGTGGACAACGCCCGCCTCATCGCTCGCCGCGATGGAGACGACCCCCTCGCCCACCGCGATCTCGCCGAGCGGCTCGAGCGTCTCGCCGTCCACCACCGCCACCGACTCGCCCTGCTGGCTCGTGATCCACGCGGCGCGGCCGCCGCCGGTGAAGGCGATCTCGTGGTGGCCCGGGCCCACCGGGAGCGTCTTCAGGACGTCCGTCGAGCGGGCGTCGATCACGCTCACCGTCCTGTCGCCGTCGTTGCCCACCCAGACCGTGCGCCCGTCGGGCGCGATCACGACGCGCGACGGATCCTGGCCGACGGGGACGTTCGTCCGGACGAGCCCCCTCCGCGTGTCCACCACGGCGAGGCCCCGCCCGCCCCGGAGCGTGACGTAGAGGCTCTCCCGGTCGGGGTGCAGGACGAACGAGACGCCGGGGCCCGCGAGGCTGACCACGCTCCGGAGCTGCGTCCTGGCGAGGGTGACCTGCGGGTTGATGGCCGAGAGGGTGTTGTCCTGGTTCAGCGTCCAGAGGAGGTAGGCGTTCATGTCGACCTCGGGGCGCACGGACAGGAGGCCCGCCATGAAGCTCCTGATCTTCCCCCGGCACGCCGCCTCGTCCGGCGCGGCGTCGACCGCGCCGCTGGCGAGGCTCGCCGCGGACACGCCGCTGGCGAGGCTCGCCGCAGGCGCGCCGCTGGCGAGGCTCGCCTCGGGCGCGCCGCCGGAGAAGCTCGCCGCGGCGGCGCCGTCGGCCCCGGCGCGGCGCGACATCCAGCCGAGCGGCGTGAGGCCACGGACCGGCGCGCCGGTGGACGCGTCGGTGATGGTGAACTCGGCCACGACGTCGGAGCCCGCCACCGCCGCGGCCGGCGCCGCGCCAAGGCCGCTCTCCCCGCCCTGCTGGCCGCGGTCCAGCGGCCGCAGGGCGAACGCGATGGAGAGCCCATCGCGCTCGACCCGGCTCTCCTGCAGGGGAGCCGCCGGCTCCTCGGGCTGCGCCGGCTGCGCGAGCTGCGCCGGCTGCGTCGGCGGCTCGGCCCCCGGGTCCTCCGGGGCGGGGAGCGCCTCTCTCCTGCCGCAGCCGAGCGCCGTCGAGGCACCGAGCCAGGCCAGCGAGAGCCAGAGTCCGCGCGAGCCCATCGAGGTCCCGCCCATCGAGATCCTTCGCATCACAGCGCCCCTCCTCCCGCTCACGGCGTGACCCGCCAGATGCCCCAGAGCCCGCCGGTGAGCATGGCGTTCGACTGGTCCAGGTAGAGGCGATCGCCGGGGACCTCGAACATGCCGCCCGACCTGAAGTAGGGAGTCACGTTCCACGCGGTCATGGGGCCGATGCCGCCATGCGCGCTCACGGCGAAGCTCTTGCTGTTCCGGCCCTGGTACCGGGATCCCGAGCCTTGCGCCCACGGGTTGTACGCCCACTCCGTGTTCGAGAGCCCGAACGAGTGCTGGCGCCGGTGCCCCGAGGCCTGCAGCACGCGGAAGCGCACGCGGTCATAGCGCCCCGCCGTGAAGATCGGCGTCGCGGGATCGCCGCGCCCCGCCGAGCTGAAGACGCCGCTGACGTCGAGGCCCGGCATGGTGCCGAGATGCGCGTCGGGCCCCACGCCGAGCCGCGCCCAGATGGGCTCGGCGCGGTAGTTGAACGCCTTGTGGCCGGTGAAGTCGGGATCGGGAGGGCCCAGGACGTTCGCGAGGACAGCGCCGCAGGCCAGGGCCGGGTTGAGGCATCGGAACGCCGCCTGATCCGACTGCAAGGGCACCTCGTCCTGGTAGAGGAGCACGAACTCGCGGAACCAGATCTCGGAGCCGTTCTCGTCCCGGTACTTCACCTGGGCCGCCGCGCGCGAGTCCCGGCTCGGGTACCAGACGGCGCCCTCCGGCTCGACGACCAGCGCGCCGATCCCGCCGTGCATCGGGTGGTTCACCACGTCCGCCATGTCCTTGAGGTTCACGGCGCCGAGCTCGACGGGCTGCCAGCGGACGTCGCCCCGGGTCGTCACGGAGATGTCGCCGGCGTACCAGGTGTACGTCCGCTGCTTTCCGCGCTCGACCGTCTGATCGGGGTTTTCGCCCACGTTCGCGCCGTCGCCCGCCGTGACGTCATACCCCACGAGCTGCGCGTGCAGCGAGACGCGGTTCGACGGCCTCACCTGGTTGACGTTGAACCCGTCGACGATGGGAGCGTTGTAGTTCCACTGAGGCGACTTCGGCAGATCCTCGGGCAGGTCGTTGACGAGCGTGACCTCGACGCACTCGCCGGCCGCCGCGCGCAGGACGAGCGGCTCGGGCGGGCGCGCGCCCGAGCGCAGGGCGGCCAGATCCTCCTCGAGGACGAACAGGATGGCGTCGGGATCGTTGAGCCCGTACGTCGCGTTGTACGTGAGGCGATCGCCCGGCAGGTTGCCCCTCGCGGTGATCGCGTGGACTGTATACGCCCTCTTCTGGGCCTCTGGCGGGCACACCTCGACCTCCCGGCGCCTGCCGCTCGGCAGCGACGCGCCCGAGAGCGGCAAGAGATCCGTCTGCCGCTCGCCGTGGACGCGCAGGATGCCCCACCGCCCCTCCCAGAGATCGTCCGTCGGCGCGCCCGCATAGAGGTAGTCCGCGCCGCCCGCCGCGTTCTTCCGGAAGAGGGGCGCCCCATCGAGCGCGAGATCCGCCTGCTCCGAGACGCCGATGGGCTGCCCGTTGGCGTAGCCGCTGTCGGGATCGGTCGCCTCGTTCAGCCACTTCTTCCCGTGCACGGTGAACACGTGCTGCTCCGCCTGCGCGCCCTGGGTGAGGCGGATCAGCGTGCGATCGCCCTCGTACGCGCGGAGCAGCGGTGTCGCCGGATCGCCGTGGACACGCGAGCTGAAGACGTTGTGCATGTCACCGGCGTCGCCGCTCTTCTGGACGACCGCGCGCGTGCTGCAGTTGCGCTCGGCGATCCGGAGCGGGATCGGCTCGTTCCGGTAGTTGATGAGCCCGACGCCCGAGTCACGCCACGAGATCGCGTCGGGGGTGGAGGGCCCATGGGTGATGGCCAGCGGCAGCGGCGCCGGCGCCTGCGACGACGGGTTCACCGGCCGGCCGCACTCGTCGTAGATGGGGCCGTAATCGGCGATGCTCAGGTTGAACTCGCGGAACGGGCTCCGGTGGTCGCCCGGGGGAAACAGGATGTCGGCGCGGTAGCTCGTCGGCCCGCCGTCGCTGCGATCGCCGAAGACCGCTCCGGTCTCCGGATCGCGCCAGATCGAGCCGGCCGGCTCGACGACGAGGCCGCCGTAGAGCCCGTGCTGCTGGTGCGATGAGGCGGCGAAGTGATCGTGGGTGAAGGCCGTGTTCAGCGCGCGGTCCTGGCCGGCCTCGCTCAGGATCGAATCGGCCCACCAGCGCTGTATCGTTGTCTGCGCCCCGAACGACGGGGTGGTCATGCGCGGGTGGCGCGTCGGGTCATCGAGCAGCACGCGCGCCCCGGCCTCACGGCTCCTGACGTCGGCGGCGAGGGCCCCGCCGAGCGCGTTGGCCGCCTGGATGCGCGCCGCTACCTCCTCCATCGCCAGGGACCCGTCCTCGTAGTTGAAGCCGTTCGCCCCGCCGTCCGAGGCGGTGACGTCGAACTTCACGAGGTGGATGTGCTGGCCGATGACGTCGGTGGGCGTGAAGACCTGGAAGTCGTCCGCCGCGAGCGCCGCCGGGATGAGGTTCGTCGCGTGGAACACGACGCACTCGCCGGATTGCGCGCGGATGAACAGCGGCTCCGGCGCCTTCGTGCCGTCGAGGGTGGCCTCGACGTCCTTCTCGAGGACGATCATGCGCGCCTGCGCGTCGTGCCAGCCGGCCCGGTTCACCGGGGCGTTGGTCTGGACATAGGCCGCGCGGTAGGTGCGCACCGGCGCGCCTGGCGGGCACGGGTCCGCAAAGGGGGCGCCCGCGGCCGGCGGCTGGCCGTTCACGAGGAAGAGCGCCGGCTTGCCGTCCGCCGTGAAGGCCGGGTAGCCCTTGACGGGGAAGCCGTAGCGCTCCGGCGCGCGCACGGCACCCGGGAACGCGCCGGCGTGGAAGTTGGCGGCCGCCACCTCCGACGGGGTGCCGTCCTTCGGCAAGAGCTGCACGTCGGCTTTGGAGAGCTGCACGTCGAAGAGGCCGCGGCCGCCGACCGCCGCGCCCCCCTGCGGGACGTTCGCGATGTAGTGGCGCGGGAGCCCGCCGTCGTTCTCCATGTCGCGGGGCGGCTGCGGCGGCCGGTGCCCGGCCACCGCGGCGACGTAGAACGGATAACCCGGCATGGGGTCGCGCTCCTCGGTCTTCCCGTCGGCCATCCTGACCGACGTCCGCGCGTAGGTCGGCATCGGCGCCAGCGCGACGCCGGGGATCGGCACGACCGCGGGCGTGGGCGTCCCCGCCGCGAGCTCGCCGTCCGGGAGCGAGCGGTCCGGCGTGCCCGCCTCGAAGACGTCGTGTGTGCGCCAGAGCCCCCACATGCCCTGCGCGAAATGGGCATACAGGTGGCAGTGGTAGATGGCGTCTCCCACGGAGAGGTTGCGGTTGCCGCCTCCGCCATAGGTGATGTCATACGTGTAGGCGGCCCGCGGGCCGATGGTCTGCGAGTCGATGTACGCGCTCTTGTCGTTGCCCGGCGACCGCAGCCACTGGTGGCCGTGGACGTGGAAGACGTGCGTCTCGCTGGGGCCGGCGTGCAGGTTCCGGATGCGGACGGGATCCCCGAGGTAACCGTGGGATACGTTGGAGGGGTCGTCCGGATAGAGGGCCTCTGTCGCGTTGCCGGCGTCGTCCCGGTCGATGTTCAGCGCCGGATCCCCGTTGACCCACGAGCTCAGGAAGAACTCCTCGAACTTGCACTCCTCGCAGCGCTTGCTCGGGCCGATCCTCTGCTTGTTGGCGAAGACGGCGCTGCCCAGGCTGGCGGCGCCGTAGTTGATGCCGAAGCCGGTGCGCACGCCGTTGTAGCGCGGATCCGCCTGGTACTCCGCGATGGGCTGGACGACGCTCAGGATGTCGTGGAAGAGCACCGTGAACTCGCGGAAATAGCCCATGTTCTCCGAGGCCGGGGACCCGGCCTCCGTCTCGTCGAAGCCCGCGATGATGGCGTTGACGTCGCCGTGCACGATCTCTCCGGCGTCGTCGATCATCTTCAGGATCGGCTGACCGGACGCGTCGACCGCGTCGTAGTCGATGCGCGGGGTGCCGTCCGGGTTCGAGGGGCTCAGGGACGCGTCCTCGAGCTCGGCCGCCGTCACCTGCGAGCGGTACGCGACCGCGCCCGGCGGCTCGACGGTGACAGCGCCGTACAGCGTCTGCGAGATCCGCCGCCCCGGCCCGGGCTCCGAGCCGACCGTGGCGCCCCCGCTGTGCATGAGGAACGTGCCCTCGCGGCCGGCGAAGAGCTCGTACGTGCGCGTCTCGCCCGGCGCGGCCAGCGAGCTCTCGTTCTTCCCGACGTCGGCGGCGAGCGCGTCGATGCTCCGGATCTGGAGCCCGACCACCTGGATCGAGGCGTCGCGGGTCGACGTCGAGGTGCTCGGCAGCGCGCCTGTCGCGGGCGTGAGCCAGTTGGTGAACTTGATGGAGAGCCTGTCTCCGGCGTTGACCCGCAGGACGAGGGGCCTCGGGCGCTTGCCCGGCCGCAGCGTCGCGTTGCCCGGCCCGATGGCCTTCGACGGGTCGGCGGCCACCACGTCTCGGCGGAGCGCGTACACCATGCCTCCAGGGTTGAACGCGCCGAGGCGGTCGTAGACGAACATCTGATCGATGGCCACGACGTCCGCGAACACCGTCCTTCCAGACGCGGGTGCATGGAAGTCGTAGCGCACCTCATCTTGGCTCTCCACTACGCTCTCCTCCTCCTGAGGAGGCGCTTCGGAGCCCGAGCACCCAACGACAGCCACCATCGTCATGGCCCATCCGAGCCGCCAGGGAAGCCTCATCAGCACGGGGATCTCCTTGCTCCCGTTGGAGCCGAGCAGGAGCGCTCACGTCGAACGCTTGTCGTTATGAACGCCAGGCACGAGCACGCCGACGGATGCGCGCAACGCAATGCGCGGCCATGCGCCGACCGAAGCCTGGCAGTTGTAATAAAACTCTGTCTCCCAGCACCCCGCGGGTCAAGAATCTTCGCGATCAGGCGACCGCCGAAGGGGGAGAACAGGCGCTGTTCCGAACAGACACGCGCGGGACATGCGCTGTCCCCGCGGCGGGCGGAGCTCCACCCTCAGCAGCGGTCCCAGGCGTCAGAAGCCGACGCAGACGGGCTCGTCGATACGCAGCACGGACTCCTGGTTGAAGCGAACCTTGTATTCCTTGCGGATCGCGTCGATGGCGTCCGAGGCGACCTGGCCGCCGTCGTGGAGGAGCATGATCAGCCGGCTGTCCTCGCGGATCAGCTTCCCCGTCTTCGCGAGGTACTGGCCGTCGACATCGAACTGGGTCAGCCCTTCCTTGAAGCGCGGGGTGACCGCCGTGTCGACGAACTGCTGCCACTCCGCCTGCGTCACGGGGGGCAGCTCGAACCGATCCAGGCCGAAGAAGAGCTCGGTCCGCGTCATCGGATCGCCGCGCCCGCAGGCGGCGCCGGCCCGGCCGGGCGAGGGGTGCGCGGCGTCCTGGCGGGCGCCGTGGCACGCGGTCGCGAGGGGCGCCGCGAGGAGCACGGCGAGCAAGGCACGCGGGAGCGTTCGGCTGCGCATGGCGGCGGTCTCCGGGATGAGGGCGTTCGGGCGCGAGGCGCGCGCCACCGTACCACGGCCCCACGCCGAGGGAGGGCGGAGAGGCAGGCCGGTCCGGCGGTCCGACGTCGCGCCGCGGAGGCCGGCCGGAGGCCTAGGCGATGTTGTACGCGAGCAGCGCGATCCCCGCCGCGATCAGGACGATGCCGCCGATCTGCAGCGCCGTCAGCGTCTCGCGCAGGAAGTACACCGAGAAGACCGAGATGAGCAGGAAGCCGCCCGACGACATGATCGGATAGGCGATCGACAGGTTGATGCGCTTGAGCGCCAGGACGTAGAACAGGATGTTCGACGCGAAGAGCACGAGCCCCAGCACGAGGTGGTAGTTCGTGACGAGCGCGAGGGCCTTCTCGACGAGGGACAGCCCCTCCATCGAGGGGACGCGCCGCGACGCCAGCTTCATCAGGATGTTCGCTGTCGCGTTGAAGACGAGGGCGATGATCAGGAAGAGGTAACCTTGAGCCATGGCTGACGTGCGGCGAGCGCGCTCTCGGGGGAGCTCGCCGGTCCCGGGAGGGCACCGGCGCGGCGGGCAGCAGTAGCAGATCCGGGAGGACGGCGGGAGCGACAAAGGAGGGGGCAAGGCCCTCGTAGCGCGGCCCCTCGGCGCCTCAGGCGGGCGGGGCGCCGCTCTCGTCGCCGAGGAACGCCATCACGGAGGCCACGTCGTACGCGTTCTCCCAGTGCTCCGTGATCAGGCCCCCGCGGAAGCGCCAGACCCCGCAGAACGGCATCGCGAGGCTCGCGCCGCCGAGGTGGGCCCGCAGCAAGCCGAAGGCGGCGCCGAAGTGATCGTTGGCGAAGATGTGCTGCACATCCATCTGCAGGGTGCCGCCGGTCATGCGGATCAGCTCGCGCTCGTGGGTGGCGGCGGCCGCCCTGCCGACGACGCGGCCGGCGGCCCTGTCGCGGCAGAGCTCCCGGTGCGCGGTGTGCAGGACCATGTCGTCGGCGACGAACTCCCCGATGCGCGACAGATCGGCGTAGAGGGTGCGCAGCTTCTGGACGTTCGGATGGGCGGCGCTGGTTTGCTGCTGGGTGCTCATGGCGTCTCCTCCGTGTGGGCGGACCCCGATTCCGACGTCGATGGACGCCACGTCTTCGCGGCGGCGGCGGCGTCCTCGATGGCGGCCAGCTCGCTCTCGTCGAGCTTCATGTCCGCGGCGCGACAGTTCTCCTCCAGGTGCTTGATGGACGAGGTGCCGGGGATGGCGAGGATGGACGGTGACCTGTGCAGCAGCCAGGCGAGGGCCAGCTGGGCGGGCGTCGCGCCGCGCTCCTTGGCGAGCCCGGAGAGGACGCTGCCGGGCTTGGCGAGGTCGCCGTGGCCCATGGGGAACCACGGAATGAACGCCATGCCGTGCTGCTCGGCGTACCGAAGGGCCTTCTCCCCGGAGCGGTCCGCGACGTTGTACAGGTTCTCCACGGCGGCGATCTCGGTGATCTCGCGCGCCTTGGCGAGCTGCTCCACGGTGACCTCGGGCTGCCGGAGAGCCCGATATGGTGGATCTTGCCCTGCTCCCGGAGCCGCGCGAGCTCGCCGAGCTGATCGGCCAGCGGTACGGCCGGGTCGATGCGGTGGAGCTGATAGAGCTCGATGCGCTCGAGCCCGAGGTTTCGCAGGCTCATCTCCACCTGCTGGCGGAGGTACGCCGGACGCCCGCACGGGACGATGTACGGGCGCCCCTGCACCGTCCAGTCCTCCGGTCCGGAGCGCAGCAGCCCGCCCTTGGTGGTGATCACGAGCCCCGCCGGGTACGGATGGAGGGCGCGGCGGATGATCTGCTCGTTGGTGTCCGGGCCGTAGGCGTCGGCGGTGTCGATGAAGTTGACCCCGAGGTCGACGGCGCGCCGCAGGAGCCGGACGGCCGCGTCCGGGTCGGCCGGCGGCCCCCAGTAGCCCGGCCCGGTCAGGTACATGGCGCCATAGCCCATGCGGCAGACGGGACGGTCGCCTCCGAGCGCGAACCTCAGCGATGGAGTTTTCAGCGATGCGTTGGTCATCAGCCTTCCCTTCCTCTTCTCACACGATTTACATGGCAGGAGCGACAGGGCCGCTGTCACGCGGCGGCGGACGAACGCCCTCCGCCCCTGCTCTGGCCGTGATCGTTCACCCAGGAACCGACGGCCATCTCCGCCGTGATCCCCGGGCCGAACCCCGCGATCACGCCGCGCGCGCCGTCGGGCATCGGCCTGTCCGCGAACAGGCGTCCTAGGGAGTCGAGCACCACCGCGCTCGCGATGTTGCCGTACTCCGTCAGCGTGGCCCTGCTGTACCGGAACGCCTCCTGGGGCACCTCCAGGTACTTGCACAGATCGTTGAGGATGCGCGGACCGCCCGCGTGGACGATGTAGAAGTCGAGGTTGCCCACGTCCCAGCCGTGGCTCGCGACGAGCCGGCGCATCACGGGGGCGAGGGGCTTCATAGTCCCGGGGACCCGCTTGTCGAGCCGGAAGTGAAACCCGGTGTCCTTGACGGCGTACGAGATCCACTCCTCGGTGTCCGGGATGAGATACGCCTCGTTCCGCTCCAGCCGGATGCCGGTGCCTCCGCTGCCCCGGACGACGACAGCGCCCACCGCGTCCCCGAAGAGGCCGTCGGACAGGAGCGATCCGACGTCATCGTCCGTCGGCTGGTAGCAGAGGGAGCAGAACTCGCAGGCCACGATGAGCGCGTTGGCCTGCGGGTGAGCCGCGCAGAAGTCGTGCGCGCGGTTGATGGCCGCCGCCCCGGCCGCGCAGCCGAGCTGCGCCATCGGGATCTGCCGCGTGTCGTGCCGGAAGCCCATGGCGTTGATCAGATGGGCCGTCATAGACGGCATCATGAAGCCGGTGCACGAGACGAAGATGATGGCGTCGATGTCCCGCGCCGTGAGCTCGGCGTTCTCCAGCGCCTGCCGTATCACCGGCGGCACCCGGCGCTTGGCCTCCCGTTCGTAAATTCTATTTCGGATCTCGAGACCAGGGTGAGAGAGCGCCTGCTCCAGAGGCTGCACGATGTGCCGCTTCTGCACCCCGGTGCCGTTGATGAGCCGCAGCACGAGCTTCAGCTGCGGGTTTCTCGCGTGCAGCCGCTCCGCCAGCTTCAGCGTGTCTTCCCGCGTGATGATGAACTCCGGAACCGCGACCTCCGGCCTGCACAGTGTGGCCATACTTCCCCCCTAGCCATGATGAACTCGGAACGTCCGGCGTCGGCCGAGCCGAAGCGAACGGCGCCATGGAGCGGCACACGGAAGCAAGGACGTCGCGTCGATCTACCGCGCTACCGCGCCGTCGGCTCTACAAAGCCCGGAATTCCATCCGGACGCCCATGGCGCCGCAGCGTCAGGCCGCCAACGATTCCATCGAGTACCGCAGGAAACACACATCGTCAATGGAAGGCGCGCGATTCGTAACAAGCTGTGTCCAACCAGCGAACACCGGACTCGCCATCCGTGCTCAACGTCGATTGTTCCTCATACGTGGACGCGTGCGTCCGCGCTCCCCGGCGGAGCGCAGCGCGGGCGGCGGCGCGCCGCGCCCCGCGCTGCGAGCGCGCCAGACACACCCGGGTCTGCCCCGGGCAAGCCATCTCTCGCGCTCGCAGCGCAGCGCGGACGGCGCCCCCATCGGGCGAGCATTGGCGCGCACGTTCAGAGTCGCAGTCTCGCGCGATCGCCCCTCGGCGCCCACCCGCGTTTTCCATGTCAGGCGCTGAACGCGCGGACATCGTGCGCCAGCCCCGGTGTGTCGAGCGGCCCAGATCGCTCGCGGCGGCACGAGGCTTCGCCAGGCCACATGACGATTCCTGAGCAGCGTGGGCGGCGGGAGGCGCCGCGCGTCGCCGGCGGCGCTCGCGAACATGGGTGTTCCCGCGCGAACGACCGATGGATCGATGCCTTTCATCGGAGCCCTGCTATCGTGGGGTCAGGGGCCAATGTGGTCCGCCTCCACACGGTCCCCGCAGGTGCCATTCCTGCTTTTACCGTCAACTTCGTCTCGCGACGTAAATCCACCGATGCCTGCCGCTGCGACGAGCGGCGTGAGCTCGCCATCGATAGCACCTCTCACGCGCGGAAACGAAGGACGAAGGCGAGAAAACCGGTTCAACGACGACGGGGATCCACCGTGAGCGCGCACAACATGACATCGCTGCATACGGACAGCACGACGAGCACGACGACGCCCGCATCGGCCGAAAACCACGAAAGCAACGCGATCGATCGGCCATCGCTCCGGAGCGCGGCGCCTCCGGAGCTCGAGCCGACGCTGCGCCGAACGCCCGAGGACGGCCAGGGGCGAGGCGCCGACACCCAGATGACCGCGAGCCTCTTCTCGACGTCGACATCGAAGACGCCGGGAGAGATCGACTCGGCCATGAAGATCCTGGCCAAGTCGGTCGCGCGGGAGCTGAGCAAGCATGGATATGGTCCTCGGGAGGCGATCGTCCTCTCGACGGAGCTCGTGCGGCTCATCTCTGCCGAGCTCGAGCAACGCAGGAAAGTGCACCAGGCCTCGCTGCCGAACGGCGCCGGCCACGAGCGCCTGTCGTAGGCAGCCTCACCCGCACGCCCAGCGAGCGCGGGGCCGCGCGCAGGGGGATCGATCCCGGACCGGATCGGTCCCTCAGCCCGGTCCCCTGCCGAGGTCTCCGAGGCCGGGGCGCGCGCCCAGGCCCGGCCGCGACGTGGGGCCGCGCGCGTCGACGCGTCGACAGATGGCGCGCGACGCGCGCATCCCCCGCTCGGGGGCGCCCCGAACCTGGCCCAGATGTGGCCCGAGCCTGGCCCAAACGTGGAGTGAGCGCCGCCCGCGCCTTGTGGGATCACGGCCGCTCGGATAGGCTCCCGCCCGCTCAGCGCACCGGCGCGAGGAGGATGGATCCGGATGATCGGGCGAGAAGGAGCCTGCCAAGTGCAATTGCCTGTTTCGGGTGTCGCAGAGGTGAGCGTGAAGGGGCGCGCCGAGGTCTCCCCTCCCCGCGCTGTCCGGGCCGCTTTGGCCGGGCGCGGCCTGGCCGCGCTGGTCGCGTCTGCGCTCCTCGTCGGGTGCGGCTACACCGAGTTCGAATGGCAAGCTCAGCTCGACCGGTCCGAGCGCCTCCAGCGCGAGCTCGTGGCCAGCCAGGCGCGGGTCCGCCAGCTGGAAGAGCAGGGCCCGCGCGGCGGCGCCGCGGCCGATCCACACTGGGCGAACGATCCGATCTCGGGCCTCGACGTCGGGCTGGGCGCGACGCCGCCGCGCGGCGAGCCGGCCGGGGCCCGCCCGGCGTCGGAGCGCGACAGCGACGTCCTCAGGGCGTTCCTGCCGGTCGCCAGCGGAGACGTCACGGTCGCGCCGCGCGACGGCCGCGTGGTCATCTCGATCCCGAGCCGGGTCCTGTTCAAGGGGAACCGCGACGCGCTCTCCCCGGCGGGGGAGAAGGTGCTGCGGGACATCGCCGCGATCATCCGCAGCAACGAGCCGCTCAAGGGCCTCGGCTACCAGATCGTCGGCCACACGGCGAGCGGCACGCCCGGCGTGGCGTGGCGCAACGGCTGGGACGTGACGGTCGCCCAGGCGCGCGCCGTGCTGCTCTTCCTGGCGCAGCCCAAGGAGGCCGGCGTGCCCCTCGCGCGGCTCAGCCTGGCGAGCTTCGCCGATCTGCCGGCTGCCGACGCGGGCGGAGGCGCCCCGGCGCAACCGCCGGAGCCGCGCGTGGAGATCGTGATCGAGGGGACAGCGCAGCTCCCAGAGGGCCCCGTTCGCCCTGCAGGCGCGGCACCGACGGGTGCGGCACCGACGGGTGCGGCACCGGCTGGCGCAGCGCCGGCTGGCGAGCCTCGCCCGGGCGGTGCGGCCCGCCCGGCCGGCGAGGCCCGCCCGGGAGCTGGCACGAAGGGTGGGGACGACACGTATCCGTGAGAGCGACGCGAGGGCTGCCGCGGCCATCCGGCCGCGGTGAGCCCGTCATGCGCCGCGCAGCGCGTCGACCCTTCTCCTGAGCGCCGCAGCATCCCCGAGCTCGCCCAGCAGCGCGCGCACCGCCTCCGGCGCGGCGGCCGCCACGGCGTCGCGGACCTGCGCCCGCAGCCGCCGACCGCTCGCGGCGAGGTAGGCCGCCGCGAGCGCCGCGGCCACCTCCCCGTCGGCGCCACCGCGCTGGAGGAGCGCCCCGGCCAGCGAGCAGAGCGCCTCGATCGCCTTGGCGACCTGGGCGCCGTAGATGGGGTGGGCCGAGTCGACGCCCTGGTCATGGCACGCCGCGAGGCATGCGGCCGTGCTGGTGAGCCGGCCGAGATCGGTCGAGTCGCCGCGCTCCCAGAGCCCGGACGCGAGCTGCTCCTCGAAGAGGCTCCCCAGGCCGTGGCCCTGGGGCGGGACTCCAGGGGCTGCGCTCGGCGCCGGCGCGACGGCCGCGGCCGGCGGGGGCACGTGCTGCGGCGCCGGCGCGGCGGCCGGGGCCGGCGGGGGAACCGGGTGCGGGGGGCCGCCCGGCGCGGCGGCGGCCGGGGGCGCGACCCAGCTCACCGACCGTTCGTCCGAGCCGCCCGCGGCCGCGGCCCGCGCGCTCGGCTGGAAGAGCTGCTTGGCGCGCGCCAGCAGGCCGCTCGCGGCCGGCGTCGACCTGGGCGGGGCCGCGGGCGCCGCGGGAGCGGGCGCCCCGGGAGCGGCCGCGGAGGCCCTGGCCCTCATGACGACCGGACCGCCGATCATCGGGCCGCCCCCGCCCATCGACATCGCGGCGTACACCGCGGGCGCCGCCGGGCCGCGGTGGCTCGACATCCCCCACCCCGCCGGCGCGCTCACCGGCACGGGCCGCGCCTCGGGCTGCCCATGGGCCCGCCGGTCGCCCGTCCGCCGCTCGATCACGACGAACGACGCGTGCTTCGACGCCACACGGTGCCGGACCGCGAGGTCCACGATGCGCTTCCGCATCGCCTCGGCGCGCTTGCCGGACAGCGCGCGCTCCGACTCCTCGAGCTCGCGCACCCGCGCGCCCGCCCACAGCGCCTCGAGGCCGGGCCGCGACGCCTCCGCCGCGAGCTCGACCGGCACGTCGAGGTGGAAGCGCTCCCCGCGCAGGGTCCCGCGCAGCGAGAGGCGCCCCATCCCCGGCTGCCCGTAGCGACCGTAGAGCACCCACGGCTCCCCGTCGACGAGCGCGGGGCGCTCGGCCGGCGCGAGCTCGCCGACGTCGATCCCCTCG
Organism: Sorangium aterium; assembly: GCF_028368935.1. Lineage (NCBI taxonomy): Bacteria > Pseudomonadati > Myxococcota > Polyangiales > Polyangiaceae > Sorangium > Sorangium atrum. Next base: position 15,668 of record NZ_JAQNDK010000006.1, on the reverse strand, counting down.
AAGCGCGCCTCGAGCCCGGTGACCCGGACCGCCGTCGCCCGCGCGAACTGGGCCGTGACCTTCTCGTCGATGCGCTCGCCCGGGTGGATGAACTCCGCGGCGCCCTCCGTCCGGCGCGCGAGATCGTTCACCAGCACGTCGCTCACGTTCGTGCCGATGCCGAACGTGTAGATCCGCACCCCCTTGCCCCGCTCGACGACGCGCTCGACGATCTGCGCCTCGTTGCCCACCTGGCCGTCCGTGAGCAGCACGACCACGCGATCTCGCTCCGCGTCCCCGAGCATGCCCATGGCCGCGAGCAGCGGCTCCAGCATCTCCGTCCCGCCGTCCGCGCGGAGGCCCTCGACGAACGCGTCCGCGGCCTTGAGCGTCGCCTGTGTGAACGGGGCGAGCGACGGCTCGAGCGCCCGGAAACCGCTGGAGAACGCGATCACCCCGAACCGATCCCCCTCGGCGAGGTGACGGAGGCAAAGCCGGAGCGCGCGCTTCGCCTGGTCGATCGACTCGCCCTGCATGGATCCCGACACGTCGACGACGAACACCACGTCGCGCCGGGACGACGCCCGCTTCGCGTGCGCATGCGTGTCGAAGAGGTCCGGCACCACGGTGAGGGCAAAGGTCCCCTCCTGGCCAGGGGTCCTGTCGCACACCACACCTGCCTGAACGCCGGGCGCGCCCGCCGCGAGCAGCACGATGTCGCGATCGAGCGCGGCCTTGTCGTTCCGGAGCGAGACCCGCTGGCGATACCCCTCTTCGCGGCGCACCGAGAGCGCGTGCGAGGGGCTCTCTATCGCGACGTCGCGCCCGAGGTCGAAGACGATATCCACGGTGATCCCGTAGTCGACCCGCGCGATCTCGGGGGAGATGCGGTCGGCGTCGGGCACGTCGCCCGTGGGCGCGTGGACGCCGTGCGCGGTCCGGTCGCCCCCTGTCGCGCCCGGCATGTAGCGGGGCGCGACGAGGGTCGGGATCATGAGCCGCAGCGCCCCCTCGTCGGCCGTGAGCGCCTGCACGAACGCGACCTCGACGACCGTCTCCTCCCCGGGAAGGAGGTTGCCGACGCTCGCCGTGAACACGTTGCGCCGCTCCTCGTCGAGCAGCGCCGCGCCGTGGCCTGTCGCGATCGCCTCGTCGTAGGCCTGGAACGCCTCTTCGCGCTCCTTGACCTCCCCCTCGAGCCGGCGGCCGGCGCACTCCATGGCGAAGCCCGCGATGCTCGCCTCGCCCGGGAGCGGGAAGGTGTAGATCGCCTCGATCGGCCGGCGCTCCTCGTTCCGGTAGCGCTGCCGCACGACGAGCCGCGCCGCGCCGCCGAGGACCTCGCCCGAGAGGGAGACGCCGAGCAGGGGGACCGGGTGGCCCTCGGAGGAGCGAAGGCACGAGATCGGCGACGGGTGCGAAGGATCGTGGGAGGGGTTCATCGCGAGCCTTTCGGGGCAAGGGTTGTGTAGCGAGACTCGATATCGAGGGCGATGCGCCGCGAGCGCTCCGGGGCGTCGGTCCGCACGTGGAGCTCCACCCCGTCGGCGATCTCGACCCGCTCCCAGCGCTCGCCGCGCTGTGCGCCGGAGCCGACGGGCGGAGCCGCGGCGACCTCCTCCGGGGCGGCGCAGCGCACGTCCGGATCGCGCGGCGGCGCCCCCGCGGCGATGCGCTCGATCTCGTCGAGGCCCGCGCCCGCGAGGCGCGCCTGGATCTCCTCGAGCGGCAAGTGCGCCAGCTGGAGGACCTTGATGGCGCGGAGCCGCGCGAGGTGCTCTCGCCCGTAGGAGGTGTCCTTCCCGCGGAACTCCGGCGCCGGAAGGAGCCCGCGCTGCACGTAATACCGCACCGTGCGCGGCGCCACCCCCGCCTCGCCCGCGAGCTCGTCGAGCTTGTACGTCATCACGAGGAGCACCTTACATCGAGACACTACAACTGTCAAGTATACAGTTTCAGTCCCTCCGCGCCCCGGCATCTTCGGCGCAAGATTGAACAGAGAGCCGGGGAGACGGGGAAATCTGGGATTTTTCTCCTCGACTCCCTGCCTCCCTGTGGATTCCCCCGGAGGATTCGAGGGGGTGTTTCAGAGCAGGTACTTGACCCCGAAGCCGAACTCGATGAACCCGAGCCCAGCCGGGTCCGAGACGACATCGGCCTTCCTGTTCCAGAGGAACTTGTAGCGATAGCAGGTGCCGTCGCACCCCTCCTGATCCTTCTTCTTGAAGGGCGCCGCCAAGCGCAGGGAAGCGCCGCCGGAGACGACGAGGTGCTTCGAGAGGGCGGGCACGCCGACCATCACCTCGATCCGAGGGGTCACGGCGTTCAGGAGGACGCGGCCCGAATCCTCGTACTCGACCGCCTCCGAGCGCCGGAGCGCGAGCTCGCTCAGCGGGGCGAGGAGGTCGATGAAGGAGGGCTGGAGGGCGAGATAATAGGCATCCGTATAACGCACGACGCCGCGCAGGTTGATGGTGTTCGCGGACGGCACGATCCTCGGCGATCCGCCCTCGCCGTCGATGTAGCTCGGGCTCCACGACACGCGCAGCCCCATGTCGGGCCTGTAGAAGGCGTGACCCCACGGGCGATCCATGCCGCCCCCCGTGCCCAGCTCCCGGAGCACCTCGACGGAGGCCTCCCGGAACGCGGCGCGGTCGGCGTCCGAAGGTACCTTGTCGTTGGCCGTCGCGAGCACGTAGACGAGGACCGCCTCGGCGAAGCGCCGGTAGATCTCGACCTGATCCCCCTCGCCTCCGGGGCGCGAGGAGAAGAACGTCCTGATCGCGCGGCTCGCTGCCTCCCCGTACTCGCCCTGGCCAGCGAGCCGGATCGCCGGCCAGAGGTCCGCCTGGAGGTCGCCGATCTTCGTCAGCGCCGAGGACTGTCGCTCGATCTGAGCGCAGACCTGGCCGATCAGGTCCCTGTCACAGAGATCGCGGAGCGCGCCGCCGGCGCCGCCGATGACGTTCACGAAGCTCACGAGCTCCAGGTTGCTCGCGCCGCCCCGGGTGCCGATGTTCCACTGGACCCGGAGGCGATCGAGGTTGCTCAACCTGGAGCGCAGCTCCCGGGCCCGAGCGGCGGCGTCTGCCTCCCCGGCGGCGGACGCGGCGGGCACGGCAGACAAGAGGACAGGGATGATCTCGTCGAGCGTCTTGCCGCCGCGCAGGACGTCTCGCGTGACCAGGACCGCCTCGTCCAGGAGTGTTCTCCTCGCGGCGTCGTCCGTCACCTCGAGGGCCTTCGCCGCGGTCGCCCCGACCACGACCGCGGCTGCCCTGATGAAGTGCTCCTCCGCCAGGGCGTCTTTCCTCTGGAGAATGGCGCGGACGGCGAACGCGAGCTCGCACGCGTAGCTGGTCCCTGACGCGGCGCTCGCGCCGCAGTCCTTCTCGAGCGGCGATGGCGCGCCAGCGTCGGTGACGCCCGACGCGAGCTCCTCCTTGAGCACGGAGACACAGGTGTTCAACGACTGCGGGTCGAGCCTCGTCCACGTCAGCTTGCTCGCCGCCGCGCGCTCGGCGCGGGCGTCGTCGGCGCTCGCGAACTTGTGCAGGAGCTCGATGCTCTGCGTCCCCTGCGGCTTCTTTATCTGGCCCTCGTTCGACGTCAGCCCGACATAGACCATGTGCCCCGCGAAGCCCGCGACCTCGTCCGTGACGCTCGTCCGGATCGCGCTGAACTGCCGCCGGAAGATCCGCTGGAGCGTGAGGGGGAAATAGGTGAGGATCGGGAACCCGCTCCGCAGGACGGGCTTCAGCGCGTCGCGCCGCTTCTCGAGCGCGTCCTTCTCGGGGCCCGCCGCCGCGTCTTCGAGCTTGTCGAGGATCCCTGCGTATTCTTCGAGGCGCTGATCCACGCTCGCCAGGCGCGCCGTCTGGCACACCAGGTTCGGGGCGACCGCCTCGGCGACCTCCCGCTGGATCAGATCCTCGATGATCTCCCTCACGTCCTCGTAGACCGCGTCGGCGATCTGCGCGCGCGCCGTTCCCGCGAAGCCCGTCACGGCCATCGCAGCGGCCGCGCACGAGATCGCGATCTTCCGGTGGTGTCTTGCCATGGCCCCCACTCCCAACGTCAGCAACCGACGTACCCGCCGGCGCGTCAACCCGTCAGACCGTCAGACCGACGCGATCGTCACCCCGATCCCTGGCAGCGCCTCGACCCAGTATACCGACGAGAACCCCGCCTCCGTGAACAGTCGCTGAAACTCCTCCCCCGTCCGGTGCTGGACGAACCCCGGATCCGCGAGCACCGAGATCGTCCGGGCAAGCTCGATGAACCAGGCGGGCCCGGGATCGGCGATGAATGCCTTCCCGTGCGGCGCCAGGACCGCCCGGAACGCGCGCGCGGCGGCCGCTCCGTCCGGATAATGGTGAAACGACAGGCAGCAGAAGATCGCGTCGAAATAGCCCTCGAACGCGGCCGGAGGCCGCGCCACGTCGGCCTGGAAAAACGCCATGTTCCGACACCCCGCCGCCCGCGCGTTGCGATGGGCCGTCTCCACCATGCCTCGCGAGAGATCGGCGGCGATCACCTCCCCCTCGGGGACCAGCCACGAGAGCTGGATCGCCGCGCTCCCCGGCCCGGCTGACGGATCCAGGATCCGCGCGTTCCGCGCCAGGTGCGGCCGGAGGAGCCCGATCATCTCGGCGACGATCGGATCGGAAAAGGGGCGGACGAGAGCGTCGTAATCCGCCGAGTGCGCATCGAACTCCCGCACACCCTCGTAGTCGTCCGGTTCGGCCGAGAGCAGATCAGGCTCGTCGTGCTGGAGCGTGAGCCGTTGCCCGCCCCCCGTCGGGACGCCGGGCGCCGGCGGCGCGCCGAGCGTCGCGGGCACGTAGAGGCCAAGCTTCTTCCGGTAGATCGCCGGCTGAAACACGACCGCGTTCCACCAATGCAAGGAGAGCGCCAGCTGGTGCATGAGGTAGAGTCGAATCCCGTCGTTCACGGCTGATCTTCCGCGGGTAGCGGCGCGCGGATCATGGGTTCGACCCGCCGCGCGCGGCCTGAGCAGTCTTGTGCGTCTGCCTGTCGATCTCGCGGCAGTACCTGCGCAAAACGTCGAGCATCGCGACCCAACCACCTTCGGGGTAGATGGATCGCAGCATGGTCTCGAACGCCGCCTCGATCGAGTCCTGGGGGGAGGCGCCGCGCGTGTCCGGCGCGGCGCCGGCGATCGTGGCGTTGAGGGTATGGGAGAGGAGCGACGGGATCGTCTCCACACCCCACATGTCCCACGGGTGCGGTAGGCCCAGGTCGAAGTACCGCTCGTCGACCTGCTTGGCCAGCAGGAATTCAGGCATCTCCCAGCGCTCCGGGTTCCAGATCTTGGAGTAGTCGCCGCGTGGAGTCGCCGTGTAGAAGACGCTCGATCGCATATGCCGTGCTTCCTCGATGCGCTTCGCCTCGTCCTCCTCCGCGCGCGCTCGCGCAGCCTCCTGGTGCGGCGGCGACCACCTCCCGGGGGACGTGGCGAGCCAATGATCGAGGATCGCGTTCGCGGCATGCCGGCCGGATTCGTTCGCGGCCTCCATGGTCGTCATGCGGGTGAATGTCTTGAGGTAGACGCCGGCGAAGACGAGTTTGTCCCAGTGAACGAGGTATCCGCCGTGCCTCGCCTGCCACGCGCCATCGAGCCGCCGTTCCTCCGGGTGCTCCGGCGGGAGGTTGAAAGCTGCCGGGCTCGGGTCCCAAGGCTGGGCGCCCGGCCGGTTGTGCCAGTCGCCCTTGATGGGCACGAGGTACGGTGTCCGGTTGCTGACCGGGCGCCCGACGTCGGGCGGCGCCGTCCCGAGTTCGATGTTCCGATCGATGTGGAACCAGGTAGGGTTCGGCGGAAGGCCGACGAACGGGCTCCCGAGGTGCCCGGGCGGAGCGACGAGCCTGATTTCCGTCGTGAGCTGGCGCCAGACCTCGTCGGCGATCTCGTTCGCCGTGCACTCCCACATCGACTTGCCGGCCACCTCGCCGCCATCGGCCTTCGCGCCCCAGTCGCAGAGGTCGACGCTGATGAGCGAGGTGAAGCCGTCGCGCAGCGCAGTCGGCCGCTGGGTCCAGAACTGGACGCTGTTGATCGAGGTCAGCGCCCACGCCGCCTTGTTGAAGAAGACATAGCCGTCGTTGAGCTTGAAATCTTCGTTCTTGAAGAAGAACTGGATGCCGGACATGGTCTGGAATCGATCCCAGAGCTCGAGACCGTACTTGCCTGACGGGCTGCGTGCCTTGCCGGGCCCCTCCGTGGGAGGCTGCGGACGCACCCGCGTCGTGAATCCATCCAAGCCGAGCGGGACGCCGATCCGGCCGCGGCCATCGGGCGCAGCACGGAGATCCCGGGTCACCTCCTCTGCAGTCTTGGGATCCGTCGCGATGACGTAGTAGTCCGAGAGAGCGCGCTGGGGCCCGGGGCCGCGCTCGTCGTCGGCCTCGTTGAGCAGCCGCACATGAGGCACGACTGTCTGCCGCCCGTTCTCCTCCTTCAACTCGACACGGACCAGCGTCCCCTGCACGAACTCGACATCGAGCCGCGTCGTGAGGTAATGTTTCCACGGGTCGAGCCACGCCTCGCTCGTGGGGCCGTTGAGCGTGCCGTCGACCTTCGCGGCCGGTTGCAGCCAGTTCAAGAACAGCTGGACCCAGGTGTTGCCGCACGTCCGCGCGTCCCCCCACACCGCGTCGAACGAAGCGAGCGCCCGCGCCTGTGTCGTGATGTCCCGCGTGAATCGCTCGCTGTACCTGTACCTCAACGTACCATTCGCGGGATTGTACCCCTGGAGGAATTCCCACCAGGAGATCCTCTCCAGCTCCGCTGCCCGTCGCTTCGAGCTGGTGCACATGTACCTGACCGTCCTCAGCATGAACTGCAGGATATCGAGCGGCGTGTAGCCCAGCTCGCGCATCACCGAGAAGCGCTCCTTCAGCTCATAGGCCGACCCCGGGGGTGAGCGCGGCAGGATGAGCGGACTGAGCCCATTCTGGGCGATGCCTTGGTTGGGCGTCGGCATCACGTTGTCGTACACCGTGCGGCCGGTCGCTTGCCCCTCCGCGTCGAGGAACGGAATCCGGCGCATCGAGTCGAACACGTGGTTGTAGTAAGAGGGGAAGAATCGAAAGCCGTGCTCGCCGGGAAGCATGATGCGGCGCACGTCGACCACGGCGATGCGGTTGTGCTCGACGAGCTCGCCGAGGGCAGAGGCCGCGAGCTCTCCCGGACGTGCGGCGCGCAGCTCGACATGGAACTGGCCTCGGTATCCACAGCGAGCGCCCGCCAACACTTCCTCGACGCGCTGCCTGACGACGAGCGCCCGCGCTTCGGCGAGCGCCGTGGCCCCGCGTTTGTCGGCCGGGAGCGCGTCGCCGGCAGCGTTCCCGTGCGACGCCTTGGACCGCTCGGCGTCGACATACCCTGTCACGGTAATCCGGTGGAGCCCCTCGTCGTCCGTGTGCTGGAGGAACCTCTCCAGTTCGGTCTTCAACACCTCGTCCTGACCGGTCATGAGCTCGTCGGTCCCGACCCCGAACTGGACGGCCACCGGGCGCCACGCGCTCGCGTGCACGCGCACGACCTGCTCGTCGTCCGCATCGCCGGGTTCGCTAGCGGCCTCGTGGTGGTTGCGGACCGGATCGAGGCGCGCCTCCGCCGTCCGGAGCTCGCTTGTACACCGGATAGGCTTTGGCCTGCCGGTATCGTCGCGACGCGCCGCCGCATAGTGCGTGCGAGCGACTCCGCCGATGGCCATGCGCAGCTCACCGCGCCTGTCGTAGGCCTCTTCGCGCTCGACGACACGGACCTTGAAACCACGCTCAGCCAGCTCGTGCGCGACGGTGAGGCCGGCGATGCCAGCGCCGTAGACGGTCACGCGCGGACCGGAATGGCCGCCGGCCTCGGCGGCGCCCTCTTGCTCGCTCTCTCGAAGACCGGAATTTGCAACGTTCGTCATGGAAGCCTCGTCGCAGCGGGATCGTCGTGCAAGGTCGCTTGCTCGGGGCCGCGGAGGGCGCCGCCTCGCTCCTCCTGGAGTCTCACACTTCCTCGTCGCCCGCCAGCAGCCCCTGAAACCGCTCTAGGAGCCGCGGGAACGACGGACACCGCACAGCGCCGTGCACGTACATCGATAGACCGGCGAGGACCTCCACCAGGCTGTCGAGCGGCGCCACCGCTTCCACCTCGTCGGCGAGCACCGCGTCCGAGAGCGACCGCCGTGCCTCGAGCACGTCCCGGATCGCTCGCCGGCTCGTCGTGATCGACGCGTCGGCGCCCACGTCGTCCTCCGTGCCCACCCGGCGCACGCGCGCCGCTGCGCTCTCGAAGGCGGCCACGAAGCGCTCGCCGTCCACCTCGATCCGCACCGTCTTCCCGGCGAACCGCGCGCACATCCGCGCGTAGGCCTCTGGCAGCTCCCTCGCCAGCGTCGCGAACGACTCGTCGAGCAGCGCCGCCACGGAGCCCCTAGTCGCGGATGAACTCGAAGACACCGGGGCCCTCCATCTCGACGCGCATGCCGCGGACGCGCCCCTCCACGGTGACCCGCCCGCTCACCTCGTTCAGCGTGACGACCCCTTCCAGATCCTGCTCGCTCGGCATCACCACCTGAGCGACGTCCTCCGACTCGAAGCACACCCGGAGGTCGTCGCCGCCGCCACGCGCGCGCACCTCCATCCGCCGCGGCACGTCGCTCGCCGTGCCGGGCGACAGCATCGCCATGACGCGTGGAATCTTGAGCGGCCTCGTAAGATCGAAGCAGCCGTCGTGGGTCACGCTCATCTCCTCGTCGCGGAAGATCCGGAACGGGTGCGCGCCCCGCCAGAGGAACAGCCCCTGATAGCGCACCACCGAGCGGCCGCGGTCTGCCATCCGCACGTGGACGAGGCTCCACGCGTTGCCCGCGTCCCACGGCAACGCCGAGCCCCACTCCCACGAGAAATCGTCGCCCCAGAGGAAGCGCCCCCAGTTGTGATCGTGGTACGCGGGCGCGGACTCGATGCGCTCGGCGCGGCCGCCGATGGAGAGGGTGCCACGCGCCATGAGGCGGGGCACGAACGCCCACGAGAGGTACCTGTCTCGCGAGAGCGGCTGATTCAACCAGCGCGCGGGAAAGGTCGTCGGCACGAGCTCGAGCTCGGCCGCGATCGGGCGGCCGCGCAGCGCGATCGAGAGCATGTACCGCCCGCCCTCGAAGCCCATCGCGTTCCTGCCGAAGCGCGCGCTCATGCCGCCCGGGATCACCTCGACGTCGGTCTCCTCGAAGCGGTCCATCTCGCCGTCCCATCCGGCGCCGACGCGCGCGAGCACGATGAGCCGCGCGGTCTCGGCGCGCACCGCGTCACGAGCCCAGCGATCGTCGGTGAGGTTGAAGTTCACGAGCAGGTGAGCCGCCTCGGTGTGGACCAGGAAGTGCTGCCACTCCTTGTGATCGGCTCTGCCGGTGAGGCGCGACGGCGAGCGCCGGAAGTAATCGATCCCGGGCAGCGCGGCGGTGATCTCCGGTGACGGCACGGGGAAGGGCGGCGCGGGGATCACCGGAGCAGATCCCGCAGCGTCGCGGCCTGTCCCGCGGGATCCTGCGCTCCCGCGGCGCCCTGCCGCACGGCCGCGGCGTGCGCGGCGTGCAGGGGTTCGAGCTCGGCCATCAGCGCTCGGCGGAGGGAGATCGCGCCGAGCACCAGATAGAGGAGCTGATCGCTGGCTCCGCGGGGATCGCCTGCCGACGTGCCGTGCGGGGCGCCGTCCGGAGGCGGCAGGCGGCGCTTCTCGGGTGCCCCCGCGGACGGCTCCGACATCGCCGGCGCACCGGGGAGGAGCGCGTCGAGCCTGCGGCCCATCGAGATGGCGCCCAGGAGAAGGTGCAGGAGCGCATTGCGGTTCGCGAACTCGTCGCGGACGCTATCGAGCAGGGGCACGGCCGCCCTCCCCCAGCGCGTCCCGCAACGCGTTCAGCAAGCCGTCGAGATCGGCGGATTTCGCGGCGCTGAGCAGTGCCTCCAGGTACGCCGAGGGGACGATGGTCTCTGGATCTTCTTCCAACAGGTTGAGCGACACCGCATCCCACACACGCCGGCCGTGGCGGAGCAGATCCGAGGACGCGAGCGCCGCCGTCCACGCGGCGCCCTCCGGGGTCGCGGCGAACCGCCTCCCCTCGGCGATCAGGGTAGAAAAGGCGGCCTGTGCCGCGACGGGGTGCCGGAACAGGAGGAGCTGCGCCCGGCACAAGACGTCGACGACCTCGCGCTCGCGCGGATCGGCCGTCGCCCCCTCGGGCGGCACGGCCCCGGCGGCACCATCCGGCCCTCGCGCGGAGCTGTGCAAAGCCGGCGCGACCAGGCGCTCGACAAGGAGGTCGTGGATGCGCCGCACCTCTTCGTAGATGAGCGCCTGGACGCGGATCCAGTCGAACATCGAGGGCGAATGCGGCAGTCCTGGCGCAGGTGCGACCCCCCATGGGCTGCCAGCGGGGCCCGGCGGCGACGCACCTGCGTGCTCCGCCGCCGCCGGCTCGCCGCCCGACGGCCCCGGCAGCGGAGCTCCGCGAGGAGCTCCCGCAAACGGCGCTCCCGACAGCGAGCCTCCCAGGAACGGATGCGCCACGCTGGCGCGATAGGCTTCCGCGAACATCCGAAAGATCTCTTCCATCACTCACCTGACGCGTTCGAACACATACGAGACCAGGGCCTCCAGGAGATCGCGGTGCGCAGAGGGCAGCAACCATCCCTTGCAGGCGTCGAGCGCGCGCTGGGCCTCTTCCACCCAGGCGCGCGCCACCGCCCGCGCGTGCTCGATGCTGTCATATCGCGCGATCAGCTCCTGAAGAAAGCGCACCTGCTCGGTGGTCTTCACGGTGTCGCCGCCGCGGTGCGCCTCTTCCACCGCGGCGCACACCTGATCCCGCCCGGCCGTGGTCAGCTCTCCTCGGTCGACCAGCCGCGCGAGCGTCGCATCGATCACCGGAGGCACCGCCGGCTCCCCCTCCGTGCCGCGCGGGCGGGCCAGGGACAGGATCCGCGCCGCCTCGGCGCGCTCCTCCGGCGTCGCATGGCGCATCATGTGAAGCAGCATCAGCGTCCGCTTGCCCTCCCAGAGGTCGCCGCCGATCTCCTTGCCGTACTCGCCCACGTCGCCGGCCAGGTTCAGGACGTCATCCTGGATCTGGAACGCGACGCCGAGCCTGCGCGCGAACTCGGAGAGCCGCTCGGTGCGCACCGGCTCGAGGCGCGCCGTGATCGCCCCGAGCACGACGGGCGTGATGAAGCTGTACCAGCAGGTCTTCTGCTCCACCATGTGGATGTAATCGTCGTCCGAGAGGTCCCACACCTCCCGGCGCACCCAGTCGAGCTCGATGGCCTGCCCCTCCACCGACTCTCGCGTCATCCGCGCCACCGCCTGGAGGACGCGCAGCGAGGGGCCCAGCCCGATGACGCCGATGTTGTCGAGGAGCGGCTGGAGCGAGAGTGCGAGCATGGCGTCGCCCACGTTCACCGCGATCGGTACGCCGTGGGCGCGGTGCAACGTCATGCCGCCGCGGCGCATCAGCGACTCGTCCTCGATGTCGTCGTGGATGAGAAAGGCGTTGTGGTAGAGCTCGAGCACGGCCGCCGAGCGCACGACTGACTCCAGCTTCCCGCCGAGCGCGCGGCACGTCGCGATGCAGAGCGCAGGCCTGAGTCCCTTGGCCTCCCGGAGGGGGTAGTCGAGCATCAGCTGATACAGCGCCGCGCCGGAGCGCTGGTCTGCCGGGATGATGCGCCGGATCTCCGCGGCTGCGAGCGCGCGGCACTCCTCCAGATAGTGAATCAGCTCCGCCGGCGTCATCGCCCGGATGGGTCGAGCACGGCCGCGGCGGCGGCGCGCGCGGGATCGCTGAGGGTCTCGGGATCGGGGGCCGTGTGACGCGCCATCAAGCCAAACGCGGAGTATAGGGCGGGTTACCGTCCGTTCGCAACAGCAGGTGGAGGATGGGGCTGAGAGGACGTGAGCGCAGGGCGCAGCGGCGGCGCGCTCCGATCGGCGCCCCGCTACAGCTTCCCGAGCGACGCGCGCACGTGCCCGATGAACACCTTGATCTTCGGTATCTCCGACAGCGCCCCCGGGACGCTGAGCCGCACGGGCCGCTCCTGCCCCACCACGTCGGGCAGCACGGGCACGAGCACGCCCGGCCCCACGTCGGGGTCGGGCACGAGCGCGTCGGGGACGAGGCCGATGCCCAGGCCGGAGATGCAGCAGTGCCGGATGAAGTGGATGTCCGTCGCGATGAGGGCCGGCTGGACGGTGAAGGGCGCGCCCCGCCATGTCCGCCAGGTGCGCGCGTCCTCGCCCGGGGCCTGCCACGCGAACAGCTCGTGGTGCTTCAGATCGTCGATCGTCCGTGGCGTGCCGCGCTTCTCCAGGTACGCGCGGCTGGCGATGAGCCACTCGCGGACGCGCAGGACGACGTGCGATATCCAGTGTCCGCTCGGCGCGTCCTCGCCGAAGTGGACAGCGATGTCGATGTCCGTGAGCGCCTCCCCCAGCGGATCGTTGCTGAAGCGGCAGTGGACGTGGAGCCTCGGATACGCGCTCCGAACGGCGGCGAAGAGCGGCGTCATCATGTGCGGCGGCAGCCCCACGGGCAGGATGACCCGCAGGGTGCCCGAGGGCGCGTCGCCCACCTCCCGGATCGAGGCGAGGAGCGCGGCGGCCTCCTGCACCATGCCGCGCCCCTTCCGGGCGAGCACCTGCCCGGCCTCGGTCGGCACGACGCCGTTCCGCACGCTCTCGAGCAGGAGGACGCCGGCGCGCGCCTCCAGCGACGCGACCTGACGCCGGAGCGTCGTGCGCGACGAGCCGAGCGCGCGGGCCGCGCCCAGGAAGGAGCCGGCCTCGACCACGGCGAGGAAGGCGCGAAGCTCTTCGAGGTCCATACACCCTGCCACTGTCCGCATTCTAGCCAGGGGTGACCGTCTTCGGCCATCCACATGCGGCGCCGCTCGATAGTGTCGCGGAAGGAGGAGACAAGTCGATGGCACGAGACGATTCGCACACGCTCAGGCGCACAGGCTCGCTCGCGGCGCTAACCCTCTCCCTCGCGGCGCTCGCAGGCTGCGGCGGAGGCGAGGAGACGAGCACGACGAGCACGACGCCGCGGCCGACGTCCACATACGAGGACCCCCCCGAGCTCCAGCCGGGCGCGGATGGAGCGTACGAGCTGCGTTTCGGCCCGAGCGAGGTCGAGATCGACGGGCGCCGGTTCTGTCTCCGCGCGTACAACGGAATGACGAGCGGCCCCACGATCCGCATTCCGAAGGGCGAGGATCGCAAGGTCCACGTGAACCTGCATAACGACTTCACGAAGAGCGACTTCCGCGAGATCGCGAGCATGATGGGCCATGGCAGCAGGTCGTGCCACGACTTCAACCTGACGAACTTGCACGGCCACGGCCTGCACGTGCAGCCCAACTTCGCGACGGACGATCCCGCGGACCCGTGCGAGGGGGACGGCTGCGCGCCCGAAGGGAGGTATTTCGGCGACCACGTGCTGCACGAGGTGGGGCCGGGAGAGAGCGCCCGGTACCGCTGGGACCTGGACGAGGACGGGATCCACCACGAGGGCACGGACTGGTACCACCCTCACATCCACGGCTCCACGGCCATCCAGGTCATGGATGGGGCCGCCGGGGCGCTCCTCATCGAGGGCGCGCTCGACGAGCTGCCCGGCATCGCCAAGGCCAGAGAGCGGGTGATGGTCATGACGCAGGTGCCCATCGATCACGAGAACACGGTGCCCTTGAAGGAGGGAGAGGAGTGCACCGAGGACAACCTGTCGGTGACCGACTTCCTCGCCGTCGAGTCGCTCCGGGCCACGCTGATCAACGGCAAGCTCAGGCCGCGGCTCACGACGCCCCCCGGGCAGGTGGAGCGCTGGCGCATGGTCTACGCGGGCAGCCCGGACGAGATGGGGATGAAGCTCCACGTCGCGAAGGACGATTCGTGCTCCGACTTCGACAAGACGCCCATCGAGACCACGCAGATCGCGCGCGACGGGCTGACGCTCCCGCAGTTCTACAGGAGCGACACGGTGTGGGTCTCTCCCGGGTACCGCGCCGACGTGATGGTGAAGATGCCTGAAGGGAAGCAGACGCTCTGCCTCGTCGGGCGCCGGCCGAACGATCTCCTGGGGAGCGTGATCGCGATCGTCGACGTGGACCCGGGCGCGGGCGAGCCCACCGAGGTGAACCTGCCCGCGGAGGCGGACGTGGCCGCGCTCGCGCCGCCCACCTCGTGGACGGGCACGGTCGACGGCGAGCAGATGGAGGTGAGCTGCGATTCGGTCGAGACCGTGCACCAGAAGGTGGTGCTCCTCGTGCCCACGCCGGGGAGCAAGCCGCCCGATCTCAGCAGCGATGTGGCGCTCATGTCATGTGACCCGGGAGAGCACCCGCACGAGGTCGATCCGGACGCCCCTGTGTGCATCTGCCCGGATCCGAACATCAGCTGCCGCAAGTTCGACGAGCGGCGCGCCCGCGGCTACCGGAGCGATCGCGTCATGACCGCCGGGAGCCCGGAGCGCTGGGAGATCCGCGCGTTCGACGGGCACCCGTTCCATATCCACATCAACCCGTTCCTCGTGTGCCCCAACAAATCGAACAAGGAGCCCAACTTCGCCCACTGGCGGGACACGATGTGGGTCCAGGCCGAGGACGGGCCGCGCGACGTGATCATGAACCCCCGGAGGTTCACGGGACAGTTCGTGCTGCACTGCCACAAGCTGAACCACGAGGACGAAGGGATGATGGAGCTCGTCGAGATCTGCGACCCGGGAGATGAGGAGTGCCTGTGCCAGGGGACGGACGAGAGCGGCGCGTGCATCTCCCAGGCGGGGTGTCAGCCGGACGATCTCGCGTGCCAGTTCGCAAAGACGGCGACGGACGCGTACCCGGCGCCGCCGCCGCCGAACCCGGAGCTCTGCGGGCCGTGAGCTCCCCTCGCGGTCGCTGACTCGCCGGGTGGCATTCACGTTGCCTAACGCCGCGGGCGAGGTGAGAGCACGATGGGAATGGACGGAGGCAGGCGGCCAAAGGTCGTGGTGATCACGGGGGCGTCGGCGGGCGTCGGGCGCGCCACGGTGAGGCGGTTCGCGCGCGAAGGCGCGCGCATCGGCCTCGTCGCGCGCGGGCTCGACGGGCTCGAGGGGGCGCGGCGCGAGGCAGAGGACGCCGGGGCGAGCGCGCTCGTCCTGCCGACCGACGTCGCCGATTTCGCGCAGGTCGAGGCCGCGGCCGCGGCCGTCGAGGAGCGCTTCGGCCCGATCGACGCCTGGATCAACGTCGCGATGACGTCGGTCTTCTCGCCGGTGAAGGAGACGCGACCGGAGGAGTACGAGCGCGTCATGAAGGTCAACTACCTCGGCTATGTGCACGGGACGCTCGCGGCGCTCTCGCGGATGCTCCCCCGCGATCACGGCGCGATCGTCCAGGCGAGCTCCGCGCTCGCTCACCGGAGCATCCCGCTCCAGTCGGCCTACTGCGCGTCCAAGCACGCGATCGTGGGCTTCACCGAGTCGCTGCGCAGCGAGCTGTTCCACGACAGGAGCCGCGTGCGCGTGAGCATGGTGCACCTGCCCGCGATGAACACGCCGCAGTTCCTCTGGTCGAAGTCGCGCCTCCCCTACAAGCCACACCGATCTTCCAGCCCGAGGTGGCCGCCGACGCGCTCT